>JASBTC010000329.1 GCA_030148625.1 Sphingobium sp. | reverse complement strand
ATCCGCGCTCGATCCGCTACCATCTGGAGAAGGCGCTGTATCTGGCGACAAGCGGCCGGCCGGGCCCATGCTGGCTGGACATTCCGCTCGACGTCCAGGCAGCGAAGATCGATCCCGACGACCTGCTGCCCGGTTTCGACCCGGCCGAGTTGGACGAGCCCTGGAAACAGACCAACCTGGCCACGACGGCGGATGCGATCCTGGAGAAACTGCGCCGGGCCGAACGGCCGGTGGTGTTCGCGGGTGCGGGCGTCCGGTTGAGCGGCGCCCATGCCGATTTCCTGCGGCTGATCGAGAGACTGGGCGTGCCCGTCGTCACCGGCTGGAATGCGCACGACACGTTGTGGAACGATCACCCGCTCTATGCCGGCCGGCCAGGCACGGTGGGCGACCGCGGCGGCAACATGGTGACGCAGAGCGCGGACGTGCTGTTGATCCTGGGCAGTCGGCTCAACATCCGCCAGGTGAGCTACAACTGGTCAAGCTTCGCGCGCGAAGCGTACAAGATCTGGGTCGATATCGATCCGCTCGAACTTCAAAAACCCAATGTCTCCCCCGACATGCCGGTCGTCGCCGATCTCGCCGACCTGATCCCGGCACTGCTGGCCGCCGATCATGACGGCCCGACATCAGCACAAACCGAATGGCTGGGCTGGGCACGCGAACGCGTGCGGCGCTTTCCGACCGTGCTTCCCGAATATCGCAGCCATGGCCCCGCGCTGCATCCCTATGTCGCGATGGACGCGCTGTTCGGCGCGCTGGACGAGGACGACATCATCGTCACCGGCAATGGCAGCGCCTGCGTCGTCAGCTTCCAGGTGGCGGAGATCAAGCGCGGCCAGCGGCTATGGACCAACTCCGGCTGCGCGACGATGGGCTACGACCTGCCTGCCGCGATCGGCGTGTGCGCGGCGACGGGCAACCAGCAGCGCGTCATTTGTATCGCGGGCGACGGCAGCATCATGATGAACCTGCAGGAGATGCAGACGATCGCGGGCTACGACCTGCCGGTGAAGGTCTTCCTGCTCAACAATAACGGCTATGTCTCGATCTTCCAGACGCATCGCAATTTCTTCAACGGCGTCGAGGTTGGCGGCGGCCCCAAGAGCAACGTGACCTTCCCCGATTTCGGCAAGGTCGCACGCGCCTTCGGCTTCGCCTATCATCGCGCGGAAACCCAAGCCGAACTGCCCGGCGCCATTGCCGCCGCACTGGCGACCGACGGGCCGGTGGTGTGCGAGATCGTGGTCGATGAGCATGTCGCCTTTGCCCCGAAGCTCGGCGCGACGCAGCATCCCGACGGACGGATCACCTCACCCGCGCTCGAGGATCTTTCCCCATTCCTGCCGCGCGACGTGCTTCGCGAAAACATGCTGATCGACCTGCTGGACGAAGCATGACGCTGCGCGACACGCTCACTCGCGGCGGAAAGCGCCCGCTGCGCTTTCTGATCGCGGGCGCGATGAACACCGCGTTCGGCCTCGCCATCTATCCGCTGCTGCTGTGGAGCGTGCCGGCGCTGCGCACCCATTATATGATCGCGCTCGCCATCGCCCAGGCGGTGAGCCTGTGCTTCGCCTTTGCCACCTACAAGCTCGGCGTCTTCCGCACGAACGGCAATGTCGCGCGCGAATTCGGTACTTTTTCGAGCTTCTATCTCATCAACTATGCCGCGAACTGGCTCGCTCTGCCCTTGCTCGTTGAGGCCGCTGGGCTGCCTCCCGTCATCGCACAACTCGGCTTCAACGCCATCCTGATCGTGGGCAGCTATTTCTGGCACAGCCGCGTTACCTTCAGACCGACAGGCGACCGCACATGACTCGAACCGACTTCCCGCGCCGCGCGTGCCCGATCTGTGGCGCCACCACCGCACATGAGGAAGTGTCCAGCACCGAGCGTGCCGAGGCGATGACGCTCGACGCGCTGCGCCCCTTCTGGTCCGGCCTGTTCAAGAAGAAGCTGTTCTTCTCCTATCATCGCTGCACCGGTTGCGGCCTGCTTTACGCACCGGTCTTTTTCGACGGCACGCAGCTCTCCGACCTCTATTCACAAATGGCACCCAATATGGAGGTCGTCTCCAGCGATGCCATAGCCGCCACACAGCGCGGCTATTTCGATCTCGCCGCCAGGCGCGGCAGGCTTCGCGGCGGCTATCTCGAGATCGGGCCCGACATTGGTCATATCGCCGCCGAGGCGGCTCAAACCGGCGAATTCGGCCATTTCTGGCTGTTCGAGCCCAATCGTGCGACACATGATGCCCTACGCGCCGCGACCGCCGACCGACCGACCACGTTACTCACCGATATGGACGACCTGTCTGCGGTGCCCGACGCTTCGATCGGACTGGCGGTGATGGTGCATGTCCTCGACCACCTGCTCGATCCGCTGGCGATGCTCGCACAGCTTCGCTCGAAATTACGCCCGGGCGGCACATTGATGATCGTCACGCACAACGAACGGTCGTTGTTGCGGACGCTGATGGGGGTGCGTTGGCCGCCCTTCTGCCTCCAGCATCCCGAACTCTACAATCCGCAGGTGATGAAGGGATTGCTGACGCGCGCCGGCTATGCCGACATCGCCGTCGAACGCAGCGTCAACCATTTCCCCCTGGACTTCCTTGTCCGCCAGACAGCGTGGATGGTCGGGCTCAAGCTCGACCGCCTGCCATTGCCGCGGCGCGCGATCGGGCTGCGCCTCGGCAACATCATCACCATCGCGACCGCACCTGTTCAGGCAGCGGCCGCACGCGTTTCGAAAAGCCTGGAGACCGCAGCATAATCCGCGATCTGCGAGAGTGTGACTGCCCGGGCATCGTCTCCCACGCCGGTCGCTTTGTGCCATGCAACGATCCAGTCGAGCGCTTGATCGAGCGTCAGCGCGGGGCGCCAGCCCAGCGCCGTGCGCGCCTTGGAGCAATCGAGCCGCAGCAGGCCGGCCTCATGCGGGCGCGACCCCGTATCGGCCTGGGGATCGAAGGCGCCATCACCCCAGGCGGCGCGCATCCTCTCGACGATCCAAGACACCGGCCGGGCATCGTCGTCGTCGGGCCCGAAATTCCAGGCATCGGCGAACTGCGCCTCTCCCACCAGCAGCCGATCGGCGATCAGCAGATAGCCGCCCAGCGCCTCCAGCACATGCTGCCAGGGCCTGACCGCATCGGGCGAGCGAATCAGCGGCGCAACGCCCGCTTCGAACGCGCGAACAAGATCGGGCAGCAGGCGATCTGCCGCCCAGTCGCCGCCGCCGATGACATTGCCGGCGCGCACCGAAGCGACCGCAGGGCCCGACTGATGGAAGAAGGATTGGCGATAAGCCGCGACGACAAGTTCGGCACACCCCTTGGAGCTGCTATAAGGATCGTGCCCGCCCATCGGATCATTCTCGCGATAGGGCCAGATCCACTCCCGGTTCTCGTAGCATTTGTCGCTGGTGACGCAGACCACCGCCGCGACGCCCGGCACCGTCCGCGCGGCTTCGAGCAGATGGACCGTGCCCATGACGTTGGTCGCATAGGTTTCGACGGGCTCGTCATAGGACAGGCGGACCAGCGGCTGGGCTGCCAGGTGGAAGATCACCTCCGGCCGCGCATGATCGACCACCGCGCGCATTGCCGCAGCATCGCGCACATCGCCTTCGACATGGTCGATCAACTCGCCGATCCGCGCCGCATCGAACAGGCTCGGCTGCGTTGGCGGCGGCAGCGCGAAACCCGTCACCTTCGCGCCCAGCGCATGCAGCCACAGGCTGAGCCAGCTGCCCTTGAACCCGGTATGCCCCGTCACCAGCACGCGGCGGCCACGCCATTCACCCATATCGCTCACCAGCGCTTCCACGGGGCGTCGCCGCTGTTCCAGAGATCGTCGAGATATAATTTGTCGCGCAGCGTATCCATCGGCTGCCAGAATCCCTCATGACGATAACCCATCAGTTCACCGCCGCGCGCGAGCCGTTCGAGCGGTTCGGCTTCCCATACGGTCTGCGGTCCGTCGATCAGATCGAGCACCGACGGATCGGCGACAAAGAAGCCGCCGTTGATCTGCCCGCCGTCGCCGGCCGGCTTTTCGCGGAAATCGACGACGCGTCCCTCATCGAACTCGAGTGCGCCGAAGCGCCCCGGTGGCGAGACCGAGGTGATCGTCGCGCGCAGCCCATGCGCCTTATGGAAACGCACAAGATCGGCGATATCGATGTCGGCGACGCCATCACCATAGGTGAAGCAAAAGGGTTCACCGGGTTCGAGATAAGGGCGGATCGCCGCCAGCCGACCGCCCGTCATCGTCGATGGCCCGGTTTCGATCAGGGTGATGCGCCATGGCTCGCTGCGGGTATGATGGATTTCCATGCCGTTACCGCCGCGCAGATCGATCGTGACGTCGGCGGTATGGAGGAAGTAGTTCGCGAAATACTCCTTGATCAGATAGCCCTTATAGCCAAGGCAGATCACGAAATCGTTGAATCCGGCGGCCGAATAGATCTTCATGATATGCCACAGGATCGGCATGCCGCCGACTTCGACCATCGGCTTCGGCCGGACGGCCGTTTCTTCACCCAGCCGGCTTCCCAAGCCGCCGGCCAATATCACGGTACGCATTGCAACTCCTGCATCAGGGACCAACGGGCCACATCGACCATGACGGAGTCGGCACGCCCGGCCCGCAACGGAGCATCAGCATGAGGATCGCCGGCCTCCGCATCACGTCCGCCCCGCTGCTGTTGCTGCTGATCCTGTGCGTAGCGACGGCGTTGCGCCTGCACGGCATCGGTTTCGGCCTGCCGGCGCTCAACGATCCGGACGAACCGCTGTTCATGATGACCGCGTTCGAAATGCTCCGGAACCAGAGCTTCAATCCGGGCTGGTTCGGTCATCCGGGCACAACCACGCTCTACTGCCTGGCGCTGATCTGCCTGGCCGTCGGCGGAATCGGGCTCGCCACCGGGAGGTTCGCCGATGCCGATGCCATCGCCGGCGCGCTCTATGCCGATCCGGGCATCGTCTTCCTGCCCGGACGCCTGTTCGTCGCCGCGTGCGCGATCGGCTGCGTCTATCTGACCTATCGGCTCGGCCGGCGGCTGGGCGGCACGCGGCTGGGGCTCACTGCCGCCGCTTTGCTTGCGGTCAACGCGGTCCATATCGAATATTCGCAGATCATCCGCACCGACATGCAGGCGAGCCTGTTCATGCTGCTCTGCGCGCTCTGCGCGATCGATATCGCAAAGACTGGCAGACGGCGCGCCTATCTGCTTGCCGGGATTTGCGTGGGCCTCGCCACCGCGACCAAATGGCCTGGCGCGGTGATCGCGCTCTCCCCTATCTGCGCCGGGCTGTGGCGCATCGCGCGGGACCGGAGCGATGCGGCCAGACAGATCGGATTTCTGGCATTGTTCGGCGTGACTGCGGCGGCGGCACTGGTGATCGCCTCACCCTATCTGCTGCTCGATTATCCGACGGTGCTGCGCAACCTTGCTGGCGAAGCGCGACCGGAACATCCCGGCGCCACCGGTGGTGGCGTCTTCGCCAATCTCGCCTGGTATATCGGGCACCCGCTGCTGACCTCCATGGGGCCGATCGGGCTGGCGCTCGTCGCGGCCGGGGCAGTTCTGGCGGCATGGCGTGATCGCCTGATCGCCTTCGCCGTCGCGCCAGGCTTTCTCCTGTTCCTGGCGATCATCTGCCTGCAAGCGCTGCGATGGGAGCGCTGGCTGGTCCCGCTGCTGCCTTTCCTGGTATTGCTCGCCGCATTCGCGCTGTGCGGGCTAGCCGACTGGCTGCGCCAACGCATGGCGCACTCGATGCCCTGGATCGAACCGGCGGCGATCATGCTGCTGGCGATACCGATGATCCACACCGCGCTGATCGAGGCGCGCGAACGCACCCACGACACGCGACAGATGGCATCGGCCTGGGTACGCGGCCATGTGCCGGCCGGCAGCAGCATCCTGATCGAGGACGCCGCCTTCGACCTGACCAACGGTCCCTGGCGCTTCCTGTTTCCCCTTGGCCGCGCGGGCTGCGTGGACGTGCGCGCAGCACTTGGCGGTCGCATACGCTATTCGAAGGTCGAGGGTTTGCGCGCCAGTAAGCCTTTGGTCGATCTCGGCCATGTCGATCCGGCACTGTTGCCCACCTGCCGCACCGACTATGCGATATTCAGCCACTATGGCCGTTACCGCACCGATCCACATTTCAGGCCCGAATTCGAGCAATATCAGCAGCTGATCCGCGGCGGCGATATCGTCGCGGAATTCCAGCCCATTCCTGGGTCGAGCAGCGGACCGGTCGTGCATGTCGTCCGCCTGGCCGGAGCGACCGGGCCTTAGGGTCCAGACCCATTATTTATGAGGCCGTAACGAGGGAGAATTGGGCTCATGGCTAGGCGCGAATGCGCCGGATAGCATCGCTATCCGGCAATCGAGCAACGACGCCAGGGGCCCAATTCTCCCTCGCCCGAAGGGTGGTATCATATCGGGCGATCCGCGGCGTCGGAACGCTTGGATGTGGCGATGCCACGCCCTGCGCGCTCCTCCTGGCGGCTCATCCCGATCTGATACCATCACGACCTCATAAATAATGGGTCTGGACCCTAATAAGCGAGCGCCAGCCCGTCGGCCCGCATCTCGCTGGCCGCAGCATAGACACGCTCGCTGCCGCTCATGCGATGCTCGACGCATTGGTAGCGCCCGAAGCCACCATCGGATTCGGCCATCACCCAGCCCATATCGACGAGCGCCTTGCGCGTCGTATCGGGCACACCGCTTTCGAGGCGCAATATCCCTGTTGGCCCGAGCCCGGGTGAATCCTCGCCCATGCTTTGCGATGAACCTTCGTGGTGCCAGCGCGGTGAATCGCCGGCCGCCTGTGCATCGAGCCCGTAATCGACGCGATTGACGATGATCTGCGCTTGGCCCTGGGGCTGCATATCGCCGCCCATCACCCCGAAGGACAGCCATGGCGCATCGCCTTTGGTCGCAAAGCCTGGAATGATCGTCTGGAACGGGCGCTTGCCGGGCGCGTAGATATTGGGATGGCCCGACTGCAGCGAAAAAAGCTGGCCGCGATCCTGGAACATGAAGCCCAGTCCATCGGCGACGAGCCCCGATCCCATGCCGCGGAAATTGGACTGGATCATCGACACCATCATGCCCGACGCGTCCGCAACGGTGAAATAGGTGGTGTCGCCACGGCTCGGCGCCCTGCCCGGATCGACCTTCTGATTGATCCGGCCGGGGTTGATCAGCTTCGCGCGCTCGGCGGCGTATTCCTTCGACACCAGCCATTCGCCCGGCACCTTGGAGAAATTCGGATCGGCGTAGTATCGGGCGCGATCCTCGTAAGCGAGGCGCTTGGCCTCCGCCTGGATATGGATCGATCGCGCCGACTGGAAGCCGGCGCCGCGCATGTCGAAATGTTCGATCATGTTGAGCATCTGCAAGGTCGCGATACCCTGGGTGTTGGCGCCCAGCGCATGGACGGTGACGCCGCGATAGTCGGTGGCATAGGGCTGCGACCACTCGGCTTTGTGCGCGGCAAGATCGGCTTTGGACAGCCAGCCGCCGATCCGCTTGAAATAGGCATCGATCGTATCGGCGATCGCTCCCTGGTAGAATGCGTCCCGCCCCCCTTGCGCGATCAGGCGATAGGTGCGCGCGAGATCGGGATTGCGGAATATCTCCCCCACCCCCGGGCCCGTACCGAAAGTCTTCTTCGCGTTCTCGACTTCCTCGATGCCGCGCCCCGGCTTGACGAAATTGGCCATGCCGCGCCGCATGTAATGGCTGATCACCTCAGGCACGGGCACGCCTTCGCTGGCATAGGCGATCGCGGGCTCGAACAATTCGGCCCATTTGAGCTTGCCGTAGCGCTGGTGCAGCGTCCACCAGCCATCGACCGCTCCCGGCACCGATACGGTCACCGCACCATAGGCAGGCAAGGCACCATCCTTCGCGCGCGATCGTGCGGTTTCCAGGCTGAGCGAACGTGGCGACCGACCCGAGCCAGCAATGCCGACGACCTTTTTCTGCGCAGGGTCCCAAAGCATCGCGAAAACGTCGCCACCGATCCCGCAAGCGGTGGGTTCAAGAAAACCGAGGCACGCGTTCATCGCGATCGCCGCGTCGACCGCCGATCCACCCTTTTTCAATATCTCGATCGCCGCCAGCGTCGCCAGCGGATGCGACGATCCCGCCGCGCCCGAACGACCATAGACCGTCGACCGCGACGCGAAGCTGGCGCCGACGGGCCGGTCGCCGGCATGGACGTCGGACCGCGCATAGTCTTCCGCACCCTGTGGCTGGAATCCGGGCTGTGCGGCGACTGGTGCCGATTGCGCCGACACGGCGTCGTTCAGCGACAGCGCGACTGCGGCGGCGGGCACGCCGGCGATGAACGTACGACGCTTCATGCGAATCTCCCCTATATTGCCGGGAAGACTAGAGTGCGGGACCGCAAACGGGAACGGCCGAGATGGGATCGACTTTCCCCCTCCCGCTTCCGAGAGAGGAGTTGGCTCGGTTCACGCGGCCAGCGCCCGCAGCATCGTATCGATATGCGCGTCCCGATAGGCGTCGAGATCGATCGATTCATAGGGCTCGAACAGCAGCTTCCACACCGCCGCGATCATCGCCGGGCCGATCAGGATCTCAGGGTAACGCGAAAGCGCCCCGGCCCTGAATTCGCCACGCGCAATGCCGCGTTCGATCAGTGCGCGCAGTGCAGCCTTGCCCTTGCTCAGCACCTCGGTGTGATAGAAACGCGCCATCTCGGGAAAACGCGGCCCTTCGGCAATGATCATGTGGATCAGCCGGCGGCGATCGGTGCCGACCAGTTCGCGATAGAATGTGCCGATCGCCATGCGAAGCTGATCCGGCGCAGGCGTGGTCTGGTCGGCGGCGATCAGGGCCGCCGCCTGATCGATGATCGGCAGCACGGCCGAGCGGATCACCGCCTCGAACAGCGCCTCCTTCGACGGGAAATAGACATAGACCAGCCCTTTGGAGACGCCCGCGCGCGCCGCGATGTCGTCGATCCGCGCCTCGCTGAAGCCCTTGGCGACAAACTCGTCGCGCGCAGCGTCGACGATCTCGCCCGGACGCGCTTCCTTGCGCCGCCTGCGCACGCCTTCGCTCATCTCGCACCACTCTTGCACATGATCCACATTATGCTATTGACCAACCAGTCAGTCAATAGTGAGTCCAGCATGACCTTGCGCGCGACACCCCTGCCAATGGCCGCGATCCCGGTCGTGCTGGCGCTCGCGCTGTCAGGATGCGGCCAGCGCGAAGAGAAGCCCTTCACCGGCTATATGGAGGCACAGCTTCTGTTCGTCGGCGCCGAGCGCGCGGGGCGGATCAGCAATCTCTCGGTCGAGGAAGGCGGTGCGGTGAAGGTCGGCCAGCCCCTGTTCGAGATCGACGATACCGAATCCCGGGCCCAGGCCGACCAGGCCGGCGCGCAGGTAGCCCAGGCCGACGCACAGCTTGCCGATACGCTCGCGCCGATTCAGCGCCCCGCCGATCTCGCCGTACTTCAACAGGCGATCCGACAGGCACAGGCCGCCGCCATTCTGTCCCAGCGTGATTTCGAACGGAACAGCGCGCTTGCCGGCCGTGGCTTCGTTTCGAAGGCCCGGCTCGATGCCGCGCGCGCGGCGCGCGATCGCGACACGGCGGCGCTCGCCGAAGCACGCGGCCGCGTCACCCAGGGTGAACAGGTCTCGCGCACCGGTCAGATCCGGGCGGCCGAGGCGGCACTCGTCCAGGCCCGCGCCGCCCGACGCGGCGCCCATGTCAGCCTGAGCCGATTCCGCGTCGCAGCGCCGGCCTCGGGCAGTGTCGAACAGGTCTATTTCCGCGCAGGCGAAGTCGTCGGCATCGGTCAGCCGGTGATCGCCCTGCTGCCGCCCGAACGCCTCAGGGTACGTTTCTTCGTCTCCGAGACCCGGCTGGCGGAGGCCAAGGTCGGGCGCACCGTTTCGGTCTCATGCGATTCCTGCCCGGCTGGACTGACAGCGCGCATCGCCTTCGTCTCGCGCGATGCCGAATTCACCCCGCCCGTCATTCTTTCGCGCGGCGACCGTGAGCGGCTGGTCTATCTGATCGAGGCGGTGCCGCTGGGCGATACCGGTCGGCTGGCGGCCGGCCAGCCGATCGATGTCCGCTTCAAATGACGGCAACGCCCGATCTCGCTATCGACGTCGAACATCTGACCAAATCCTTCGGTGGCCGCACCGTCGTGAAGGATCTGTCGATGCAAGTGCCGACCGGCACGATCTACGGCTTTCTCGGGCCCAACGGATCGGGCAAGACCACCACGATCCGCATGATCTGCGGCCTGCTGACGCCCGACAGCGGACGCGGCACGTGCCTCGGCCATGACATCTTCACCGACCGTGAAGCGATCAAGCGCTCGATCGGCTACATGACCCAGCGCTTCAGCCTCTATACCGACCTGTCGATCCGCGAGAATCTGGAGTTCGTCGCGCGCGTCCATGGCGTGCCCGATCCACGCGGCGCCGCGCGCAAGGCGATCGAGCGGCTGGGACTGGAGGGCCGGTCGGATCAGCTTGCCGGCCAGCTTTCGGGCGGCTGGAAACAGCGTCTGGCGCTTGGCGCCTGCATCCTGCCGGATCCGAAACTGCTGCTGCTCGATGAACCGACGGCGGGCGTCGATCCGCGCGCGCGCCGCGAATTCTGGGACGAGATTTACGCACTGTCCGCCGAAGGCATCACCGTGCTGGTCTCTACCCATTATATGGATGAGGCCGAGCGCTGCCATCGTATCGCCTATCTCGCTTATGGCGACCTGCTCGCGACCGGCACCACCGACGACGTGATTGCGCAGGTCGGCCTGTCGACCTGGACGGTCGGCGGCACGGGTCTCGACGCGGTGGCTAAGCGGCTGAGAGCGATGGACGGTGTCGAGATGGTCGCACCGTTCGGGACCGCGCTTCACGTTTCGGGCATCGATCGGGCAAAACTCGATGCCGCCGTCCAGTCGATCGCCAAGGAAGCCGGCATCACCGCGCGTCGCGGCGAACCGACGCTCGAAGACGTGTTCATCCACCTGATGGGCGAAGCGACGGACAATTTCCAATGACCACCCGTCTTGCCGCCCTTTCCCGCATCCTCGCATCTCCCGGTTTCTGGCAGCGCGTCTGGGCGATGACAGTGAAGGAAGTCTCGCAGATGCGGCGAGACCGGCTGACTTTCGGCATGATGATCGCGGTGCCGATCATGCAGTTGCTGCTGTTCGGCTACGCAATCAACACCGATCCCAAGCATCTGCCCACCGCCGTTTATGGCCGCGACAATGGCCCGCTCAGTCGCGCGGTGGTCGCAGGCCTTTCGAACAGCGGCTATTTCGACATTGCGCGCGTGGTGCGGACCCAGCGCGAGCTGGATGCGCTGCTCGCATCGGGCCGCGTCCAGTTCGCGATCGAAATTCCAGCCAATTTCGAACGCGATCTCCGCCGTGGCGATATGCCGCAATTGCTGGTGACGGCGGACGCCACCGATCCATCCGCATCGGGCAATGCCGTCGCCGCGCTTCAGGGCATAACGAAAACCGCCCTTCGTCGCGAATTACGCGGGCCGGATACCATGGTCCGCGCCGCCCCCGACCCTTTCGAGTTGGTCGTCCATCGCCGCTACAATCCTACGGGTCGCACCCAGCTCAACATCGTGCCCGGCCTGCTCGGCATCGTTCTGACCATGACGATGATGATGTTCACTTCGCTCGCGGTCACGCGGGAGATCGAGCGCGGCACCATGGAAAGCCTGTTGTCGATGCCGATCCGTCCCGCGGAGATCATGCTCGGCAAGATCCTGCCCTTCGTCGCGGTCGGCTTCTTCCAGGCGGTTCTGATCGTGACCGCCGCACGCTTCCTGTTCGGCGTGCCGATCGAAGGCAGCATGATATTGCTCGCGGCGCTCACCACCCTGTTCGTGCTCGCGAATCTCGCGGTCGGCTACACCTTCTCCACCGTCGCGCAGAATCAGCTCCAGGCGGTGCAGATGACGTTCCTGTTCTTCCTGCCCAACATCCTGCTCTCAGGCTTCATGTTCCCGTTTCGCGGCATGCCCGACTGGGCGCAATGGATCGGCGAAATACTGCCGCTTACGCATTTCCTGCGCATCGTCCGCGGCATCATGCTCAAGGGCAATGGCGCTGCCGACATGTGGGTGGATATTGCCGGGATCGTCGCCTTCGTCGCCGTGGCGGCGGCAGTCGCGCTTGCGCGCTTCAGGCAGACGCTGGACTGAACCTCGTCGCGGCGAACCCGACGGCAAGCAGAAATGCCAGGATCATCATCGGATAGACGAAGAACAATACCCCATCGAACATCGCATAGACCGCGAACGTGTTGATCGCGAGAAACGCCGGCACGGCTTGAGCGCCCACCCGACGCGTACCTCGGAACAGGCACCACCAGAGCGTTGCGGCCAGGACCGCGAAGAGCAACGTGCCGACCGCTCCCCATTGGACGAGGCTCTGCAGCAATATGTTGTGCGGATGGTAATAGATCGCCTGCGCTTCGGGCACGACGGTGATGAACTGAGCCTCCCCATATCCGAAGATCGGGCGCGCCATGAACGCCTTCAAGCTGCCGCCCCACAGGTCGACGCGGCCACTGGTCATGCCGTTCGCGGTCGCCTCCGAGCCGGCCAACACCATACGGAACAGCCCATAATTCTTCAGTGGAGGCGTGTGCAGCAATGAGAGAGCTCCCCCACCGGCATAAGCGGTCACCAGCGCGATCGGCAGCCGCACCGTCCGGAGCGCGGGGATAAGCACGGTGCCGACCATGCTGGCCGCGAGCAGCGAGAGCAAGGGCGCCCGCGATCCTGACCAGAAAAGTTCGGCGCAGCACAATGTAGCTGCAGCGACGGCCAGCCAGTAAAGGCGCGGGCGTTGCTCGGTGGCGGCGATGCCGAACGCCAGCGCGGCACCGACCACCACGTAGAAGCCGGCATGGCGAATATTGACCACGCCCAGTCCGAAATGCAGCCAGTCGAAGCGCAACGGCTGCGCTATGGAAAAGACGAACGCGATCATGATCGCGATGTAGAGCACGGTTCCACCCAGCAGCGACCACCAGAGCGCGCGAAAATTCTCGAAACCGCGCACCCGCAGAAGATGGGCGACGGCGAAGCCGAACAACAGATGGACGAGCGTCATCGCGCTACGCATCATCGCCGCGTTGCGATCCGTGGCGACGAGCAGCGCATCGCCGACATCGATCGCGACGAGCAGGCCAAGCAACGCGGCGATCCAACCGGGCAAACTCAGGATCGTCGCCAATGGACGGTATCCCGAGGCCCAGGCGACCGCGATCGCCGTCAGTTCGATCGCGATGACCGGTGGTGCGAGGAAGCGCCAGAAATAGAGCGGGACGGAAAAATAGCCGTCCGGTGTCCAGGTCGTCACCGCCATGATGGCGGGTGCGAGCGCGACGAGCAGGCAGACGATCCAGGCCGGCCTGAGCCCTGCCTTCCCGTCTCCCCGCCCCATGTCCACGCGCCCCGCCACGCGCGATGCTTTAGCGGGTCAGCTTCTTGTACGCCAGCGCGGTCGGGCGGTCGGCAGCATCGCCCAGGCGGCGGCGCTTGTCTTCCTCATAGGCCCCGAAATTGCCCTCGAACCATTCGACATGGCTGTTGCCCTCAAAGGCGAGGATGTGGGTGGCGAGACGATCGAGGAAGAAGCGATCGTGGCTGATCACCACCGCGCAACCCGCGAAATTCTCGATCGCATCCTCAAGCGCGCGCAGCGTCTCGACGTCGAGATCGTTGGTCGGTTCGTCGAGCAGCAGCACATTGCCGCCGCGCTTGAGCATCTTGGCCATATGAACGCGGTTGCGCTCGCCGCCCGAGAGCTTGCCGACATTCTTCTGCTGGTCCTGCCCCTTGAAGTTGAACGCGCCGACATAGGCACGCGTCGACTGATCGTGGCCGTTGACCTTCATGTAGTCGAGACCGTCCGAAATCTCTTCCCAGACGTTCTTCGATCCTTCGAGATGGTCACGGCTCTGGTCGACATAGCCCAGACGAACGGTCTCACCGATATCGATCTTGCCGGTATCGGGCGTTTCCTGGCCGGTGATCAGCTTGAACAATGTCGACTTGCCGGCGCCGTTGGGCCCGATCACGCCGACGATGCCGCCCGCTGGCAGGGTGAAGGAGAGATCCTCGAACAGCAGCTTGTCGCCATAGGCCTTGGAAACACCGTTGACCTCGATCACCTTCCCGCCGAGGCGCTCAGGCACCTGGATGACGATCTGCGCCTTGCCCGGCGTACGATTCTCCTGCGCGGCGACGAGCTGGTCGAACTTGGAGATACGCGCCTTCGACTTGGTCTGGCGGCCCTTGGGTCCCTGCCGGATCCATTCCAGCTCTTCCTTGATCGCCTTCTGACGCCCGGCGTCCTCGCGATCCTCCTGCTCCAGACGCTTCGCCTTCTTTTCGAGATAGGTCGAATAATTACCTTCATAGGGGAAATATTTCCCGCGATCGAGCTCGAGGATCCAGCCGACCACATTGTCGAGAAAGTAGCGATCGTGGGTGATCATCAGCACCGCACCCGCATATTCCTTCAGATGGTTCTCCAGCCAGTCGACACTTTCGGCGTCGAGATGGTTGGTCGGCTCGTCGAGCAGCAGGATGTCCGGTTTCTGGATCAGCAGCCGCGTGAGCGCGATCCGGCGCTTCTCGCCGCCCGAAAGATTTTCCACCGACCAGTCGCCGGGCGGGCAGCGCAGTGCCTCCATCGCAATTTCGAGCTGGTTGTCGAGCGTCCACCCATCGACCACGTCGATCTTTTCCTGCAGCTCGCCCATCTCGGTCAGCAGCGCATCGAAATCCACATCTTCGGGCGGATCCGCCATCAGGTTCGAAATCTCGTTGAAACGATCGACGAGGTCGGCAGTCTCGCGCGCGCCGTCCTTGACGTTCTCGAGCACGGTCTTGGTGGGGTCGAGCTGCGGTTCCTGCGCCAGATAACCGACGGTGATGTTCTCGCCCGGCCAGGCCTCGCCCGTGAAGTCGGTGTCGATGCCGGCCATGATCTTGATCAGCGTCGACTTGCCCGCGCCATTGGGGCCGACGATGCCGATCTTGGAGCCCTGGTAGAACTGGATGTTGATGTTGCTGAGGACAGGCTTCTGGGCCCCGGGGAAGCTCTTGGTCATCCCCTTCATGACATAAGCATATTGTGCGGCCATCGGCGCGGGACTCCGTCGGATAGATGTGGCTGAATTTCGCGGGCAGCCCTAGCGGAGGCAAAAACGCTTGGCAAACGCCGCCAGAGCAGGCTGCTCTCATTATTTGTTGTCGCATCGCTTTCTGCGGAAAACCGGTACCCATCCCCGCCTGCGCGAGGACAGGCCTTTCCGCGCGATGCTCCGGCGCACTTGCATATCGGAAGTGGGGAGTTACGAAACAAGTCCATGAAAAAGCTGATCCTGCTGGCACTTGCCGCCCCTTCGCTCGCGTCCGCCGCCTCGAATGATGCCGCAACACTCCGCGATGCCGCGCTCAAGGACGATGTCGCCTGGGACATCACCGAAGGGCTGACGACCGAAATCGGCCCGCGCCAGGCCGGCACCGAGGCCGAGGAACGCGCCCGCATCTGGGGCAAGGCGAAACTCGAAGCACTGGGTTTCCGCAATGTCCGGATCGAGATGTGCGAGATGCCAGTCTGGACGCGCGGCGCGGAAAGCGGATCGATCCTTGCCCCCTTTCCCGCGAAACTCGCCATCACCGCGCTGGGCAATAGCGGCGCCACGCCAGCCAGCGGCATCGAGGCGGAGCTCGTCTATTTTCCAACTCTCGCCGATCTGGAAGCGGCGCCGGCCGGCAGCCTCAAGGGCAAGATCGCCTTTGTCAGCCATGCGATGAAACGGACGCAGGACGGGTCGAGCTACGGCTATTTCGGCAGATTGCGCCGCAACGGCCCCGCGATCGCCGCGAACAAGGGCGCGGTCGGCATCATCATCCGCTCGATCGGTACCGATTATCACCGCAATCCGCATACCGGTGGCACCGTGTTCCCCGAGGGTACGAAGCCGATTCCGGCCGCCGCCCTCTCGATCCCCGACGCCGAGAATCTGGAACGCATCTTCGCACGCGCAAAGCCGGTACGGATGAAGCTGCTACTGACCCCCAGCCGCGCCGAGAAGGGACAGTCGGGCAATGTGGTCGCCGAAGTGCCGGGGAGCGATCCCGATGCGGGAATCATCACGATCGGCGGCCATCTCGACAGCTGGGATCTCGCCACCGGTGCTATCGACGACGCGTCGGGCCTGGGCATCACCACTGCGGCGGCGAAGCGGATCATGGATGCCGGCCAGCCGCGCCGCACGATCCGCGTCGTCTGGTTCGGTGCGGAGGAAGTGGGCGGCTGCGGTGGTCCCGATTATTTCGCGCGCCGCAAGGACGAGCGCCATGCCCTGACCGCCGAATCGGACTTCGGCGCGGACCGCGTCTGGCGATTCGCGGTGAAGCTGCCCGATGCCGCGAAGCCGGTTGCGGACCGGCTGGCAATCGCACTCGCGCCGCTGGGCATCGGACGCAACCAGGCCCCCGCCGGCGGCGGGGCGGACATCGCGCCGCTGGTGCGTGCCGGCGTGCCCGTGATCGACCTCGAACAGGACGGAACCCGCTATTTCGACGTGCATCACACACCCGACGATACGCTCGACAAGGTCGATCCGGAACAACTGCGACAGAACGTCGCGGCATGGACCGCAATGCTGTCGATCGTTGCCAATGCACCCGAAGAACTCGGGCCCGTTAACCGTTAATCCTCAATTTGTCGTTGACCGTGCAGGATTCATCGTTATTTGGGTCGGCTCGCGACGGCGTTCGGGCCGGCCGCGACAAATGCTATGGGAGCAAACCGAATGAAGAAAATGTCTTTCGTTCTCGCTGCCGCCGGCCTGATGACCCTGGCCGCCTGCGACAAGCCTGCTGAGAACGCCGTCGAGAACGCTGTCGAGAACGTCGATGCCGCTGCCGACAACCTCGAGGATGCCGCTGGCAACCTGACGCTTGACGCCGCCAATGGCGCTGCGAACGTTGCGGAAGACGCCGCGAATGCGGTCGACAACGCTGCTGCGAACGTCGCGGCGAGCGCTTCCTAATTCAGTGCCTGCCCGCTTCGGCGGGTGGATGCGAAAAGAACGGGCGGTCCGGATACGGATCGCCCGTTTTTTATTGTCTACCAATTGATCAGAGAAACAGCGGATGCTCCCCTCTTGCCATGGTGCCGGACGCTCCGCTATCGCGGCTCCACACCTTGGGGGCCTGTAGCTCAATGGTAGAGCTGGCCGCTCATAACGGCTAGGTTGGGGGTTCGAATCCCTCCGGGCCCACCAGTATGCGGCCACGGCTCCAGGGCCCGTCAGGCGTAACAAACCGACACTTGCTTTATTGATCATTCAGGCCCTTCGCAGAACCGATTGAGGTTGCTAAGGGCTATCGCGTCGGGGAGTGGCGCAGGCTGGTAGCGCACCTGGTTTGGGACCAGGGGGTCGCAGGTTCGAATCCTGTCTCCCCGACCATCGCTTGGGAATGACGATTCTCAGCACATGCCTTTGGGCCGGCCGGAGCAGGCATCACTCCATCCTCGCCAATACCGCGAGTCACCCGGTGACACGCTAGCGCCATTCCCGCATGCCGCGCGCGACACCGAGGATGATCGTCCATGAACGTCACCGAATCCCTGGAGGCGCTCGACCTCCCTTCATCCGTCACCGCCACCTGGCTATACCAGCTGGCGGAAC
>JASBTC010000326.1 GCA_030148625.1 Sphingobium sp. | reverse complement strand
CGATCGTCGGTGACGTGCTGACCGCGGCGCTGGGCGCCTGGATCGTCTGGGAAGCCCGCAATCTGGGCGTGTCGAAGCTTCAGCTCACGCGGATGGCGGCCAATGTCGGCATCGATACATTGCTCGGCGCCATCCCCGTCGCAGGCGATCTGTTCGACTTCCTATTCCGCTCGAACACGAAAAACCTGCGGATCATCAAGCGGCATCTCGACAAGCATCATCCCGCGACGGTGACGATCGAAGGGTAAAGCTGCCCCTATGTCGCGGCGCATTCACGGCGGCGCAGCGCTAGCCCGAAAACGAGCAGGATGAGCGCGGCGAAGATCGGCGGCACCGCGACCACCATGAACACTTCGCCGACGGGCCTGCCCGCCGCCATCAGCGCACCGCCCGCGGTTGGCCCCACGATCGAGCCGATACGCCCCACCGCCAGCGCGGTGCCGATCCCGGTCGACCGCAGATCGGTGGGATAGAGGTTCGTCGTGAAGGCGCTCAGTCCGGTCTGCGTTCCGATCGTGCAAAAGCCGGCGACAAAGGCGATCGGCAGGATCAGCGTGGCGACCGCCCCCGAGGCGCCGAGCGCGACGATCGCAGCCGCGCCGACGACATAGGCGACGGCCAGCACGGCATATGGCGCGAATTGATCGATCATCCGGCCCAGCACGACACCGCCGAACGCGCCGCCAAGGTTGAGAGCAATCGCCGCCGTTATGGCCATGTCGATTGGCAGCCCCCGCTCCTTCACGATCAACGGCAGCCAGCTCATCAGGAAATAGATGATGAGCAGGCTCATGAAGAACACCGCCCATAACAGCGACGTGCTCAACGCGCGTCCGTCGCGGAAAAGCGCGGCGAACCCCGAATGCGACACGACCGGCTCGTCCGCGACAAAACGCGTTCCAGGCGCTACGCCACCGGGACGGATCGCGTCCATCACCCGTCGCAACGCGTGTTCTTCGGTGTCGCTCCGCAGCAGGAAGCGAGGCGATTCCGGAAGCAGCCACAGCAATATCGGCACCAACAGCAATGGCGCGGCCCCGCCCGCGATGAAAACCGCCTCCCAGCCGAAATCACCGATCAGCCGGATGCTCAGAAACCCGCCAAGCACTGCGCCCAATGGGAAGCCGCCAAAGGCAGTGGCAATCATCATCGACCGCACACGGCGCGGCGCGAATTCGGACGTCATGGCCATGATGTTCGGAATCGCGCCGCCCAGCCCGAGGCCCGCCAGAAAGCGCAATGTCAGCAAGGTCCACCAATCCTGGGCAAAGGCGGTCGCCAGTGTCAGCGCGCCGAAGATGGCGGTGCTCAGGATGATCGTCTTGCGCCGCCCGATCCGGTCTGAAAGCCGGCTGAGAACCAGTTGACCGATCATCAATCCGGCAAGAGCGGCGCTGAAGACGGGACCAAAAGTCCTGCCGTCGATCCCCCAATCGGACGCGATCACCGGTACGACGAAGGCGATCGACTGGGTGTCGAAGCCGTCGAGCATCGCGACCAGTGCGCAGAGCAGGAAAACCCGGATCTGCAGGGCACCGATCGGGGCGGCATCGATGGCCTCGACCACGTCGAGGGTGGATGGTGTGCCGGTCGTCATTTCGCTTCGGCTCCGGGCTTGGCCAGCAATTCGGCAAGCGCAATTGGCTGCCCATCGCGAATGACCGTGTCGACTTTGAGCAGGTCGCGGATATCGGCGAGCGGATCGCCGTCGATCACCACCAGATCGGCGAGCTTGCCCGGTTCGATCGTGCCGAGCTGCGCATCGGCGCCCAGGATGCGCGCGCCCTCGATGGTTGCCGAGCGCAGCGCCTTTTCCGCGCCATAGGCCTCGGCAAGATGCATGACCTCCGCGATCTCGCCAAAACCATAGCTGACTGTGCCGCCGTCAGTGCCAGCGCCGATGACGACGCCCCGATCGCTGAAGGTCTTGAGCGTCGCGAGTTCGTCGCGCGCAGCCTCTGCCGCACGATCGCCATGCGCCTTTTCGAAATAGGCCATCGCGCGCTTATAGGCCGAGATATAGCGCGGCGGGAACGCCTTGAGCTGAGGCAGGTCGAGCAGCCCAGGCAGCTTGCGCATCTGGTAAGTGAAGCTGGTTCCCGGCAGCCGTCCGCCCGAAGTCGGGCTGATATACATGCCCGACGATGTCATGAGCTTCACGACATCGTCATAGGCGCGATTGTGCATCGAGATGCGATCGGCGAACTGCATCCGATCGCGCGTGCCCATATGTTCGATCGCATCGACGCCGAGGGTCGCGGCGGGATAGAGCTCATGCGAGGCGACCATCAGACCGTTGCGATGCGAGAAATCGACGATGCGGCGCTGAACCTCGTGCGTCATCGTCTCATAGGTTTTGATGAAATCGTAATCGAGCGTCAGCGCGCGCTGCAATTCCATGTCGAGCTGCGCGTCGGGCCCGACGCCGATATTCATCCAGTAGTAAAGCCGGTCGCCCTCCAGGATCACCGAATAGAATTGGCGTGGCCCGAGGCGGCGGCCGCTGGCCCAGGCCTCGCGCCGTTCCAGCGCCTCATATGGCTCGGCCCCCGGCTCGCGGACCGAGGTGACGCCGAACGACAGCCAGGTCCGTCCAGGCCCCTCCCCGTCGCTGACGAAATGATGGACATGCGTCTGGATCAGGCCAGGAATGACGGTCTTGCCCACCGCGTCGACGATGCGTGCGCCCGGCCAATCGGCGCGGCGCGGCACGATCTCGGTGATCCGGTTGTCGTCGATCACGATATCGACATCGCGGCGATACCCCGCGCTGACCGCGTCGAACACGCGCCCGGCCTGGATGACGGTGCGCTGCGCCTCCGCCTTCCGGCTCCAGCTCAGCTCGAACGGGATATTCTCGATCGCGCCGTCGACGAGCGAGATGCGTTTGAACGCGGTGCCGTCGAGATAGACGATCGATCGAGAATCCCCGCTCCAGCTGGGATAGCTGGCATAGTCGCGCGTCAGTTGCACCGGCGCCTCGACCATGTCGCCGCGCGCATCGACCGCCACCGTCCACAACACACCCTGGTGCAGATAGGCAATCCTGCCGCCATCGGGCGACCAGGCGGGTGCGGTCTGGCTACGCGCGGAGACCGACCGGCTCTTGTCGGGCGTCGAGAAGCGCGTCGCACCGGTCGCGACGTCGATCGTCATGAACTGGTTGTAGCCCTTGCGGAACCGTTTGCCCGGCGTGCGCAGCGCCAGCGTGACGATCGCCTTGCCGTCGGGCGACCAGGTCGGCGTGGAGGGCAGGAACAGGCCATCATGGACCTTGCGCAGCGTGCCCTTCGCGGCATCGACGATGTGAAGCCGCGCGGCATGCCAGTCATTGGCGTCGCGCATGAACACCGCGATGCTCCTGCCGTCCGGGGACCAGACGGGCTGCATCAGATCGTCCGAGGTTTCGGTGAGCCGGCGTTCCTTGCCCGTCGCGACATCGCGCAGATAGAGATCGGTCGTCCCGACGCCGCGGCGATCGGACAGATAGGCGATCGTCCGGCCGTCAGGCGACCAGGCGGGATCGACGTCGAGATAGGCATCGTCGGTCAGCTTGCGGGGTTTGGGATTGCCGATATCGAGCTGCCACAGATCGCCGAGCGCGGTGAAGAGGATCGCCTTGCCGTCGGGCGACACGCGCGGACGCATGATGCCTTTCACCGCCCGCGGTCCCGTCGCGCTCAGATCGAAACGGCGCTTGGGATGGTCGGGCCGCGACACCACGTCGAAGCGCGCGCGGAAGGGCACGACCGAGGCATCGCCGCCGATACGGCGAATCTTGATCCGCCCGTCGGCAGCGTAAGCGAGCCGATCGCCGTCCAGCCAGGAGGCCCCGGTCGGAAACAGGTCCTCACGGGCATCGTCACCGCGTACGATCGCACCGGTCGCGACATCGACGATCTGGAGCGCGCTTTCGGCGCGATCCTCATTGTAGCGGTTGATGGCGATGCGCGCGCCATCGCCGCTCCAGCGCGGCAAGGCGAGATCGTCGCCCTCGACCGTCAGCAGCGTGCGTGCCTGGCCATCGGTCTCGACCACCAGGCTCTGCCCGCGGCCGACAGCGGCGATATAGGCGATGCTGCGGCCATCGGGCGAGGCATCAGGATAATATTCCTCGCGCGCGGGATCGCTCGACGCCGGGCTGTATTTGGCGATAACACCGGTCGCCACATCGACGCGCCAGATGTCGAAGCCGTCGGCGCGATCCGATCCGAACAGGATCGCGCGGCCGTCGGCGCTCCAGCGCGGCTCACGATCGTCGCTGGTGCCGAAGGTTAGCTGGCGCTGGTCGCTGCCGTCGGGACGGCTGATCCAGATGTGCCAGCCGCCGTCACGATAATATTGATAGGCGAGCCATTTACCGTCGGGCGACCAGGCGGCGAAGCGCGCCTCGTCCATCACCGGCGTGATCGGCCGGGCGGTGCCACCCTTGAACGGCAGCACCCAGATCCGCCCCTGCAGGTCGAGCGCGATCGCCGAACGATCGAGCGACGCCGCGACCGCGAAATTGGTGCCTTCGCGGGCTTCGAACGAAACCGGCCTGGCCAGTGCGGGGCACGCCGCCATCGCGATCAGGCTCGGCAGCAGCAGCTTGAATGTCTTGCGCATCATCGCCCCCTTCAGCGCGGTCCGGCCAGCAGCCGGTCGAGTGTGTAGAGTTCCCCGTCCCGAACGACGGCGGACACGTTGACGAGATCGGTGATGCGGGCGAGCGGATCGCCCGAGAGGATCACCATGTCCGCCAGCTTGCCCGGCTCGATCGAGCCGAGCAGATCCTCGACATGGTTGAGTTTCGCGGATTCGATCGTCGCCTGGCGGATCGCCTGCGCCGGTGTCAGCCCGGCATCGACATAATAGCAAAGCTCTCCGAACACGCCGAAACCGATATTGTAAAAAGCGGTATCGGTGCCCGTCGGTATCGGCACGCCTGCGGCGATCAGCGTGCGAAGCGCGCCCGTCGAATCCGCGAGCAGCTTCGGATCGAACGTCGACTTGCCCGGTACGACCGCGCCCGCGATCTGCGGTGAATTGCGGAAACGTTCGGGCAGCAGCCGCATCTGCGGCAGATCGAGCATCGAGCGCCCCGCCTGCTGCAGATAATAGCCGCCGGTGCGCATCGAACCGCCGATCGCGGTCGGCACCACCGCCATGCCCGACTGGGCGTAGATCTGCACGACGTCCTTGTAGATGTTGCCGAGCGCCGACTGCCGGTCGCCGATCGATGCACGGTCGCGCGCGCCGAGATGCTCGACCGCGTCGACGCCGAAGCGTGCCGCCGGATAGGCATCGTGCGAGGTGACGGGAATGCCCAGCCCATGCGCGAATTCGATGGTGCGCTTGAGGAAGGGCGCATCGAGTTGCTCATAGGTCTTGATGAAATCGACGTCGAAGCGCGCCGCGCGATCGAGCTCCAGTTCCAGCGCGGCGGGCGAGCGCACCGGGAAGGACATCGGATAATAGACCCGCCCGCCCTCGATCAGCCCGGTGGTGAACAGCCGCGGCCCGACGCGGCGCCCGCTTGCCCAGGCTTCCTTGGACTCGCGCCCCTCGCTCGGCTCGGTGCCGGGCTCGCGGATCGCGGTAATGCCGTAGGACAGAGCGACGCGGCCGGTGATCTCGCCGTTGATGATGAAATTATGGATGTGATTCTCGAACAGGCCGGGGATCACCGTCTTGTCCGAGGCATCGACGATCTCGGCATCGTCCCAGCGTTCGCGGCGCGGGACGATCTCCTTGATGACATTGTCTTCGACAAGGATATCGACATCGGTGCGATAACCGCTCGCGACCGCATCGAACAGACGTCCGGCGCGGATCACCTTGCGCCCCTTGGCGCGACGCGGCGCCCAGTTCAGCGTCAACGGAATCTCTTCGATCGATCCGTCGTCGATGTTCAGGCGCCTGAGCTTGTCGACCGATGCAAAAACGATCGATCTCGAATCCCCGGTCCAGCTCGGATAATCGGCGACATCGCCGGTCAATCGCCGTGGCGTACCGATGAAGCCGCCATCGGGCGACGTCGCGACCGACCATAGCGTCCCGTCCTCGACGAAGGCGGCCTGGCGACCGTCGGGCGACCAGGTGATGCCGTTCGCCGAACGGATGCCGAGCGCGACGCCCGGTGTGGGGCTGACGAAACGCGCGGGCGAACCGTCGAGCGGCACCATGCGGACCTCGTTCAGCCCCTTGCGATAGCGCTTGGAAATATAGTCGAGCGCGACCGAGGCGATCGCGCTGCCATCGGGCAGCCAGCGCGGCCCGCTGGGCTTGAATTGCGGATCGTCGAGCTTGCGCAAGCCATGCGTCGCGAGATCGAGGACGTGGAGCGTGTTGGCGTGCCAGTCGCCATGATTGAGCATGGTCACCGCCAGGCTCTTGCCGTCGGGGGAGAAGGCGGGCGCGGTCAGGCTTTCGGCGGTGTCGCTCACCCGCTCCTCGCGACCCGTCTTCATGTCGCGCACATAGACGTCCATCGTGCCCGTGCCGCGCCGGTCCGACACGAAAGCGAGCTTGCTTCCGTCGGGCGACCAGGCCGGGTCGATATCGACCCAGGGATCGTCGGTCAGTTTTTCGGGCTCGGCCTTGCCGATGGTGAGCAGCCAGATATCGCCCAACGCGACAAAGGCGATCTGGCGTCCATCGGGCGAGACCACCGGCGCCATGATACCCTTGGCCGGCTGCGCCGCCGCCGACCGGAGATCCTGGCGCTTGAAGCGATAGGGCGCCGGGCGCTCGACCGTGAATTGCGCGGTGAAGGGAATGTCGCGCGCCCGCGCATCTCGGCGGAGGCGGATCTTGCCGTCGGCGGTATAGAAGAGCTGCCCGTCCGGCGCCCATTGCGGCCGGCCGACGAACACGTCCTCGCGCAAAGCGCTGCCGCGCGCCACCTCGCCCGTCGCCGGATCGACGAGGTTGAGCACGCTCAGGCCGGCATCGCGCCCCTCGTAGATCTCGCGATATTCGACATAGGCGAGCCGGTCGCCCGCGGCGTTCCAGTTCGGGCCGACCAGTTCGTCCTTCGACGACAGGATCACCCAATCTTCGCCATTCTCGTGCACGACCAGGCTGCGGCCGTCCTTGCCGGCGGACACGAATGCCAGCCGCCCGCTTTTCGAGATGGCGGGGAAATATTCCTCGGCCGACGATGTCGTCACCTGTTCGGGCGCACCGCCGTCCAGACCGACCCGCCAGATATCGAAATTGCCCGCACGATCGGAGCTGAACAAGATCGAACGGCCGTCCGGCGCCCAGACGGGCTCGCGATCGTCGGCGGCGCCGTTGGTGAGCTGGCGCAGGCCGGTGCCGTCGCGGGCCATCACGAAGATCCGCCATTGCCCTGCGGAGAAATGCTGGAAGGCGATCCAGCGACCGTCGGGCGACCAGGCGGGCAGTCGCGCCTCGTCGGGCAGGTTGACGGCCAGACGCGCCGGGCCGCCCGCCGCCGGGAGGATGCGCAGCTCGCCCTGCAGATCGATGACGATATCCTTGCCGTCCGGCGACAGCGCTGCCGCGAAGTTCGTGCCTTCGTCGACCGAGAATTGCCGTGTTTCAGCCGATGCGGGGCTTCCCGCCAGGGCCGTCACGCTCATCGACAGAGCGAGCCACTTTTTCACTTGCACCCTCCACAACCCGTTTCTTTTCATATGGTCGGGCGCAGGACGCGCCCGGCCGGGTCCGCATCGCTCAGTAGCGGAACCGCAGCGTCGCACCGTAGGTACGCGGCGGCTGGAACTGCGCATAGCCGTCGAGCGGCGGGACTTCGGAGATGGTGTTGATGTTCAGCCGGTCGGTGACGTTCTTGCCCCACAGTTCGAGCGACCATTTGTCGTCGGGCGTGGAGAAGGACAGCCCCAGATCCAGATTCTTCAGATTGGGGATCTGGTCGACCGGGGAATTGAGGATCGAGGAATAGAAGTTGGAGCTGTAGGTATATTCGGCACGCCCGGTGATCCGCACCTTGTCCCGCACATCGACCGAATAGGATGTGCCGATCGAGAATTTATGCTTGGGCGCACGCGGCAGGCGATTGCCGCGCAGGTTCGCCGTGCCGCTGATCAGTTCCTTGATGTTGGAATCGGTATAGGCATAGGTGCCGTAGAGGTTCCAACCCTCGACCGGAACAGCGTTGATCTCCAGCTCCGCGCCTTTGATCACGACCTTGCCGGCATTGCCGGTGACGCCGAAGGGTGGGAAATTGGGATCGACCTGGCGAATCACCGTGACCTGCAGGTCGGTATAGTCGGTGTAGAAGAGCGAAGCGTTGAAGCGCAGCCTGCGATCGAGCCATTCGCTCTTGAGGCCGACTTCGTAATTCCAGGCGAATTCCGGATCGAAAGGCTCCATCGCGCTCAGCCGCTCGACTTCGGTGTCGCTGAAGCCGCCGCTCTTGAAACCGCGCGAGACCGAGGCGTAGATGAACTTGGTCGGCGTCGCCTGGAAATTGACCGAGAAAGCTGGCGTGAGCGCACTCCACGCCGCCCGGCCGGGCGCGGTGAAGCCGGGCACGATCACACCGCCGCTGCGATAGGGGGTGTAGTTGTTGCCGCCGGCGACGACGACATGATCCTTTTCGTCGCGGCTCCAGCGCAGGCCGCCGCGCAACTTCAGGCGATCGGTCACTTCCCAGGCGAGATTGGCGAAGGCCGCATAGGAATCGGTGGTGTTGCTGGCATCGAAGCGACGGCGGCCCTGCGAATTGAAGCGCAGGAAACGATAGTCGGTGATGTTGGTCGTATCGACCTTCTCGTGGAAATAGTAGATGCCGACCACCGAGCTCAGCCGGTCCGAAATATCGCTGGCAAGCCGAAGCTCCTGCGAGAATTGCTTCGAATCGGTGTCATCCTCCTGGATGAACAATGTGTGGTGATATTGATTGCGGTTGGGATCGGTCAGTTCAGCGACGAACAGTCCGGTGGTGTTGGCGCGCGTGCGCAGCTTCGATTCGCGATAGGCGGTGATCGACGCGATCTCGCCTATCGGGGAATCGAACCGCGCATTGAGGCTGACGCCGCCGTTGCGGATCCGGTTGAAGCCGTCATCGGTGTAATTGCGCCCGCGCCGGGGATCGGCATTGGCCTTGCCGATAGAATTCGGCCCCTCGCGCAGCAGATGCCACCAATTCCCGGTTCCGGTCAGCTTCGAATAATCAGCGTTCAACTGGATATCGACGCCCTCGCCCGGCTGGAAACGCAACGCGGACCGGACCGCATTGGAATGCTCGGTCTCGATGTCCCTGCCGGTGGTTTCGTTGAAGGCGTAACCGCCATGATTGCGTGACGAGAAGGAAAGCTTGGCGGCGACCCCCTCCGACAGCGGACCGCTGACCGCGAAGCTGCCGTCGATCTTGTCGTAATTGCCGACGGTCAGCGCGGCCTGGGCGCGGAATGTGTCGTCGGGCTTGCGTGTGAAATAGGACAGTGCACCGCCGACGACGTTGCGGCCGAACAAGGTGCCCTGCGGCCCGCGCAGGATCTCGACGCGATCGATATCGACGAAGTCGGTGCTCGTCATCGACGGGCGGCCCATATAGACCTCATCGACGAAGACGCCGACCGCCGCGTCACGCGCCGAGCCCGCCGCCGTTCCGCCGATGCCGCGGATGAAATAGCGCGGCTGGCCGGGCGAGAAGGTGTCGACGTTCAGGCTGGGCGTGCGCGCCGCCAGATCCTTGACGTTTTCGATGTTGGATCGGGTGAGGCTGTCGCCAGTGAAAGCCGTCAGCGACAGCGGTACGGTCTGCAGATTGTCCCGCGTCTTCTGCGCCGTGACGACAATCTCCTCAAGCCCGCCAGTCTCTTCGGCGGGCTGCGGCTCCGTCTGTGCAACCGCCGGAACCGTCAGGCCGGACGCCGCCAACAGGCCGAATATGATTCTGCTACCGTTTTTCACCGCTAGTCTCCCTTATCCCCGTGGTTTCTTGTTTGAAATGGAGGGAGCGATTCCTCCCCCAAGGCCCAGCAGGCGGCGCGCCGTAGCGCAGTCCGCCAGATGGCTGCCCATGTCCTCGACGATCCGCCGCGCCTTGATGACCAGCGCGGCGTTCGACGGAGCGAGGACTCCCCGATCGAGATACACGGTGTCTTCGAGGCCGATGCGGGCGTGCCCGCCGGCAAGCACCGATTGCGCGACCATCGGAAATGCCGCGCGGCCGATACCAAACGCTGCCCAGAGCGATCCCGCCGGAAGCAATCCCGATGCATAGAGTGCGGTCTGAGCACTCGGCTGGAAACCGTAGCGCACGCCCGTCACGATCGAACACAAAGGCGCGGGATCGAGCGTCCCGTCCTTGATGAGATCGTGCAGCAGCGCGATGTCGCCCGAATCGAACAACTCGATCTCCGGCTTCACGCCGGCTGCGCGAATGACCGCCGCCATCCGCCGGACATTGCCGGGCGTGTTGATCACCACTGCCGCACCCGAATTCATCGTGTTGAGATCGAGCGTGCAGATGTCCGGGCGCAGCAGCGCGACATGTTCGACACGCGCCTCCGGCGGCAACAGGGTGGTACCTGCCGCGGCGACATGGGGCTCGTCCTGCGACGGGACGAAGCGGCCGCCCGGCCCCGTCGTCAGGTTGATGATCAGCTCGGGTCGGGCATCGCGGATGCGATCGACCACCTCGCGATAATGGGCGATCTCCATCGACGGCATCCCCGTTTCGGGGTGGCGGACATGGATATGAGCGACGGCTGCCCCGGCATCGGCGGCTTCGATGGCGGACTGCGCGATCTGTGTGGGCGTGACCGGAAGATGCGGCGTCTGTTCGGGTGTCGTCAGATTGCCCGTGATCGCGCAAGTCAGCACGACGGGATTGTTGATCGGGAACATCCAGCTCCCTCCTACAGCGCCCGCCCGCCATCGACCTGGACGATATGTCCGGTCGAGTAACGGAGGTGGGTGGCACAGGCGAGGATCGCGTCGGCAATGTCGTGCGGGGTGGCGATGCGGCCGAGCGGCGTGCTCGCTTCCACCCGCGCGTTGAAATCGGCGCCGCGCCCCGGCACGAACGCGGTGTCGACGACGCCCGGCGAAACCGCGAGCACGCGGACCTCGGGCGCGAGCGACCGCGCCAGCGCCTTGGTCATGACGTCGATCCCCGCCTTGGCCGCGCAATAGGCGATGTTCGATCCGACCGCTGTGAACGCGGCAATCGAGGACAGCGAAACGACCAGGCCGTCGCCCGATGCCTTGAGCAGAGGCGCGAAGGCGCGGATCGTGGCGAACTGGGCGCGCCAGTTCACGCGGAATATCTCGTCGATCAGCGCGTCGTCGAGCGCCTCGAGGTCGGCATGGACGACGGGCTTCGTGAAACCTGCGGCGTTGATCAGGATGCTCACATCCTCACAATCGATTGCAACGGCATCCCGCAATCGGGTGAGCGAGGCGTGATCGAGAATATCGGCGGTGGCGATGCCATGTCCCGTGCCGGACAATGCGGCCAATGTCGCCTGCATCCGGGTGCGATCCGCTTCGCCCTCGCGATCGACGAGCACGATGCGGGCGCCGGCATCGGCGAGCACTGCGGCGGTCGCGGCGCCGATCGCGCCGTTGCCGCCGATGATCACCGCCGTCCTGCCCTGAAGTCCGTTAGCCATCAGATCGCCCTCAATCGATCGGGGGATGCGGAAGCCGCGATTCCCCCGCATGCATGGTGAATGTCCGCTTCAGGCTGAAGCGTGCCCCCTCTTCGTCCCCGGACCGTTCGTAAGTGCCGACCAGATTGTCGTTCACGCCGAAAACGACATCGCTGCCCAGATGCTCGTCGTCCTGGACGAAGATCTGCGTGATCAGCGTCCTGTATCCCGGCTTCCAGGCGAGGAAATGGATGTGTGCCGGACGGAACGGGTGACGGCCCTGAAGCTCGAGCAACCGGCCGACCGGCCCATGGGTCGGCACCGGATATCCGGCGGGCATGATGCTCTCGAACACGAAGACGCCATCGTCATCGGTGCGGAACTTGCCGCGCAGATTCATTTCCGCCTGCGCCGTATCCTGATTCTCGTAGAGTCCGCAGGGAGAAGCCTGCCACACATCGACTTCGACATCGGCGATCGGTGCGCCATCCGGATCGACGATCCGCCCGGCGACGATGAGTGGGTGGCCGGGCGTCAGCGATCGCACGATCGAGCCGCCATTGGACGTCACCGGTGAGTTCATCCGCCAGAACGGGCCCAGCAGAGCTTCGTCGCTCCCCCGCCCTTCTTCGCCATGACAGGCGAGCGTGGTCAGGCCGAAGACGTCGGCCAGCAGGATTGCCTCATTATGGGTGGCGGTCGTCGCCTGGCCTACGGCGTTGAGGAAGGCGAGCCCGATATCGAGCTCTTCACGCGTCAGGCCGGTCTCGCGAACGAAATCGTGCAGATGCGATGTGATCGCTTCGGAGATATGACGGAGACGCGCATCGCCAGTTCCCGCGAGCGAACGCAGCACTGCATCGGTGACGGCGTGTGGCTGCGATTCGCCCTGATCCAATTCAATCTGGTCGGACAATGCCCCGCCTCCCTTGCTCAGGCCCCGCCTCCTGCGGGTGTCACGTAATTTTCTTATCATCGAGTACCGTCATTCGACCGAATGGCACATGACGCTGGAACGCCTCGAACAAGAATGACTTTACAATCGATTGCAGAAGATGCAAACGAAAAATGCAAAATGCACTTTAGCCGGTGCTGGAATGTGGAGCGAATATAGCGCCACACGCCGAAATCTGGCTGAAACTCGAGGGTTGCGCGACCTTTGTGCAGAACCGAACCGACAGAAGGAGACGATTTTTATGACAACCGATTGCAGCCAGTCGCGCAGGCTGCGCCTTCTGAGCAAGGCGGAAACGGTCGAGGGCCTGTCTCCGGTGATCGAGAACGGTGCGCCGCAGCGCGACAGCGAAAGCCAGATCATCATCGAGGTGGCTTGCGCGGCGGTTAATCCCAGCGACGTAAAGGCGGCGATCGGCATGATGCCCTATGCGGTATGGCCGCGCACGCCGGGGCGCGATTTCGCGGGTCGGATCGTCGATGGCCCACGCGAGCTGATCGGCGCGGAGGTCTGGGGATCAAGCGGCGATCTCGGCATCCGCCGCGACGGATCGCATGCCACGCATCTGGTCCTCGACGGCGACTGCATCGCCCGCAAGCCCGAGAATATCTCGCTGATCGAGGCGGGCGCCGCAGGCGTGCCCTTCGTCACCGCCTGGGAGGGATTGAAACGCGCCGGCCTGCCCGTGCGCGGGGAGGCCGTGGTGATTCTGGGCGCCAATGGCAAGGTCGGCCAGGCCGCGATGCAGATGGTGACGATGCTTGGCGCACGCGCGATCGGCGTCACGCGACGCGACGAAACCTATGTCGGCCACGCCAATGCCGAAGTCGAGATGATCAATTCGAGCGCCGCCGATGTCGGCGCCGCGATCCGCGACCTGACCGATGGACAGGGCGCATCGCTGATCTACAACACGGTCGGCAGCCCCTATATGCAGGCCGCCGCCGACGGGCTTGCGCGTCGTGGGCGTCAGATCCTGATCGGTACGATCGATCGCGTCGTCCCCTTCGACATCCTGCAATTCTATCGTGGCCAGCATCAGTATCTGGGGATCGACACGCTCGCGCTCGATACCCGCGCGACCGTGGCCTGCCTGACCGAACTGGCGCCGCATTTCGAATCCGGTGCGCTTCGCCCCTTCACGGTGAAGCCGGACGGCATGCACAGCCTGGAGGAGGCGGCGATCGCCTATGCCAAGGTGATGCGTTCGGATCGCGAGCGCGTGGTGATCGTGCCGCGATGAGTGGTGTGATGCACGTGACGCGTTTCGCCGAGGCGCGGGAATATCAGGCGCCTGGCCATGTCGCGATGCGCTGCCTGCGCATCCAGGGCAAGGATGCGGGGCCGTCGCGCGCCATGTGGTTCGCCATTTCGATCATCGAACCGGGCGGTGGCATTGCCGCCAGCACATCGCCGCTGGAAAAAGTCTATGTCGTGCTCGAAGGCAGTGTGGAAATGACCAGCCAGGGGGAAAAAGTGACGCTCGATCGATGGGATTCCTGCCGGATCGCGCCGGGCACGGACCGCGCCGTCGTCAATCGTTCGGCCCTGCCCGCGACGATTCTGCTGGCGATGGAGAATGACGCAGCCGCGGAGCGCATCGCATGACCCGACTCGACGTCGTGATCTTTGCCGGCGCCTCCAACTGGCCCTTGTGGATCGCGCAACAGCACGGCCTGTTCGCGGCGCAAGGGCTCGACGTCCGGCTGTCGGTCACACCCGGATCGGCGCAGATGGCGCGCGACCTGTTCGACGGTGCCGCGCAGATCGCGCTGACCGCGTTCGACAATGTCATCGCCTATGCCGAGGGACATGGCGCGGCTTCCCTGTCTGAAACGCCCGATTTCTTCGCCTTTGCGGGCTTCGACAACGGCCTGCTCAGTCTGATCGGCGCGCCGGCTTTCGACAGTATCGAGGCGCTGCGCGACCAGACCATCGCGGTCGACGCACTGACCACAGGCTTCGCCTTCGTATTGCGCGCGCTGCTGGCCGATGCGGGGCTGGGCATGGACGATTATCGCCTGGAGGCGGTGGGCGGCGGCGCGCAACGGCTGGACGCGCTGATCGCGAAGCGGCAGGCCTCGACATTGCTCAACAGCCCGCTCGACATGATCGCGGCCGAAGCGGGATGCATTCCGCTTCGGCGCGCGCGCGATGTCATCGGCCCCTATCAGGGAATCGTCGGCGCCGCACGGCGCGGCTGGGCGCAGGCCAACCGGGCGACGCTGGCGGCGTTCATCTGCGCCATGCACGATGCGCTGGCCTGGCTCGCCAATCCGGCGAACCGCGCGGATGCAGTGCGACTGCTGCGAGAGAACATGCCCCGGCTCGATGCGCGGCTCGCGGACAGGGCCTATGAACTGCTGGTCCACTCGCCCGATGCTCTGACGCGCTCGCTGGAGATCGATCGCGCGGGCGCCGAAGCGGTACTCGATCTGCGCAGACGCTATGGCGGGCACGCGATCGCGGCGGCCGATACGACGGCCTTTATCGACGAAACGATCCGCGAGTCGGTTTTGAATTAAGGTCGATCCACTACCCTTGTATCGTCGTTGCGAGGGGTGAAGCCCCGCGGCAATCCAATGTTGCGGCGCCATCTGGATTGCCGCGCTTCGCTCGCAATGACGAGTGCTGCAAATCGGACGGATTAAATCTAACCCACCTTGCGCCGCAGGCGCGGTGGGGCCGTCGATCCACGGACGATCAGCGTGGGTGCGAGTACCACGTTGCGCGTCGAACTTTCGCCGCCGGTGAGTTGCTGCAATAGCAGATCGGCGGCGGCGCGGCCGATTTCGCGATGGCTGATCCGCACGGTGGTGAGCGGCGGCGCGACCATGTCGACCAAAGGCATATCGTTATGCCCCACGATCGAGAGATCGCCCGGCACCGACAGGCCGCGTTCCGCCGCGACATCATAGGCGCCCAGCGCCAGCAGATCGTTCGCAGCGACGATTGCGGTGATGTCGGGCGCCGCATCGAGCAGCCGGCGCGCAGCCTTCGCGCCTTCCTCACGATTATAGGCACCTGCGGGCTCGCACGGGTAAGCCCCGACGGGCAGGCCGTGCACTTCCAGCGCATCGTAGAAGCCCTTGCGCCGCAGAAAGCCCGTCGAAACCCCCTCCGGCCCCGCGAGATGGCCGATCCGCGCATGGCCCAGTTCGACAAGGTGATCGACCGCCAATTGCATGCCCAGCGTATCGTCGGACACCACTGCGGAGATGCGCCGGCGTTCCTCCGCACGGTTCACAAGCACCGCCGGCAGATTCTGATCGAGGCAGAAATCGACGACGGGATCGTCGCGACTGACGGTCGCGAGGATGAAGCCGTCGATGCGCCGCGCGACGAGCTGGTTCGCGAGTTCCAGGTGCCGCGCCGGATTGGTGCCGACATCGGCGACGACGATCGAATAGCCGTCCGACGCCAGCCGGTCGCTCGCGCCGCTCAGGATCGGCGAGAAAACGGTGTTGGCGATATCGGGCACGAGCGCGCCGATCAGATGCGAGCGCCCCGTCCGCAGACCGGCGGCGAGCAGATTGGGCCGATACCCCAGCGCACTGGCGGTCGCCAGGACGCGTTCCACCACATCAGGCACCACCATAGAACGCGTGGCGGGATTGAGCGCGCGCGAGACTGTCGACGCGTGGACACCCGCGGCCTCCGCGACCTGCTTCAGGGTGATTGCGCGGACCTGCCCCGTCCTTTTCGCCATCCCATAACCTCCCGCCAGCGTCCGGCGGATCACCGCGACGCCGCACTTTCCCGAATAACGATGTTTTTGAACATTGACAGACTCCACGCTTCTCTGCAATCGATTGCGAGAACGGACTCGAGCGAGTCCCAAGCCAGAATTGCGAGTGGAGAACACGGATGGAGAAGAGCTTTGTGCGCGGGACGTGGCAAAAGACACGGGCCTTCTCGCCAGCGGTGATCACGCGGGGCGGCACCACGATCTGGCTGGCCGGCCATACCGGGCAAAAGGACGATGCCGGAAATCCGCTGGCGGGCGATTTCGACGCGCAGGTCCACCAGACCTTCCGCAATCTCGAAGCGACGCTCGCCGAGGCGGGCGGAACGCTCAACGATATCGTGACGATGACGGTGTTCCTTGTCGATGTGCGCCATACGACGCGCATGACCGAATTGCGCACCGAGATATTCGGCAGCGACTTTCCCGCCAGCGCCGCGATCACCGTCACCGGCTTCGCCGATCCGGTGATGCTGATCGAGATCCAGGCGGTCGCGGTGATCGACACCGATCGCTGAGCGCCGGTGAACAGGAAAGGATGATCGGATGAAGCTGCGCCCTCTTCTCGCCTTGGCATCATGCCTGGTTTCCACCGCCTCGATCGCGAGCGGCCCGCCCCAGCCGGTCGATCCGGCGACCTATGGCATGGATCCGGCGACGGGTCGCTTCATCCACCCCGAAGCCGCGCCGTCCACCACCTATGCCGGCCCCAATCCGGTCAAGGGCAGCCTCGATCATCTCGAGCAGAAGGATTACATCAAGAACATGAAGGTGTTGGGGCATTGGGACATCATCGTCCGCCCCGGCCACACCTGGCAGCACTTCGTCGACATGAACGGCCGGCGCTACATGTTCCATTATTACCGGCAATATGTGCGCGTCTACGACGTCACGGATCCGACGAACCTGAAGACCGTGTTCAACAAGGAATATAAGGACGGTTCGTGGTTCGGCGCCGCGTCGATCGCGTACAACAAGAAGCTCGGCAAATGGATCATGATCCAGACCTTCGAGGTGCCGCGTTCGAAGGGCGGCCTCGACGACAAGAAATACAGCGATCCCAGCGTCATCAACCATGTGCTCGAGGCACCTGGTTTGCGCGGCTTCCGCGTCTATGAACTGAAAAGCCCGACCGAATGGGTGCTGCTGGCCGAACGCAGCATGGACGTGCTCAATCCCTCGGCCACCGTGCAACAGGGCGGCGGCGGTTACGACGTGCCCAATTATGACGGCGGCAAATACGCCTATATGCTGGGCGCGCCGGACAACACCTTCACGCATATGGAGTTTTCCAACCAGCTCTATTCGCCGGCGCAGATGATCTACGACATGGAGGATCCGGCGAACCCCAGGCTGGTCTCGACCTGGTGGGTGCCGGGCCAGCGGCTGGGCGAGGAAGAGGCCTATCGCAAATGGCCATCGGCGGGCGACCAGACCTCCTGGACCGGCGGCCGCCTGCCGATGGAAGTGCCCGTGTCCCCCGAAAAGGGTGGCAGATACGCCTATACCGCGATGGGCAGCCTGGGATTCTATGTCCTCGACATCGCCGATCCCGCACATCCGAAGACGGTGAGTTCATTGCAACTCGCCAAGGGCGCGGGCGGCGTCGAGGGCGATCATGTCGATGCCTCACGCGTCACCCGGCGCGGTATCGTGCTGACCGGCGGCTATCCGATGAACGAGGATTGCTACGAGCCGTGGAAGGATGTCAGCATCATCGACGTCAAGGATCCGGCACATCCCAAGGTGCTGAGCGTGCTGCCACGCCCGATGCCGCCCAAGGACGCGCCCTATAAGGATTTCTGCCTGCGCCGCGGCAAGTTCGGCCCGAAACGGGCATCCCCCTCCTATTCGCCGGGCCAGCCCGACGCCAACATCGCCATCTATCCCTATTTCAACGCAGGCGTGCAGGTGTTCGATATCTCCGACGCGACCAAGCCGAAGAATGTCGGCTATTATGTGCCGCCCATGGGCGGCAAGTTCGGCGATCTCAACTCGTACAACTCGCCGGTCGAGAGCATCCATGTCGAGTGGGACCGCAAGCTGATCTGGGCGTTCACCACTGCCGGCATCTACCTGCTGTCGTCCGATGCGCTCGGCAAGCCCAGCCTGAAGGCCCCCGCCCCCAATGCCGTGAGGGAATGAACCATGTCAGCCAGCATCCCCCTGGACGGATTGCCCGCCGATGCCGTGCTCAGCCGCCTCAAGCTGCGTCACCTCGACCTGCTCGTCGAGATTGCCGCGCGCGGCAGCATCATGCACGCGGCGACGGCGCTCAATCTTGCCCAGCCGGCCGCAACGAGGATCGTCCGTGCACTCGAGGCCGGTCTTCGCCAGCCTCTGTTCCGGCGGATATCGCGCGGCGTCGTTCCGACACTGTACGGCGAGGTGGTGATCCGGCGCGCAAAGCGGATCATCGGGGAGGTTCGCCATACGAGCGAGGAACTGGATGCGCTGGGCGAAGGCCTGTCGGGCCGCATCGCAATCGGCACATTGCTCGCGGCCGCACCCGACCTGCTTCCCCACAGCATCATTGCGCTCAAGCGCGAACGGCCGGGGATCAGCATTTCGCTTGTCGAGGAAACCAGCGAGAGGCTGATGCCGATGCTGCGCCTCGGCGATCTCGACCTTGTCGTCGGCCGGCTTCCCGAACACGGCCCCGACGAGAGGCTTGCGCAGAAGCAACTCTACAGCGAGCCCATTTCGATCATGGTCCGGCGCGATCATCCGTTGGCGGCCCAGGCCACGGTCGGGCTGGCGGATCTCCAGACCCAGCAATGGATCATGCCCCCGGCCGAAACCCAGCTGCGCCGACAGATCGAACAGTGTTTTCTCGACGCGCATCTCGCGCTTCCCGAGCGGGCCGTGGAATCGATCTCGATTCTCGCCAACTTCTCCATTCTCAAGACGACGGATATGGTGGCGGCGCTTCCTCATGGCGTGATCGACACCCAGCCCGAACTGGTTCGCCTGCCGATCGATTTCTCCATCGGCTCCGGCGCGATCGGCGTCACCTGGCGTCTGGATGCGGAGCACGCACCCGCCGTCAGCTATTTCCTCGATGTGCTCGAGCGTGTCGCCCGGCAACGCTGGGGCAACTGACGATCCGATGCCGGCAGGTGGAATACAGCCCTATGCCGACGCGAAATCCAGCCCGATATCCGCCGCCGGCGCCGATTGGGTCAGCCGGCCGGCCGAGATATAGGTGACGCCGGTCTCCGCGATCGCACGGATGGTTTCCAGCTTCACACCGCCCGACGCCTCGGTCGGCACCCGGCCGCCCACCAGGCGCACGGCGCCGCGCAATGTCGGCGGATCCATATTGTCGAGCAGCAGATGCGTCGCACCTGCCGCAAGCGCCGGCTCGATCTGATCGACCCGGTCGACCTCGACGATGATCCGCTGAAGACCGGCATCGACGGCCCGGCGCACTGCTTCCCCTCCCCCGCCTGCGACTGCGACGTGATTGTCCTTGATCATCGCTGCGTCCCACAGGCCCATGCGATGATTCTGCGCGCCGCCCATGCGTGTCGCGTATTTCTCCAGCACGCGCAGGCCCGGAATGGTCTTGCGCGTGTCGAGCAGGATCGCACCGGTACCGGCGATCGCATCGACATAGCGACGCGTCAGCGTGGCGATGCCGGTCAGATGTTGCACGGTGTTGAGGGCCGAGCGTTCGGCGGTGAGCATCGCGCGGGCACGGCCGTTGAGGCGCAACAGGTCGGTGCCGGCCGACACGCGATCGCCGTCCTTCGCCAGCACCTCGATTGCCATATCGGGATCGAGCGTGCGGAAAAACGCTTCGGCGATGCCAAGCCCCGCCACCGTCACGGCCTCGCGACTGTCCATCACGCCGTCGAATACCGCATCGGCCGGGATCACGGCGGCGGAAGTGATGTCCCCGGCATCGCCGAGATCTTCGGCCAGTGTAGCGTCGACAAAGCCTTCGAGGTCGAAGCCGTCAATATCGGATACGGATACCATCAAATTCACTCCGGTCGGGCTGTCGCCACTCGGCCCGAAAGCCAAAAATCCCCCGTCACGACGGCACCCGGCTTAATCTCGCTTCTGATCGAGCGCGGATCGATGACGACGTCTATGGTGATTCCCCCGTAGGTTCGCAGGAGCGTCCACCAAAAATGGCCCGTGGTCGCGCCATTGCTGCGCAATTCGGCCTTCAACACGGTTCCGGCAAGGGCCGCATAAGCCGTTGGTCCCTCATCCGCCATACCGCCCTGCTCGCGTAGAAAACTTCCGATCGGGATAAAGAAATCCGGCGCGAACTGTACCTTTACCGCCCGTTTCCGCTGAGCCCGGACATAAGCGGCCTCGTCCTCGTGGATTTCGGGTTCATAGGCGAACCCGCTGAGGTTGACGGTGAGTTTTTCACCGGGCTTCAGGCGGTCGAACTGACCGGGGTCCGCGAGATCGAACACCATCGGCACCTTGTCCGGCCCGAGACGAGCAGACACGCGATACTCATAGGGCGCGTAGCCAGGTTCTGGCACGGCCGCATCGATCTCGACCGCGGCCCGACCTTCGCCGGCAAAAGCCGGATTGGCCGTGACGATCTCAGCCGTGCCATCGGCGTGACGTTTCAATCCGATCCACAGTTCTGCACCCGATGCATCCTTGATGATGCAAAGCTCCTGCGTCTCGCCCAATGGCGATATGCGGCAGGTATCGAGCGATTTTTCGAGCGATTTCTGAAACCTGTCGCCGGACGCGATGTCCAGCTCGAAACCGATCATCGAAAAATGACTGACATCGGCTAACGGCATATTGCGTGCCCTTCAGCCGACATTTCGCCAAGTTCGGGCGGCTTCAATCCCCCGTCACCTTTGCCGGCCCGAGGTCGCCCATGCCGACGGTCGCGCTCGCCATTTCGAGCATGCGATCGAGCGATTTCTTCGCGGCGACGCGCAGATCCTCGTCCAGCTCGATGCGCGGCTGCAGGTCGCGGAGCGCTACGTAGAGCTTCTCCATCGTGTTGAGCGCCATATAGGGACAGATGTTGCA
>JASBTC010000314.1 GCA_030148625.1 Sphingobium sp. | reverse complement strand
TCCACGATCAGGGGTCGTTCGGCTTTGAGGCGCTTCAGTTCCGCCGAGAGCTTCTCATAGCCCTCCTGGAGCATCGGCATCTTTTCGACCGTCGCCATCGCATTTCGTCCTTCGTCAAAACCCCTTTCCCCGGCGCGCCTGAATTGGCTCGCCCGCACCCTAACCTTCGTTGTGGGGGATCAATTGTGCGATTGCGAATAGTAGGACTGCAACGGGCGGACTTCAAGGGACTGGACCGCAAGTGCAGCAATTGCCCGCGCCGCCGCCACGCTCGCCGGGGCGGTGGTGAAGTACGGAATCTTGAGCGACAGAGCCGACGCACGGATCGATTCGCTATCCTTGAGCGACTGCCAGCCTTCGGTGGTGTTGAAGATCAGCGCGATGTCGCCATCGACGATGCGGTCGACAATGTGCGGACGGCCCTGGGCGACCTTGTTGACGCGCTCGACCGGTACGCCATTGGCCTCCAGATAGTCCGCGGTGCCGCCAGTCGCGACGATAGAAAAGCCCTGTTCGACCAGGATACGCACGCCCGGCAGCACCACCGGCTTGTCGCCGTCCTTGACGCTCACGAACACGCGGCCCTCGGTCGGCAGGGTCATGCCGGCACCGAGTTGCGACTTGGCGAAGGCGATCGGGAAATCGCTGTCGATTCCCATCACTTCGCCCGTGGACTTCATTTCCGGTGACAGCACCGGATCGACGCCCGGGAACTTGTTGAACGGGAACACCGCCTCCTTCACCGCGACATAGTCGATGTCGCGATCGATCTTCGGCAGGTCCTTGAGCTTCTCGCCCGCCATCACCCGGCTCGCGATCTTCGCGATGGGCGCGCCGATCGCCTTGGCGACGAACGGCACGGTGCGCGACGCACGCGGATTGACCTCGATCAGGTAGACTTCGCCGTCCTTGACCGCGAACTGGATGTTCATCAGCCCCTTGACGTTCAGCCCGCGCGCCAGCGCCTCGGTCTGGCGCTCGATCTCGGCGATGATCTCCGCCGACAGCGAGTAAGGCGGGATCGAGCAGGCGCTGTCGCCCGAATGGACGCCGGCTTCCTCGATATGCTGGAGCACGCCCGCGACCACGACATCGTCGCCGTCCGCGATCGCGTCCACATCCACCTCGACCGCGTCGCGCAGATACTGGTCGATCAGCACGGGGGCGTCGCCCGACACCTGAACCGCGGTCTGGATGTAATGATCGAGCTGCTCGACCGTATCGACGATCTCCATTGCCCGGCCGCCGAGCACGTAGCTCGGGCGCGTCAGCACCGGATAACCGATCCGCTCGGCCACCGCGATCGCCTCTTCGCGGCTGCGCGCGATGCCGTTGGCGGGCTGCTTGAGGCCCAGCTTCGACACCAGGTCGGCGAAACGCTCACGATCCTCGGCCAGATCGATCGCGTCAGGCGAGGTGCCGAGGATCGGGATCCCCGCCGCCTCCAGCGCGCGCGCCAGGTTGAGCGGAGTCTGCCCGCCGAACTGCACGATCACGCCGAGCAATTCGCCCTTCGACTGCTCGACATGCAGGATCTCCAGCACGTCCTCAGCCGTCAGCGGCTCGAAATAGAGGCGGTCCGACGTGTCATAGTCGGTGCTGACCGTTTCCGGGTTGCAGTTGACCATGATCGTCTCGAACCCGGCGTCCGACAGCGCGAAGCATGCGTGGCAGCAGCAATAGTCGAACTCGATCCCCTGCCCGATCCGGTTCGGACCGCCACCCAGGATCACGATCTTCTTGCGATCCGAAACCTGGCTCTCGCACTCGGGCTCGCCGAAGCTCGGCGCTTCATAGGTCGAGTACATGTACGGCGTCTTGGCGTCGAACTCGGCCGCGCAGGTGTCGATCCGCTTGAACACCGGGCGCACGCCGAGCTTGTGGCGGTGCGCACGCACATCGGCCTCGGTCACGCCGCCGGTCATCGCCTTGACGACTTCGCCGATCAGCCCCGAAGAGCGCGCCATCGCCCCCGCGCCCTCGCGCAGATTGGCCGATTGCAGCGCCAGCCAGGCCAGCCGCTTGTCGGAAAAGCCCATCGACTTGAGCTTGCGCATCCCCGCCGCGTCCTGCGGCAGGCCATTGGTAGCGACCTCGGTCTCGGCGCGGACGATCTCTGCCATCCGCTCGAGGAACCACGGGTCGTATTTGGTGAGCGCATGCACCTCGGCGACGGTGAAGCC
>JASBTC010000268.1 GCA_030148625.1 Sphingobium sp. | reverse complement strand
GCGGCGTCAACAATATCGCGGACCGCCAGGCGCCCTATTCGCTCACCGGCCAGACGCCGAGCGCCGGCTCGGTCTACGATATCTTCGGCCGCAGTTTCTATGCGGGCGCCAAAATCAATTTTTGATCCCGTTGGGAAGGCGTCGATGCCTTCCCCCTTTTTTCGGTGAGAATGGCAGTGACAATGATGAAGTGGGCGAAACTGATCCTGATCGCGACCGTCTGGCATGCGACGGCGGTCGCCCAGGCGCCATCACCATCCCCACCGCAACCCGCCGAAGTGGCCATCCCCAACAGCCGCGCGATCGATTTCGTCTCATCGGTGAACGGGCATCGTTACCGGATCAATGTCGCGCTGCCGTTTCGCCCGGCCCCGCCCAAGGGGTATCGCGTCCTCTATATCTTCGACGGCAACAGCTATTTCGGCAGCACTGCCGAAGCGGTGCGGATCAACGGCAACGCCACCGACGTGGTCGTTGTCGGCATCGGCTATCCCAACAGTCCCGAATTCGGCGCGGAGTCCGACACCCGCCATGGCCCGCCATCGACCGCGCAGGCGGCACTTGATCCCGTCAGCCGTGCCCGCGTCCGCGAGCGGATGTACGATCTGACCCTGCCCGTCACCGATGCGGAGATTGCGGCGCAGGCGGGGTCCGGTCCCGCGCCCTACGCATCCGGCGATGTCGGCGGGCTCGATCAGTTGCTCAAGACGATCGAGGTCGACGTGAAACCGCGCATCGCCACAATGACGACGATCGACACGTCGAACCAGGCGCTGTTCGGCCATTCGCTCGGCGGCCTCGCGGTGCTGCGCGCGCTGTTCACCACCCCCGGGGCCTATCGCAGCTTCATCATCGCCAGCCCGTCGATCTGGTGGAACAACCGTTCGGTGCTCGCCGGGGAAGCCGGCTTCGTCGCGGCGGTAAAGGCCGGCAAGGCGACGCCCCGGATACTGATCACCATGGGCGGCAATGAAAGCAGCCTGCCAAGGGCGTTGCCGCCCGCCGATATTCCCGCACGAAACGCGGCGATCGCGCGCGCCAACATGGTCGGCAATGCACGCGACCTGTCCGCGCGGCTCCAGTCGGTGAAGGGTGCCGCGGGCTATGAGGTCGACGATTTCGCGCTCTTTGCCGATCAGGGCCATGGCATCTCGGTCTGGCCCGCCATCGGCCGTGCAGTGGAATTCGCGTTTCAGCGCTGAACGTCGACCCGAAATGCCCTTGATTCGAGTTGATATTTTCCAATCAGGATTGCAGTTTCCCCTCGGGCCGAGTCAGCGGTCGCCAACGGGGTGCATTGATGAGAAAATATCTGCCGTCGGCCGGCATCGTGTCGGGCCGTCCTGCCGTTGCGGCGATCCTGCTGGCTGCCCTCGCGACGCCTGTGACCGCGCAGCAGCCCTCCGCACCGCTGGTGCCGACACCCGTCCCCGCCGCACCGATCGCCGACGGCTTCACGCTCGCGCTGGCCGGCGACATCATCTATCTGCGCCCGATGCTGGCGACGCTCGAACGCCAGGCCCCCGATATTCTTCAGATATTGCGGGGCGCCGATGTCACGTTCGGCAATTTCGAGACAACGGCGATCGACCTGACGCGCTTCAAGGGCAGCCCCCAGGCGGAATCGGGCGGCACCTGGCTGTTCGCCGCGCCGGAGACGGTTCGCGACGTGGCGGCGATGGGCTTCGATATCCTGAGCCATGCCAACAATCACGCCACCGACTGGGGCGCGGAGGGGCTGGCCGAAACACTCGACCATCTCGACGCCGCGAAGCTGGTCCATGCGGGCACCGGCGCCAGCATGACCGCCGCGCGCGCGCCGCGCTATCTCGATACCGCGCATGGCCGCATCGGGCTGGTCGCCGCCGCCACCAGCTTCACACCGATGTCGCGCGCATCCGATCCTCTGGGCGAAGTGCCGGGGCGGCCGGGCGTGAACGCGATCCGCACGATCCGCAGCGGCCTGGTCTCGCCCGACCATCTGCGCGTGCTCGCCACGATCGCGGGCACCGATCCGGCCAAACCGGTGACGCTGATGGGCAATCGCTACATCGCGCGGGACGGTGTACCGGCGAAGCTGAGCTATAGCTACGAGATCAACGAGCGCGACCAGCAGGCGAACATGACGGCGGTGCGCCAGGCGCATCAGAACGGCAATCTCGCCATCTTCTCGCTCCACAATCACGAGCCGAACAACGAGAGCGAGGCACCCGCCGATTTCGCGCAGCCGATGGCGCGCAAGATGGTCGACAGCGGCGCCGATGTCGTCGTCGGCCACGGCCCGCACCAGTTGCGCGGGATCGAGATCTATAAGGGCAAGGTGATCTTCTACTCGCTCGGCAACTTCGCGATGATGAACAATTCGCTCGACCAGTTGCCGGCCGACGTGTTCGACCAGTTCGGCGTCGATCCCGCCAGCGCGACCGTTCCCGAATTGCTGCAGTCGCGCAACACGCGCAGCTTCGCCGATCCGCGCTTCTACGAGGCCGTGGTCGCGAAGATCGGCTATGCGCGCGGCAAGGCGAACGAGGTCCGGCTCTATCCGATCGACCTGGGCGTCGATTTGACCGGCGCGGCGCGCGGCGTGCCCAGGACCGCCAGCAAGAAGATCGGCCAAAGGATCCTGGAGCGGCTCCAGCGCCTGTCCGCCGACTATGGCACGAAGATCGCGATCGAGAACGGCGTGGGCCTGATCCGCCTGAGCGCGGACTGACGTCCGACACGTCACAAGAGGGGAAATGGGATGACGAGGATGATGCTCCGCCTGATGCTGGCGGCAACGGCACTGGCGACGGTCCCGGCCATGGCGCAGAATGGCGGGCCCGATGCACCGCCGATCAACGATCGCAGCGCCTATCTGCCACCGTCGGTGCCGACCTCGGACGATGTGCTGCGTATCCCCGTTCCCGCCGACTATAACGCGCCCAAGGGATCGTTCGTGCTGGTCGGCGGGCGGCTGTTCGACGGCACCGGCGCGGCGGCGCGACCCGCCACGATCGTCGTGCAGGGCAAGAAGATCGTGGCGGTGCTGAAGGCGGGCGAGCGCAACTGGCCCGCCGACGCCGTGGTCTACGACATCACCGGCAAGACGGTGATGCCCGGGCTGATCGACCTGCATACCCATCTGACCTATGTCGAACGCTTCGATGCGGGCTATGGCGCCGCGGTCTCGAGCGGTGCGGATTCGGCGCTGCGCGGCATCTGGCGCATGGGCATCTTCCTGCAATCGGGCGTCACCAGCGTGCGCGACGTCGCGTCGCATGGCGACGCGCCCTTCCTGCTCAAGCAATGGCAGGCCGCCGGTCGCATCGCCGGCCCGCGCGTGTTCGCGGCGGGCCAGCTGATCACCGCGACGGGCGGCCATGGCGCCGCACTCAACAAGGGGCCCGCCAATCCGATGGATGCTGTGCGCGAGGCGTCGGGGCCCGATGGCTGGCGCGAAGCCGTGCGCATCCAGTTCAAGCAGGGCGCCGACCTGATCAAGCTGGCCAGCGAATATTCGCAAGCGGAGATCGACGCGGCGGTGGCGGAGGCGCATTCGCTGGGCCTGCCGGTGACCGTCGATTCCGAGACGCAATATATCGACATGGCGGTGAAGGCCGGAGTGGATTCGATCGAGCATCCCCTGCCCCGTTCCGACGCGGCGATCGCACTGATGGCGAAGCGCGGCATCGCATCCGTGCCCACGCTCGTCCCCTATCGCATCATCCAGCGCAGCAGCGGCGGTTATTTCGGATCGACGTCGCGCCGCTTCGAACTCAACGAAACGACGATCCTCGACATGCTGCGCAAGATGAGGAAGGCCGGGGTGAAGCTGGGCGTCGGCACCGACCTGATCACCAACTGGATCGACTATATGCCCCATGCCTATATCGAGGAGCTCAAGGGCTTCGTGAAGGTCGGCTATAGCAACAGCGAGGCACTGGTCGCGGCGACCAGGACCAATGCCGAGATCCTGCGCATGGCCGATCGGCTGGGGACGATCGAGCCGGGGAAACTGGCCGACATCATCGTGGTGGACGGCAATCCCGATCAGGATCTCGATGCGCTGACCAAAGTGACGACGGCGTTCGTCAACGGCCGGCTGATGCTGCAGGGCGGCCACCTCTATACGCCGGCACATGCGCCGAAACCGTTGCCGGCCGTGCAATAGGGCGTGCTTGTCGCTCGCGCTTACCGGATTGTCGCATCGGCTTGATCGAGGTCAATGACGCCGCATCCGTTCCGGGGTAGAAGCGCACATCAATCGGGCGGTGCCGGGCTCTGGATGGGCCGCCCGCATATGTGCGAATCCGATCTGAACGATACTCTGAAGCGGGGGGCCGCGATGGAGACGAAAATGATCGAAGACAGCCTCGACTATTTCCGCAGACGTGCGCGCGAGGAGCGCGAACGGGCCGAGACCGCGACCGATAGCTGCGCGCGCAAGGCGCATGCGCGCATTGCGGCCGAATATGAACGACGCGCGCAATATCAAGCGGCACCGACGCCGACCCCGGTGATCGGATGACCGCGAGCACCCCGGTCCGCGAGACCCGCGATGTCCTGATCGAGCGCGCACGCGAAGCGATGCGCAGTGCGGAGGCGGAGACACTGCCCCACCGCGCCCGCATCCATGTCGCCGCCGCCGAAACCTGGCTGCGCCTGGCCGCGCGAAAGCCCGTCGGCGACCCGGGGCACTGACCCCGGCGACTCGCAGCCGCCCGTCCGATCGCGGCGCGCGACGGGCACGGGCCGGTCCGTTTATGGCCCATTTGCGCACTCCGCCCCAACAGCCTTGACATTCTCCAATCCGAACATGACGCTCCCGTTCAGAAAAATTTTTCGAACAACGGAAAAGGGGAGCAATATGCTGAAACGATGGCTTGGCGGCCTTGCCGCTGCGGCGGCAATTGGCGGCGCGGTGGTGGCGCAGGTGCCCGACACCAAGCAACGGATGCCCGCCGAACTCCAGTCCCCGCCCGGGGCCATGCCCGCGGTGCCGGACACGGGCGCGTTCAACAAGACCGATGTCGATGCCTGGCTCGACGGCTTCGTGCCCTATGCATTGCAGCGCGGCGACGTCGCCGGCGCGGTCGTGCTGGTCGTCAAGGACGGCCAGGTGCTGACGCAAAAAGGCTATGGCTATGCCGACCTGAAATCCAAGCGGAAGGTCGATCCCGCGACCACCCTGTTCCGCCCCGGATCGATGTCGAAGCTGTTCACCTGGACCTCGATCATGCAGCTCGTCGAGCAGGGCAAGCTCGATCTCGATGCGGACGTGAACACCTATCTCGATTTCAAGATCCCGCCCTATCAGGGCAAGCCGATCACGCTGCGGCTGATGATGAGCCATGCCGCGGGTTTCGAGGAAGCGAGCGGCGGGCTGATCGTTCCCGCCCCCGCCAGCTATCCGCCGCTCGGCGACAAGCTGAAGGAGTGGATCCCGGCGCGGATCTTCCCGCCGGGCACGACCCCGGCCTATTCCAACTATGCGACGGGCCTTGCCGGCTATGTCGTCGCGCGCGTGAGCGGCCAGCCCTTCGACGAATATCTCGAAGCGCATATCTTCGGGCCGCTGGGCATGGCGCATACGACGATGCGCCAGCCGCTGCCGGCGAACCTCAAGCCCTTCATGGCGACCGGATACGACAAGGCGTCCGGATCGGCCAAACCGTTCGAGATCGTCACGCTGCCGCCCGCCGGATCGGGCAGTGCGAGCGCGCCCGACATCGCCAAATTCATGATCGCGCACCTGAACGACGGCCAGGGGCTGCTCCGCCCCGAAACCGCACGGCAGATGCACAATTCGCCGCTGCACATCTTTCCCGGCGTCCCCGCCATGTCGCTGGGCTTTATCGAAGTGCTCAACCATGGCCGGCGGATCATCTCGCATGGCGGTGACACGGCCTGGTTCCATACCGGCATGTGGCTGATCCCCGACGCCAAGGCGGGGCTCTACATCTCGATGAACAGCGCCGGGCGCGAGGGCGCGACGGGCGCGATCCGCGAAGCGATCCTCGCCGAGTTCATGCGCCGCTATTTCCCGGCGCCGGCCCCCAAGGACCCGCCGTTCAACAAGGCGCAGGCGATCGCCGACGCCCAGGCGATGGCCGGCACCTATGTCGCCAGCCGCCGGTACGACAGCGGACTGCGCAAGGCGCTCACCTTCTTCTCCCAATCGGTGGTGACCGCCGACAAGGACGGGTCGCTCAAGGCCCCGAACTGGCTGAACGTGGGCGGCGGCCCCGATCAATGGGTCAATATCGGCCCGCTGCTGTGGCGCAACGCGGAGACCAACGAAGTGATGAGCGCCAAGGCCGAGAATGGCCGGGTGACGATGATCGCGCAGAGCTTCCCCGCCTCGGTCGCGATGCGCGTGCCATGGTATGAGAATACGAGCTGGCTGCGCCCCGCGCTGATCGCCAGCCTGGTGGTGTTGCTGCTCGCCGCGCTTGCCTGGCCGATTGGCTGGGTGCAGCGGCGCTATTACGGCGCACAGCGCGCCGTCGCGACGGGCCGTACGCTCGGCGTCCAGCGCTCGGTCGCCAGCCTGTCGGCGGCGAGCCTGATCACGCTCGGCATCTGGTTCAATTTCCTGTCCAACATGCGCGGCCAGCCCATGGGCGGCGGCGTCTATGCGCTGCAGGCGGCGACAGTGATCCTGCTGCCCGGTCTTGCCGGCTTCGCGCTTGCCCGGCTGTGGCTGGCCCGGAAAAGCGGATCGAAGCTGTCGATCACCTGGAGCGCGATCATCGCGCTGGCCGCGCTGATCGTGCTGTGGGGCGCATTGGCATTCCACCTGATCCATATCGGCATCGAACAATGACGTCCGCCGGGGTGCGCGATTCCG
>JASBTC010000266.1 GCA_030148625.1 Sphingobium sp. | reverse complement strand
GACCCCGGCCAACTCGAACAGGTGATCGTCAATCTGGCGGTCAAGGCGCGCGACGCGATGCAGGCGCGCGGCGGCGGGACCGTCACCATCCGGACCTTCGCCGTGCCGGCCGCCGAAGTGCGTCAGATGGGCAGCGAATTGCTACCGATCGTCGACTATACCGCATTCAGCATTTCCGACACCGGCGCGGGCATCCCGCCGGAGATCCTGCCGAAAATCTTCGAACCATTCTTCACGACGAAGGAAGTGGGCAAGGGCACGGGCCTCGGGCTCTCGACCGTCTACGGCATCGTCAAGCAATCGGGCGGCTTCATTTTCGCCGACTCCAAGCCCGGCGAGGGAACGCGCTTCACCATCTATCTGCCCGTCCATCATGTCGATCCGCAGGCCGAGACGGTGAAGCCCGCCAAGCTGAAGCAAGGCGAACTCTGGGGATCGGGCACCATCCTGCTGGTCGAGGACGAGGATATGGTCCGTGCGGTCGCGGAACGGGCGCTCACGCGCCATGGCTATTCCGTTCTGACCGCATCGAATGGCGAGGAAGCACTGGAAGTGCTGAATGGCGGCGCCGCGATCGACCTGCTGATCTCCGATGTCGTGATGCCCACCATGGACGGGCCGACGATGGTCCGGATCGCACGCAAGACCTGGCCCGACCTGCCGATCCTGTTCATGTCGGGCTATGCCGAGGAACAGCTCCGCAAATCGATCGATCTCGATCGGGTCGCTTTCCTGCCCAAGCCTTTCTCGGTCCTGCAACTCGCCGAAGCCGCGCGTTCCGTCATGCAAGCGAAATAAGGGCCTTTCGCGGAATGAGTTGGCTGCTATGAAGCCGCGAATGTCGCGGCTGCGCATCCTTATCGTCGAAGACGAGCCCTTGATCGCGATGATGCTCGAGGATTTTGTCGACGCACTCGGCCACAGCGTGGCGGGGTCCGCGGATTGCGTCTCCGCGGCGATGCCGCTGGTCGAGGCCGGCGCCTTCGATATCGTGATCCTCGATATCAATCTGCGCGGCGGCGAACGCTCCTGGCCGGTAGCCGATGCCTTGAAGACGGCGGGCAAGCCCTTTCTGCTGGCGAGCGGCGGGCACACCGACGCCGCGCCCGAGGCGCATCGCGAGGCGCCGATGCTTGCCAAACCCTATACGATGGACGGTATTCGCGCCGCTCTTGACGCGCTGGGCTGAGACGCCGAGCAATCCTCCAAAGATTTTCGAATCGGGGAGGATGTAATGCGTAATCTGTTGCTTTCGGCGGCGTTCGGCGCCGCCGCGTTCACGGGCGTGGCGGCGGCCCAGCCCGCACCCTCCGCTCAGCAGCGTGCGGTCGAATCGGGTCTGCGCCCGGCGGTGATCTTCGACGGCAAGGCGGAAAGCTGGACGATCGAGCAGAGCATGGCGCGCTGGAAAGTACCGGGCGTCAGCGTTGCCGTTGTCGACAACGGCAAGATCGTCTGGTCACGCGGTTACGGCGTGATCGCGTCGGATGGCAAAATCCCCGTCACGACCACGACACGCTTCCAGGCGGCATCGATCAGCAAGCCCGTTGGCGCCATCGCGGCGCTTTCGCTGGTACAGACGGGGACGCTATCGCTCGACGCGGATGTGAACACCCTGCTCAAGCGCTGGAAGCTGCCGGCCAGCGATTTCACCAAGGACCAGCCGGTGACGCTCCGCGCATTATTGTCGCATACCGGTGGCACCACCATCCATGGTTTCCCCGGTTATGCGCAGGGCGTGCCTGTCGCCGACAATATCCAGGTGCTGAACGGCGCTCCACCGGCCAACACCAAGGCGGTGGTTTCCGAAGCGCGCCCCGGCGAGCGCTGGCAGTATTCGGGCGGCGGTTACCAGATCATGCAGCAGATGGTCGAGGACACGACCGGCCGGCCTTTCGCCGATGTGGTGCGGGAACGCGTGCTCGTGCCGGCGGGCATGACGATGAGCGGTTACGCATTGCCGGCGAAGGGCAGCTTTTCCTACGGTCATGGCGCGGACGGCAAGCCGATCGCCGGGGGCTGGCACAGCTATCCCGAACTGGCGGCGGCGGGGCTGTGGACGACGCCGACCGATCTCGCCCGTTTCGGCCTGGCGCTTGCGGCCGCCTGGCGCGGCAAAGCCGGCGGCGTGCTGAACCCGTCGACCGCCGCCACGATGGCGACTCCGGTCAAGGGTGATTACGGCCTTGGCCCGAGCGTGAAGGGGGAGGGCGATGCACTCGCTTTCTCGCACGGCGGCGCGAACGAGGGTTTTCGGACTTTCTGGGTCATCCATCCACGCACCGGCGACGGCGTCGCGGTGATGACCAATGGCGATACCGGCGGCCAGGTGATGATGGAGATCGTCCGTAGCGTGGCGAATGCCTATGGCTGGTCCGATTTTCAGCCGATCGCCTATAAAAGCGTTGCGCTCGCCCTCGATGCCCTGGTCGCGCGTGAGGGGCAATGGATCGGGGAGACCGGCGGAGACCGCGTCACCGTTACCGCCCGACGCGACGGCGGCAACATGATCCTGGAGGCGATGGGCGCGTCGTTCACATTCGTCCCCACCTCGCAGACCGAGATGATCAGTGGCGAGAATGGCCAGACCGCCAGCTTCGTGGCGGGAGCGGACGGCAAGCCGATCCTCAAGATGTACGGCCTGGAATTTCGCCGCGGCGAATAGGATCGATCTTCGCCATATCGCTCCGTAATTTCCAATCGGGATCATTGCATCTCGATTGGAAAAGAGGCAGCATGCCCCCCAAGCCGCCGACAATGATCCGGCGGCATCACAAATAGGGCGGGGGTTCAAAGCGATATGAGATTGATCAAGCCTTTATTGGGGGCCGCGTTGACGCTGGCAGCCGGCATGGGCATCGCCCAGCAGGCGCAGCAGACGTCTCCGGCCTTGGTTCCGGCGCCTGCAACGGCTTCGGAGAGCGGTGGGCCGGTCGCCGCGCCTGCAGCCGATGGCCGTCGCGCGCTGACAAAGGAAGATGCGGACAACTGGCTGGACGGCTTCATGCCCTATGCGCTTGCGCGCGGGGACATTGCCGGTGCCGTCGTCGTGATCGTCAAGGACGGGCAAGTGCTGACGCAGCGCGGCTTCGGCTTTTCCGATGTCGCCGCGCGTAAGCCCGTCGATCCCGCCACCACTTTGTTCCGGCCCGGATCGGTGTCGAAACTCTATACCTGGACGGCGGTGATGCAGCTCGTCGAACAGGGCAAGATCGACCTCGATGCCGATGTGAACACCTATCTCGATTTCAAGATTCCCGCCTATCAGGGCAAGCCGCTCACCATGCGGAACATCATGACGCATACCCCGGGTTTCGAGGAAGCCGGGCGCGACCTGATCACCGACAAGGGGCCGGTGTCTACGCTCGAGGCCGCGCTGAAGCGCTGGACGCCGCACCGCGTCTATGCGCCGGGCTCGACCCCGGCCTATTCAAATTATGCGACGGCACTGGCCGGATATATCGTCCAGCGCCTCTCCGGCATGCCGTTCGACGATTATATCGAGCGCAACATCTTCCAGCGGCTGGGCATGACCCATGCCAGCTTCCGCCAGCCGCTTCCGGCCAATCTGCAGCCGTTCATGGCCAAGGGCTATCAGCTCGGATCGGGCGAGGCCAAGCCCTATGAACTCGTCGCGCTGGCGCCTGCCGGCAGCTCGGCGATCAGCGGCGGCGACATGGCCAAGTTCATGATCGCGCACCTCGCCGATGGCGGGCCGCTGCTGAAGCCCGAGACCGCGAAGCTTATGCACTCGCCGGCCAATGATCCGATTCCGGGGCTCGATCGGATGATGCTCGGTTTCTACGAGCAGAAGGTCAACGGCCAGAGCGCGATCTCGCATGGCGGCGACACCGGCTGGTTCCATTCCGATCTGTTCCTGTTCCCGCAGGAAAAGGTGGGCATCTATATTTCCGCGAACAGCGTGGGCAAGGACGGTGCGATCAGCCCGATCCGGACCGCCTTGTTCCGGCAATTCGCCGATCGCTATTTCCCCGCCAAGGATTCGGCGCTGCCGCCCGAATTGCCGACGGCGAAGGAACATGCCGCGATGGTTGCCGGCACCTATGAGAGCAGCCGTGCGCCGGTCGAGAATTTCGCGGCCATGCTGGGACTTATGAGCCAGCTCAAGGTGACGACCGACAAGGATGGCAAGCTTTCAGTCGACGCGTTCACCACCCTGGGTGGCGCGCCGCGAAAATGGGTCGAGGTTTCGCCGTTCATCTGGCGATCGATCGAGGACGGCGAACTGTTCGGCGCGAAGGTGGAGAACGGGAAGGTCGTCCGCGTCTCCTATGGTCCGATCGCGCCGATCATGGTGTTCGACCGGGCGCCCTGGTACAAGGATACCGCCTGGGTGCTGCCGATGCTCATCGCCAGCCTGATCGTCATCGCCCTGACGGCGCTGGCCTGGCCGATCGGGGCGATTGCCCGCCGGCGCTATGGCGCCGCGCTGAACCTGACCGGGCGCGACCTTTCTGCCTACCGCGTGGTGCGGTTGTTCTGCTGGCTTGCGCTCGCGGTTCCGCTTGGCTGGGTCTATCTGATCTCGGTGGCGTTCGAGGGGACGACCCCGGCCGCCGGCATCTGGTTCCTGCAGATCCTGGGCATCCTCGTCATCCCCGGCCTGTTCGGGCTGGCGGTCTGGAATGCGCTGCGGATCTTCAAGGCGCGCCGCGGCTGGTTTGCCAAGACGTGGAGCGTGCTGCTGGCGCTTGCAGCCTTCATGCTGCTCTTCGTCGCCTTCGTATTCAAGCTGATCAGCCTGGGCGCGAATTTCTGAAGGACGGGGCGTCCGGCAGTGCCGGACGCCTGCGCCTTTTGGGCCATTGGGGCGGGGCGGAAACGCCTCGCCCCTTTGCTTTGGAACATTGGAGGAACAAAATTATGTTCCACTCTTGTTCTATGAGAACAAATCATATACATCGCCATCATGCGTTGAACCCAACACGCGATCCATCTACGGAAAGGGCGGGCCATGGCGGCACAACTCAAGCTCATCGAATCCGACAAGGGAAATATGGACAGGCAGAAAGCACTGGAGGCGGCGCTCGCCCAGATCGACCGCGCGTTCGGCAAGGGATCGGCGATGAAGCTCGGTTCGCGCGAAGCGATGGAGGTGGAGGCGATCTCCACCGGATCGCTCGGGCTCGACATCGCACTCGGCATCGGCGGCCTGCCGCGCGGCCGCGTCGTCGAAATCTATGGCCCGGAAAGCTCGGGCAAGACGACGCTGGCGCTGCATGTCATCGCCGAGGCGCAGAAAATGGGCGGCACCGCGGCGTTCGTCGATGCCGAGCACGCACTCGATCCGGTCTATGCGAAGAAACTGGGCGTCAATATCGACGAGCTGATCGTCTCTCAGCCCGACACGGGTGAGCAGGCGCTGGAGATCACCGACACGCTGGTGCGCTCCAATGCGATCGACGTGCTCGTGGTCGATTCGGTCGCGGCACTCGTGCCCCGCGCCGAAATCGAGGGCGAGATGGGCGACAGCCATGTCGGCCTGCAAGCGCGCTTGATGTCGCAGTCGCTGCGCAAGCTGACCGGCTCGATCAGCCGTTCGCGCTGCATCGTCATCTTCATCAACCAGCTCCGCATGAAGATCGGCGTGATGTACGGCAACCCCGAGACGACGACGGGCGGCAATGCGCTGAAATTCTACGCCTCGGTCCGCCTCGACATCCGTCGCACCGGCCAGATCAAGGATCGCGACGATATCGTGGGCAACACGACGCGCGTGAAAGTGGTCAAGAACAAGGTGGCGCCGCCGTTCAAGCAGGTCGAATTCGACATCATGTATGGCGAGGGCGTCTCCAAGATCGGCGAGATCCTCGATCTCGGCGTCAAGGCCGGGCTCGTCGAGAAGTCGGGTGCCTGGTTCTCCTACGACTCGGTCCGTATCGGCCAGGGTCGGGAGAATGCCAAGACCTTCCTCAAGGAAAATACCGAACTGGCCGCCAAGCTCGAGGCCGCGATCCGTACGCGCACCGAGAAGGTTGCCGAGGAAATGATGACCGGACCCGAAGCGGATGACGATATCTGATCGGCTTACGCTTCAAGCACAGGGAAGGCCCGTCGCGCGTCGGCGGGCCTTTCGTGTTTTTGGGTCTGATCAAGCGCGCTTGATTCACTCCATGTCCTTCCCACGAACGTGGGAAGGACAGAATCTCGGGCGTGGGCTGGCGGACAAGCCTGCCCTCGGGAAATCCCTTTCGCCATTTCGGCGAAAGATGCGAGACTATGGCGTAACGCAACCCGTCGCGCCTGTGTGAGCGGATGGACGGGCGGATGGGAGAAGCCGATGACGATCACCGTCCATCATCTCGAAAATTCGCGCTCGCAGCGTGTCCTCTGGATGCTCGAAGAACTCGGCCTGGCTTATGAGGTGAAGCGCTACGAGCGGAACCCCAAGACTATGCTTGCGCCGCCCGAACTCAAGGCGATCCATCCGCTCGGCAAATCGCCGTTGATCGAGCATGATGGCCGCGTCATCGCGGAAACCGCCGCGATCCTCGAATATCTCGTCGAGATTGCCGATGGCAGGCTGGGGCCGCCGCCGCACCGCGATGCGGCGTTGCGCTATCGTTATTTCATGCATTACGCCGAAGGCTCGATGATGCCGCCGTTGCTGCTGATGCTCGTCATCAACAAGCTGGGCCTGCTCGGCCGTCCCGCGCGGTCGCGCATCCAGTCGATGGTCGACCAGCACCTCGACTTCGTCGAAACGGAACTTGCGTCGCGCCCCTGGTTCGCGGGCGACGTCTTCACGGCTGCCGACATCATGATGAGTTTTCCGCTGGAAGCGGCACGCCATCGTGCCGGCCTTGATGCGCGGCGTCCGGCGACGACCGCCTGGCTCGACACCATCCATGCCCATCCGGCCTATGTCACGGCATTGGAGCGTGGCGGACCTTACGCCTACGCTTGAGGCCCACACCCTGAACAACCTTCCGCGTCATTCCAGCGAAAGCTGGAATCTCACTTCTTCCCTCGCTGCGGTGACCAGAAAAGAGGGATTCCAGCTTTCGCTGGAATGACGGGCCAGGGGCAAGCCGCCGCGACCAAAATCGCCGCGTGCGTCCCCTCAAACGTCGCGAAACCTGTCCGGCGCCTTGTCGGCCGAGGTGGGAACGTGGCTCGGCGCATGGGGCGGCTCGATCTCGGGCGGCTGCATCGGGTCGAGGCCGCCTTCCCATTTCGCGATAACGGTGCTCGCAACAGCGTTGCCGATGACGTTGGTCGCGGTTCGCCCCATGTCGAGGAAATGGTCGACAGCCAGGATCAGCAGCAGGCCGGCTTCGGGAATCTTGAACAGGGGCAGCGTCGCGGCGATGACGACCAGGCTGGCGCGAGGGACGCCGGCAATGCCCTTGCTGGTCACCATCAGCACCAGCAGCAGCGTGATCTCCTGCCCGAGCGACAGGTCGATGCCATAGGCCTGGGCGATGAAGATCGCCGCGAAGGTCATGTACATCATCGAGCCGTCGAGATTGAACGAATAGCCCACGGGCAGCACGAAGCGGGCAATGCGCGGTGGCACGCCGAACCGGTCGAGCGCCTCCAGCGTGCGGGGGAAGGCGGCTTCGGACGATGCGGTGGAGAAACCGAGCAGGATCGGTTCACGCAGATAACGGACGAGCAGGCCGGTGCGCTTGCCGACGACCAGGAACGCGACGCCCAGCAGCAGCGCCCACAGGATGATGAGGCCGAGATAGAAGCTGCCCATGAAATAGGCGAGGTCGCCGATGACGCCCGGACCGCGTTCGGTGAGCGTCCCGGCAACCGCGGCGAAGACGGCGAACGGGGCGAACCGCATGACATAGTCGGTGATCTGGAGCATCACATGGACCAGCGCCTCGGTCGCTTTCACCAGCGGCGCGGCCTTTTCACCGACCGCGGTGATTGCGACGCCGACAAACACCGAGAAGACGACGATCTGCAGGATCTCATTGGTCGCCATCGCTTCGATCATCGAGGCGGGCACCAGATGGGTGATGAAGTCCTTCAGGCTGAAGCCGGCCTTTGCCAGCCCAGCGGTTTCGGTCACCGGCGGTAGCGGCAGGTTGAGCCCGACGCCGGGCTGGAGCAGGTTGACGAGCACGAGGCCCAGCGACAGCGACACCAGGCTCGCGCCGATGAACCATGTCAGCGAGCGTAGGCCGACCCGGCCCAGCGCCGCCGTGTCGCCCATATGCGCGATGCCGACGACGAGCGTCGAGAAGACCAGTGGCGCGATGATCATCTTGATCAGCCGCAGGAACAGCGTGGTCACGATCGAGAAATAGCCGGCAATCTCTTTCAATCGCGCATCGGCGGCGGCGCTGCCGTCGTTGAGACCGGCATTGATCGCCCAACCGACCACCAGGCCGAGCGCCAATGCGATCATGATATAGGTCGTCAGGCGCTTCGCCACTTCATTCTCCCCCGCGATTCCGATCGTCCGAGGCCGAAATGCCAAGCACTTCGGCGCGAAGCCGGAATCATATGCTGCTCAAATGGCCGGACCTTGATCGCATCGAGCAGAACAGCCCGAAGCGATCAAGGTCCGATGAAGCGCTCTAGGAAGGGCATCATGGCGCGTCGGTCAAGCAGGAATGGCTCAGAACCTGTTTGAGAAAGCGCGAAAGAGCGCTTTTCAATGGCGGTACCGGCTTCCTCAAACGGACTCTCAGGCCGCTGCTTTCGCTTGCCGAACGACATCATCGGCATGCTTGCCGCCGAGTTCGGCGAGATGATCGAATCGCGCTTCAAAGCTTGCCAACCCCTGGCTCAGGGACCGAAGTTCCGCGTCGAGGCCGTTCAATTCGGCTTCGGGCAGCATGGCTTCGACCACGTCCCAGCGCGACCATCCTTCGCGCGTATCGATGCCGAGCACCTGGCCGCGACGGCTCGAGACCGCCGAACTGACGCGCGATGTCGCATGGCCGGGTGTCGCCACGGTGACGCGGCAGACCGGTTCGAGCAGATAGGGAGCGCATTGCGGCAACGCCTCGGCCATCGCGATTCGCCCCGCCGTCCGGAATGCGAGCTCGGAACTGTCGACCGAATGGAATGATCCGTCGGTCAGCGTCACCGCGACATCGACCACCGGAAAGCCCAGCGGCCCTTTCGTCATCGCATCCTGCACGCCATTCTCGACCGCCGGAATCCATTGCTTGGGGATGGCACCCCCGGTGATGCGGTCGGCAAAGGCAAAACCTTCACCGGCCGATAGCGGCCGGACCTCGATGACGACATCGCCAAACTGGCCATGCCCGCCCGACTGCTTCTTGTGGCGTCCACGCTGGGTTGCCGGCTTGCGGATCGATTCGCGATAGGCGATGCCGGGTTTGCGCGTCTCGACCGCGACGCCGTAGCGCCGCTTCAGCTTGGCAAGCGTGGTGCCGAGATGCTCGTCATTGACTCCGCGCAACAGCGTTTCGTGCAGCGCATCATCCTGCTCCCAGGCGAGCGATGGATCTTCCTCGATCAATTTCTGGAGCGCGGTGGACAGGCGGACATCGTCCTTGCGGTCCTTCGTCACGATCGCGACGGCGGCATTGGCTGCGGGCCGGGAAAGGGCAGGGGCATCGCCCCGCGGGCGACCGCCGATCCCGAGCCAGCGCCCGGCGCGGGCTTCGTCCAGTTTTGCGAGAGCGACGATGCCACCGGCTTCGGCGGCGCCGAGTTTGGTCGTCGTGGCGCCTTGAACCGAAAACAATCCGCCAACCCTGAAGAGCTCGCCGGCCGCATCCTGAAGCTCGCTTCCCTCCGGAAGCTTGCCGCCGAAGATCCGCGCATAGGCAAGTCGCCCCACCGCGCTGCCATGCGAGACCTTGAAGACGAAGGCGCCGCTACCGGCGAGTCCCAGCCGCTTGGCGGCGGCATCGGCGACGGCGGTCTCGTGGCGCAACATCTTGAGCAGCCGCCGCACGCCAAATCCGTTCAGTGCCGATCCGAACATCACGGGGACCACCAGCCCGTCCCGGGCTTCGCGCGCCAGATCGGAGACGATGGTTTCGATGTCGGGCGCTTCGTCCGACAGCAATTGTTCGAGCAGGTCATCGTCATGATCCGACAATTGCTCGAGCATATGGAAGCGATCGGCGGTTTCGCGTTCCTTGAGTGCGCCGGGGATCTCGATCCGCTCGGATTCCTTGCCGGGACGATATTGATAGGCGCGTTCGAGGGCGAGATCGACGCAGCCGGTCACTTTTTCGCCTTCGCGGATCGGGATCTGCCTGGCGATGAGCGCGGCCTGGCTCAATGGCTGGAGCGCTTCGAGCAATCCGCGGATCGAGCCGCGGCCCTGGTCGATCTTGTTGACGAAGATGGCATGCGGGATGCCGAGCGCTTCCAGCCTGCGCAGCGACGGTTCCGCCAGGCCTGCGCGCGCCTCGTCGGGATCGATCACCACCAAAGCCAGATCGGCCGCCATCAACGCCGCGTCGCCATCCGCCGAAAAACCGATGGCGCCGGGCGCGTCGAGCAATGTGAAACTGTCCCCCAGATAGTCGAAGCGCATCAGGTTCAATTCGGTCGATCCGCCGCGTGCGCGTGCTTCCGCGCTCGCGTCGCCGATGCTGGTTCCGGCGGAGACCGCGCCTTGCCGCGGGATCGCGCCTGCCGCGAACAGCAATGCTTCCGCGAGGCTCGTCTTTCCCGCGCCGGCCGGACCGACCAACGCGACAGCTCTAGCGCCTGCCTGATGCTCCATATGACCTCTCCTAGCTCAAGGGATTATCGTCTCCTCTACCCCGCACCGAATCATGCTCTGCCTGTGCGCGGCGGATTGCAAGCGGGGCGTTGCACGTCATGTTGCGCCCGATATCGCCGGGAAAGGACCGGAAAGGCTTCGGATTTCCGTCGAAGCACTTGCCGACCGAAAAACCGCTTCCCACTTTTTCGGGAAGTGCTCTAAGTCGCGCTCATGACATCGACCAACGACA
>JASBTC010000263.1 GCA_030148625.1 Sphingobium sp. | reverse complement strand
GGCAAGACGACCTGCTTCTATTCGATCATGGGGCTGGTGAAGCCCGACAGCGGCCGCATCCTGCTCGACGGCGACGACATCACCGGCCTGCCTATGTATCGCCGCGCGATCCTGGGTCTGGGTTATCTTCCGCAGGAAACCTCGATTTTCCGCGGCCTCACCGTCTCGCAGAACATCATGGCGGTGCTCGAGCTCGCCGAGCCCGACAAGTCTGCGCGCGGCGGGCGGCTCGAACAGCTGCTCGACGAATTCGGTCTCGCCCGGCTGCGCGACGCGCCCGCCATGGCCTTGTCGGGGGGCGAGCGGCGGCGCTGCGAGATCGCCCGGGCACTGGCCGCCCAGCCCTCGATCATGCTGCTCGACGAGCCGTTCGCGGGCATCGATCCGATCTCGATCGCCGATATCCGCGATCTGGTGAAGGATCTGAAGAGCCGCGACATCGGCGTGCTCATCACCGATCACAATGTCCGCGAGACGCTCGACATCGTCGATCGCGCCTGCATCATCTATGACGGCCGCGTGCTCTTTGCCGGATCGCCCGAGGCGCTGGTCGCCGACGAGAATGTCCGGCGGCTCTATCTCGGCGAGGGCTTCGCGCTGTGAGGCGCCGCGACTAGCCATGGCGCTCGGCCCCCGCCTCGACCTTCGCCAGAGCCAGTCTCTGGTCATGACGCCGCAGCTTCAGCAGGCCATCCGCCTGCTGGCGCTGTCGAATCTGGAGATCGAGACCTTCATCGCCGAAGAGATCGACAAGAACCCGCTGCTCGAAAGCACGCCGGGCGGCGATGACGAACGTGCAGCACCCGAACCCTCGCCATCCGATGACGGCGGCGATTATGGCGACAGCGATTATGACGGCGGCGATGGCGGCGGTTCCGACGATTTCGAGCCCGTCACCGCCGACCGGCTGATCGAGGCGGGCGACGCCGCGGCCGACGCGCCGCTCGACGTCGATTACGGCGCCGAAACCTTCCATCATGACAGCGCGTCGGACAGCGGCCTCGACGGCGGGCTGGGCATGACCGGCGCGAGCGGTGCGGGCTTCGGCGAGGATGGCCCCGATTTCGAGGCGATGGCGGCTGGCGACCCATCGCTCGTCGATTATCTGCTGACCCAGGCGGGCGCCTGCCTGTCGGGCCAGGATTATTTCATCGCGACGCATCTCATCGATCTGATCGACGAGGCCGGCTATCTGACCGCAAGCCCGCTCGATGTCGCGCAGCGGCTCGGCATCGCGCTCCACCATGTCGAGCGCGTGTTGTCGGTCATCCAGACCTTCGACCCCACCGGCGTCGGCGCCCGCAGCCTGTCCGAATGCCTGGCGCTCCAGGCGAAGGAGGCCGACCGTTACGACCCGTGCATGGAAAGGCTGATCGCCAATCTCGACATGCTGGCGTCGGGCCGCATCGCACAGCTTCAGCGCATGTGCGGGGTCGACGACGAGGATATGGCGGACATGATCCGCGAACTCAGGGGCTATGATCCCAAGCCCGGCCTGCGCTTCGGCGGGGAACGCATCCAGGCGGTGGCGCCCGACATCTTCGTCGCGCAGCGCGGCACCGGCTGGGCGGTCGAGATCAACGGCGCGACGCTGCCGCGGCTGCTGGTCAACCGCCGCTATTATGCCGAATTGTCGGGGGGGCGGCAGGACAAGGGATCAAAGGCCTGGCTGTCCGAATGCCTCGCCAGCGCCAATTGGCTGGTCAAGGCGCTCGACCAGCGCCAGCGCACCATATTGAAGGTCGCAAGCGAACTGGTGAAGCAGCAGCATGATTTCTTCACCCATGGCGTCGCGCATCTCAAGCCGCTGACGCTGCGCATGGTCGCCGACGCGATCGGCATGCATGAATCGACGGTCAGCCGCGTCACCAGCAACAAATATCTGAGCTGCGCGCGCGGCATGTTCGAGCTCAAATATTTCTTCACCAGCGCGATCCAGTCGTCCGATGGCGGCGATGCGGTGTCGGCCGAAGCGGTGAAGAGCCATATCAAGGCGCTGATCGTCGCGGAGGATCCGGCCAAGATCCTGTCCGACGACACTCTGGTCGACCTGCTGCGCGCCAAGGGCTTCGACATCGCACGTCGTACGGTGGCGAAATATCGCGAAGCGATGGGCATCGGCAGCTCGGTGCAGCGGCGCCGGCAAAAGGCGTTGCAGGGCAAGGCAGCCTAAAGGGCACCAGCTGCAACAAGCGCCGTTTGTGGCGTTCGGACAATTCACCCCGCAATCGTTCCCGAAACGGATCGACAGCGCTTTCCAACCGTTGTGCCGCTGTGCTTCACTCTCACCATATCGATATTTCCGAGAAGGCCTTTCCATGACAATTCGCCAGACAATGCTCTGCGGTGCCGCCTTCGGCATCGCGGGACTAGCCCTGTCCGCCATCCCCGCATCGGCCGAGGAAGGCATGTGGACCTTCGACGCCTTTCCCACCGCCAAAGTGCGCAAGGATCTGGGCTGGGCGCCCGACAAGGCCTGGCTCGATACGGTCCGCGCATCGGCGGTGCGGCTGACGGGCGGTTGCTCGGCATCGGTGGTGTCGCCGCAGGGGCTGGTGCTGACCAACCATCATTGCGTCATCGCCTGCGTCCAGGACCTGTCGACCGACAGGACCGACTATGTCCAGGCGGGCTTCACCGCGCGTGGCCGTGAGGACGAACGCAAATGCCCGGGCCAGCAGGCCGAGATCGTCACAGCGATCACCGATGTGACGCCCCGGCTGAAGACCGCGATCGGCGGCGCGACCGGCGAGGCGCTGGTCCGTGCCGAGACCGCGGCGATCGCGCGAATCGAGAGCGAGACCTGCACCGATGGCGCCACCCAGCGCTGCCAGGTGATCAAGCTCTATGGCGGCGGCCAGTACAAGCTCTACCGCTATCGCAAATATAGCGATGTCCGGCTGGTCTTCGCGCCCGAATTCAAGGCGGCGTTCTTCGGCGGCGATCCCGACAATTTCAATTTCCCGCGCTATGCGCTCGATGTCGGTTTCCTCCGGCTCTACGAAAATGGCCGGCCGGTCGCGGCGGACAGCCACCTGCGCTGGAATCCCGCGGCACCGAAGGAAGGGGATGCGACCTTCGTCGTCGGCAACCCCGGCAGCACCCAGCGGCTCTTCACCCAGGATCAGTTCGCGCTGCGCCGCGACGTGATCTTCCCGCTGACCGTGCCGCTGATGTCCGAATATCGCGGCCGATTGATCGCGGCGATGGAGGGCGACAAGGAACGCACCCGCACCGGCGCGGACACATTGTTCGGCATCGAGAACAGCTACAAAGTCTATGTCGGCCAGTCGCAGGCGCTGCGCGATCCCGGTTTTTCGGGCACGCTGGCGGCCAATGAGGCGCGGTTGCGCGCCGCGGTCGCAAAGGACGCAAAGCTCAGACGCCAGATCGGCGATCCCTGGGCAAGCGTGGCAAAGGCCGATGCCGCCTATCGCGACTTCTATGCCGATTATTACCTGCTCGAAGCCAATGCGGGCTATGGCTCCACACTCTATGGCTATGCGGAGATGCTGGTCCGCGCGGCGACCGAGCGCGAAAAGCCCGATGCCGAGCGGCTGCCCGGCTATTCCACTTCGCGCCTGCCGCTGCTGGAAAAGGAACTGACCGACGAACGGCCGGTCTATCCCTGGCTCGAAAGACTGACTCTGTCCTTCTGGCTGTCCAAGACGCGCGAGATCCTGACCGTCGACAATCCCGACGTGAAACGCGTGCTGGGCAAGGAATCGCCCGAGGCGCTGGCCGAGCGGCTGGTGGCGGGCAGCAGGCTGGCCGACCCCAGGGTCCGCAAGCGGCTGTTCGACGGAGGCATCGCCGCGATCCGCGCGTCGAACGATCCGCTGATCCGCTTCTTCCTGGTCAACGACGAGCGCGGCCGCACATTGGCGCGCCGTTACGACCGCGAGGTCGGCGGCCCGATCACCGCCGCGCAGACCAGGCTCGCGACCGCGCGCTTCGCGGCCTATGGCGACAGCGTCTATCCCGACGCGACCTTCTCGCTGCGCATCTCCTATGGCCGCGTGAAGGGCTGGACCTATCGCGGCACCGCCGTGCCGCCCTTCACCTATATCGGCGGCCTCTACGATCGCGCGACCGGCGCCGACCCGTTCGAAGCCGCGCCCAAATGGCTGGCGGCGCAAAGCCGGATCGCCAAGGGGACCGTCTATGATTTCGTCACCACCAACGACATCATCGGCGGCAATTCGGGATCGCCGGTGATCGCGCGCGACGGATCGGTGATCGGCGCGGCGTTCGACGGCAATATCCATTCGATCGGCGGCAGCTATGGCTATGATCCGGCGCTCAACCGCACCGTCATCGTCTCGAGCGCGGCAATCACCGAAGCGCTGAGGACGGTCTATGATGCCGACCAGCTGCTCAAGGAGCTGAACGGCGGATAGGCGTTCCCGTCTCGCTCGATATCCGTTCGATATCAATCGATCGATCGATATCGACGGCGTGACGTCACCTCGTCCCGGGCCGCTGGCGGTCGCGCTTTGCAGCATCCGCATTCGTGCTTTCGCGTGCGCGACATTCCGTCTAAGAGTCATCACATCCCCGGGGGACCCTGCGCACAGGGTTGAGAGGCGTCTGAACCGGACGCGACCCGCCGAACCTGATCCGGCTGACACCGGCGTAGGGAGGGAGCGCGGCCTCAACCTCCGCTCTCTTTCCCCAATTGGAGAAGAGAGACATGGCCGACATTCCCGCCCGTACCGAACTGAAGGTGACCACCGGTCCGATCCGCGGCAGCCGCAAGATCCATGTCGGCCCGCTGGGCGTCGCGATGCGCGAGATCGACCTGGAGCCGAGCTCGGGCGAGCCGCCGCTGCGCGTCTATGACTGTTCGGGCCCCTATACCGATCCCGAAGCGCGGATCGACATCATGGCCGGCCTGCCGGAACTCCGTCGCGACTGGATCCGCAATCGCGGCGATGTCGAGGAAGTCGCCCAG
>JASBTC010000228.1 GCA_030148625.1 Sphingobium sp. | reverse complement strand
TATCCGACCTTGCTGACCTCCGGCCCCGCCGCGCGGCCGCAGGGCAGCAATCTCGCGCTGCTGCGCAATGCCGATGGCAAGCGCCGTTTCGAATGGTCTCAGGACGCGGCCGGAAACCGCGTGCTGATCCAGCGCTCGATCGTCGATCCGGCGCTCGAATGGCAAGTGTCGTTGGTCAAAGATGCGGTGACCAGGGGCAATCCGCACTTCAACGCCAAGGCCGCGCGCGCCAAGCTGATGGGCCGCACCGGTGCCGACGACGGCAAATATGGTTTCGGCCCCGGCGTCGCCAAGGCGGATCGCGCGCATGGCGACGACACCATGGCGTGCTTCACCTGCCATCTCTCCTGGACCACCTCATGCGGCGGCTGCCATTTGCCGATCGAGGCGAACTGGAAAACCACCGAGCATAAATATGAGGGCACGGAGACGCGCAATTTCGCCACCTACAACCCACAGGTGGCGCGCGACGACATGTTCCAGCTTGGCCGGCACCAGACCACCAAGGGCAATATCGTCTCCCCGGTCCGCTCGACCTCGGCGCTGATCCTGTCCTCGACCAACATCAATCGCGAACGCATCTATATCCAGCAGCCGCCAATCTCGTCGGCGGGTTTCTCGTCCCAGGCGTTCGCGCCGCATTTCCCGCACACGGTGCGCAAGACCGAGACCAAGACCTGCAGCGACTGCCATCTGAGCGCGGACGACGACAATAACGCGATCATGTCGCAGCTGATGCTGCTCGGCACCAATTTCGTCAATTTCGTCGGGCTCCACGCCTGGACGGGTCTGGACAATGGCTTCGAAGCGGTGCGCGTCACCGAATGGGACGAACCCCAGGCGGTGATCGGCTCCTATCTCCAGCGCTATGCCTATCCCGACTGGTGGAAACTCCATGTCGAGCGCAACAACCGCGAATTGAAGGATTGGACACGCGGCAAGACCTTCGACAAGCGCCTGTCAGGCGAGACCCACGCGCTCGAGGAATTCCGCAACATCACCCAGGGCACGGCGGGCGCGGTCGGCTGCCTGCAACTGCGCGGCGAATATATGTTCGTGGCGGAAGGGCGCGGCGGTTTCCGCGTCTATGACGTCGCCTCGATCGGCAACAAGGGTTTCTCCGAACGGATCGTGACCGCGCCCTTCTCAGCGCTCGGCCAGGATATGCAGGTGAAATCAACCGACGCCACCTGCATGGCGCTCGCCACCAACCAGCCGATCAATCCGCTGCGCAACACCGCAGAGATGCGCGAAATGAACCAGGAGCAGCCCTTCCACCCGATCTATAATTATGCGGTCGTCACCGACGGTGCCGAAGGATTGATCCTCGTCGATGTGACCACGCTGGCCGATGGCGAGTTCCGCAACAATTTCCTGAAGCGCGCCGCCACCTGGAACCCCGGCAACGCACTGAAGGGTGCACGCCACGTCACGCTGGCGGGCCATATCGCCTATATCGCCGCCGATGCCGGGCTGGTCGTCGTCGACCTCGACGATCCGCTGAAGCCCCGCCTCGTCGTCACGCTTCCCCTGCGCGACGCGCGCGCCTCGGCCATCCAGTTCCGCTATCTCTGGGTGACCGATGCCGAAGGCGTGAAACTGTTCGACGTCACCCGGCTCGATACGCCCGTGGCGATCCCGTCGGGCACGATCCCGCTCGCAGATGCCCGTCGCCTCTATCTCGCGCGCACCTATGCCTATGTCGCCGCGGGCCGCGACGGGCTGGCGATCGTCGATGTGAAGACCCCCGCTCGTCCGCGCGTCTACCGCATGGAAAGTTTCGGCGGCGCGATGAACGACGCGCAGGATGTGATCGTCGGCACCACCAACGCCTCGCTCTTCGCCTATGTCGCCGATGGACGGAACGGATTGAAGGTGATCCAGCTCACTTCGCCCGACAGCCAGCCCAATTTCTACGGTTTCTCGCCCGCGCCGATGCCCGAGCTGATCGCATGGGCACGCACGCCCTCACCTGCCCGCGCGCTCTCCAAGGGGCTCGATCGCGATCGCGCGGTCGACGAGACCGGCGGGCAGATCGCGGTGTTCGGCCGGCTCGGCTCGCGCCCTTTCACCCGGCCTGAAATGGAGCGGCTATTCCTCAACCGCCGCGGCGTTCCCTACAAGGTTCGCGACACGGTCACGTTGGAGGATTGGCTTCCGGCGCTGATTCCTGGCGGCTGATCGATAAAACCGGACCTTAAAGCACTGCTCCCGCGTTGCCCCTTCACCGACACCTCCCGGAGAGGTGTCCGAAGGAGATCATCATGAAGAAGCTCATTCTTTCATTCGCGCTGCTCGGCAGCCTCGCTGTCGCCGCCTGCAACACCGTCGAAGGCGCAGGCAAGGATCTGAAGTCCGCGGGCGACGCGGTCGAAGACACCGCGAAATAGGGAGGCCGCGATGACCACCGACAAGATACAGGGCGAAGGCAATTACAAGGCCGCGCGCGATTATGACGAAGCGACAAGCGCCTTTGCCAAGGACGAAAATCGCGTCGAAAAGGCGGCAAAGGATGCGGAGAACGCGCTTGACGGCGACGAAGCCCAGGAGCTCGAACGCGCCGAGGCGGAAGGCAAGTCGCACGCCAAGGGCTGAATTGACGGTGGTTTCACCATGTCATTCCCGCGAACGCGGGAATCCAGAGTCACAAGTGCGATGCCGGCATCTTCTGGATTCCCGCGTTCGCGGGAATGACATGGTGGGCTCAATCGTTGGCGAGTGACTTCAAGGCCCGCGTTCGCCCACCAGTTCGCGCACCAGCGCCTGCATCGAGGGATCGAATTTGGCGAGCATGACATGCTCGTCGGCCGTATCGAAATGGCTGACGAGTTCGCGGCCATTCCAACGATGCATCGCATAGGCCGGCGGATCGGCAATGATCATTGGGCGATTGTCGGGCCGGTCGGGATCGATCGGCGAAAGGTCGAGCGCAAGTTGCGGGGCGGTCGACGAGCAGATCGTCACCGTCCGGCCATTCCAGGCAGCCGAGATCGAGCGGTGGAGGTGACCGCAGATCAGCGTGCGCACCTGCGGATGCGGCGCGATCGTCGCGGCGAAGAGTCGCGTCCAGGGCTCGTCGAGGCCGCCATCCATCCAGTCTATCCCCATCTCCAGCGGCGGATGATGCATGACGATGACCGTCGGCACCTCGGGGGCTTCGGCGAGACGCGCCGAAAGCCAGGCGGCGCGCACCTCGCAGAAGGCGCCGCCATGGCGCCCCTCCTCCAGCGTATCGATCACCAGAATCCGGAGATTGCCCGTATCCGGGATCTCATATTGGACGAAACCGTCGGCCAGCGGGATTTCGGGGAAACAGGCCGCGAAATTCTCGCGGAGGTCATGATTGCCGACACAGGGCCAGACCGGAAATGGACAGAGGCTCAATGCATTGCGGAGGCGGCGATAGCTGTCGCCATCGCCGCGATCGACGAGATCGCCGGTCGCGAGCAGCATGTCGGGACGATGGCCGGGGCGAGCGAGATAGGCGATCACCTGATCGAGCCGCCTGCGATTGAATTCGGCCGGATTGTCGGGCTCGAATCCCAGATGGACGTCGGTGATCTGCCCGATCAGCATGGATCCGTACTCGCCTGGCTCAACGGCGTCCTCCACCCGCGGCGGCTCCGGCATTCGTTCCACCCTTGATCCGCGCGACTCGCTGTCGCGTGGACCATGGTGCGCCGTCGTCCATGTGATAGCTGTGACATAGCGCACAGCCCGACGCCACCGGCTCCGCGACCCGCTTCAACGCCGCGCCCCCTTCGCCGACATGGCAGGTCCGGCACGACGCCAGATCGGGGATCAACAGATCGCCGGCCGAATTGGACGTGGGTGCGGCATGACAACTCTCGCAGGTCTCGGTGCGGTGCGCGTCATGATCGAACCAGCCCTTGCGGAAATAGCGGGGATTCTGGCTGACCGGCTGGACGCGGAATCCCGCGCTCGCTGCATTTCCCTGTCGATCGATGGCATGGCAATCGAAACAGGCACCGCCGGGCGAGAAGACCGCGCGCACCGCCTGTTCCGCCTGGCCACCGCGCGACGCAGCCGCACCGAAATAGGCATAATAGGTCTGCCCCTGCGCATAATCCCCCGGTCGCCGTCGCGCCATGCCGCCCAGGCTGGGCGGCCGCGCCGGGCCGGTACCGCGATAATAGGCACGCAGATCCGCCACCACCTGCGCCGGATCGCCGTGACGCAATGTCCGGATCGTTCCGCCCACCTGGTCGAAGGCGAGGCTGTGGCACATGGCGCAATCGCGCTCCATGTCGATCGGCTGGAAACGCGTGCCCGACGGATCGGGCGTATGACAGTCCTTGCACGCCAGACTCTGGCCGAACCCCTGCTCGGCCGCCATGGTCTGCGCCATTCGCGCCACCCCGCCCGCCTTCGACAGATGCAAGGCATGCGGGAATTTCAGCCCATTCTCCTCGCGCGGCCGCGCCGTGAACGAGATGCGGCGCAACATCGGACGATCCCCGTCGGGCCGGACGATCACCGCCGGCCGGAATTCAGGATGCGCGACGCCGAAATCCGCCGCGTCGAGCAATTGCGTGTCCCCCAGCCGCTCCTTCATCCCGCCGTGACAGTCGGCGCAGAAGCGCTGGGCTGCGGGCTGCATCCGCCCCGCCCCTTCATGCTCGCTATGACATTCGACGCAGCGCCCCGGCGGCCGATTGAAGGCGGCGGCAACCATCAGCCCGACGCGCCCGCCCAGCCCCGGCGGCGCCTTGGCCGCCGCCAGCCGCATCGGATCGGCATGATCGTGCGTGCCCTTGTGGCAGGTCGCGCACGCGTGATCGGTCACCGCGACGAATGCGTCCTTGTGACAGGCCTGGCAATTATTCTGGAGGCTCTTGTGCGCCTGGCTGAGCGAGCCGCTCGACCACAGGCTGTCGGCATGGAAGCTCACCGGCCGCTGTTCGACGCTGCGATAGGTCGCCCAAGTCATGATCGGCGCAACGAGGAATGCGGCAAGCACCAGCCCCGCAAACGCCCAGGCACTGATCCGCTTGCCCGGCAGCAGGCCGCGCAGCGAGAAAACCCTCTGTTCGTCCTTGTCTCCGGTCGCATCGGACAACGCCCCGACCCGTTCGACCGCGATGGTCACCGCATCGCCGTCGAGCCCGACGGTCAGCCGGTGTCCGCCGAACCTGAGTTCGGCCCCCTTTGCGGCATCGATCTCGGTCGACATGACGGTGCGGCCGTCGAGTTCGAACCCCAGCGTGTCGAGTGCGCGCACCGTAATCCGGCGCGCATCGACCCGGCCGATCTCGGCATGGCGCAGCGTCACCGCCAGATCGGCGAGATGGATGTCGTTCTCCGCCAGGCGGCCGATGGTGATGACGGAGCGATCCACCTTCACCGGCCGCACAATCTCCCGCCCGTCGGCCGTATGCGAGATCTGGCGGATGAGGAACGTCATGCGCGCACCCTCACCAGTAGAAGAACACGGAGACGATATGTGCCGAGAGCGCCGCGATCAGCGCGAAGGTGACGGGCACATGGACGTACAGCCACACCTCCAGCAGCGCCTTGATCCGCAGATGGCGGCGGACACGCGCCAGGATCGCTTCCTTGCGCACCAGCAAGGCATCGACCTTCTCGATCGGATCATCGCCCAGATTGGGCTTGTAGGCCGTCTCGCGGCGGATCGCGGCCTGCGCCGCACGTGTCGCGCAATTGGGATAACGGCCCGACAGGCGCCGTACGAGCCCGCCGCCGAACGGATTTTGCTCGAGCGAGCTGCGCACCAGGGCGGCGAGATGATGATCGATCGGCTGTGCCGCATCGTGGAGCTGCCGGTCGATCGAGCGCAGCGCATCGATCATCTGCGGCTGCGTCATTTCCTCGCGATTATTGCTGAGCGCGGCTGGCAGCATCGCGTAGAACGCGACTCCGACCATGCCGGACAGGATGACGATCATCATCAGCGCATAGGCGAGGGTATGGACGTTGAGCCCGAACTGGAATCCGGTGTGCAGCGTCCCGATCACGATCAGGCTGAGCCCGATATAGACATGCGCCGAGGTCCACGCCTTCAGCGACCAGCGCCCCCGTGTCATCGCACGCTTCCTGAGGCCCAATGCGGTCAGCCAGAGGATCTGGAGCGCGCCGATGGTTCCCAGCGCATAGCCCAGCCAGCTGCCGCCATTGTGCCGCGGCGTCACGTCGATCAGGCAATAGGCGACGATCGTCACCAGCGAGACGGCGGTGCAGATCTTCAGCCAGCGGAAATCGCGATGACGCAGGAAACCGTCATGCAGCGTCTCGCCCTTTACGCGGCGGGATGCGACGCGTGTGGCCATTAGTGGGTGGGCCTGGATAGGGTTAAGTCAGGCAGAGACGATCTCCCCACCTCCGTTCGTGTCGAGCCCTTCGACTGCCTGCCAAGGCAGGCGCTCAGGACAGGCTTCTCCGCTAAGCGGAGAAGTCGAGACACTCGGCCGAGCGCAGCCGAGGCCCCTCTTCTCGACTTCGCTCGAAGGAGTGTCTCGACTTCGCTCGACATGAACGGAGTGGGGAGCGCTCGGTGGGCAGGAGATCTGGAACCCTTCACGCTTCCCCCCGCTCCAGCCGGGCAACGCTCAGGAAATCCTCAGGCGCAACACGGATCGCCGCCCCGGTGGGACATGCCCGCACACAAGCCGGCCCGCCGTCGATTCCCGCGCACATATCGCATTTGATCGCTTTTTTGGGCTTCTCCACTCCCGGCTCGGCATGGGCGTAGGACCAAGCCTTGCCCGGTTCCCCCGGGCCCGGCCCCGCGCCGAAGAACAGCCAGCTCAGCAGGCTCGGTTTCTTCGGCGGCACCGCATCCATGCGGATCACGCCATAGGGGCAGTTGCGCTGGCAATTGCCGCAACCGATGCAGCTGTCGTCGATGAACACTTCGCCATCGGGCCCGCGATGGATGGCATTGGGCGGGCAATCGGACATGCAATGCGGATGCTCGCAATGCCGGCAGCTCGTCGGCACGTGAAGATGCGCATAGGTCCGGCCTGCCTCGCGATCGAGCCGGGACAGGCCCTCATGGCTGTCGGCACACGCCTTTTCGCAATTGTCGCAACCCACGCAGAGATTCTCGTCGATCAGCAGCACATCGGTTGCCTCGCCCACCCCCTGTTCGACCAGGAAGTTGGAG
>JASBTC010000222.1 GCA_030148625.1 Sphingobium sp. | reverse complement strand
TGCGCCCCAAGGATTTCGAGATCCAGCTGCCGACACCGGGCACCGGCGAGCGCGAATGGTTGGGCTTTCAGCCGACCACGGACAATGCGCGGGTGATGAACCCCAAGCGCGGCTATATCGCCAATTGGAACAATCGCCCGTCGATCGATGTGCTCAACACCGACACTTTGCTCTGGTCGCGGCTCAACCACGTCGACGCGATCACCGACCAGTTCGATGCCAAGCCGAAAATGACCGTCGCCGAAGTGTGGGACGTCAACCGCAAGGCAGCCTATGCCAGCGAGCAGCACCCCTATTTCGTGCCGCTGATCAAGGCCGCGGTCGCGGGCGAACCGGCGGACAGCCGGATACGCGCGATCGCCGATGCGATCACCGGCTGGGACGGGCAGGAAGACGATGCCGGCCGCTCCGGGCGCTATACCTCCCCCGGCGTCGCCGCTTATTATCAATGGATGGAAACCGCGCTCACCCGCTTCTACGCGCGCGACATCCCCAAACACTATCTCGGTGGCTGCAGCTCGCGCGGGTCGGCGCTCAACTGCCCCTGGGGCCAGCCGCTCGGCGCGCAGGTGCTCTACGCCGCGCTGAACGGCGGCAATGGCGAACCGGCCCAGCCTTTCGACTTCCTGCACGGCACCCCGCCCGCCGAATTCATCCGCGCGACGCTGGCCGATGCGGAGAAGGAATTGAGCAAGCGCTACGGCGTGGAGCCATCGCGCTGGCTGATGGAGACGCGCCCCAAGACCTGGAGCAACCTCAGCCCGATGGACGTGCCGTGGAGCGGCCCCGACGAAAAATACGTCGCCAAGCCCAATCAGAAACGCGGTACGATGAACGCGATGTACGTGTTCAAGAACGGCAAGGTCTCGATGTGCGACGCGGTGCCGCCGGGCCAAAGCGGCTTCATCGCGCCCGACGGCAAGCCCGATGCGCATTATCGCGACCAGCAGCAGCTCTATTCGAGCTTCGATTGCAAGGCCCGCCCGGTCACGCCGGCGGAGGTGGATGCGGATACGGTATCGGAGAAGCGGCTGAGTTTCTGAGGCCCGCCACGGCCTTCCCCATCGCCCCGAAGAAATCGGGGCCGATTATGTCGGTTTTGTGAAACGCATTCGTCTTCCCAGAAAGCCGGAAACGGTGTCCATGTGATTTGCCGAGGGGGAAGACGATGGTGAGATCGCACGCACGCCTGATGGGATCGATGCTTGCGGGCTGCGCGCTGCTGGCCGGCCCCGCCATAGCCGCCGAAACCGGCACGGCCCTGACGCTCGCGACCGACCACCGGCTCGATTTCCAGGTCGGCGAAGCGACCTGGATGGCGCCCGACCTGTCGCCCGACGGACGGACGATCCTGTTCGACATCTTAGGCGATATCTATGCGATCGATGCCGAGGGCGGCACGGCACGGCCGCTGCTGCGCGGGCTGGCCTATGAAACCCAGCCGGTCTTTTCGCCCGATGGCCGCCAGTTCGCCTTTGTCAGCGATCGTTCGGGGGCGGCGAACCTGTGGATCGCGAACAGCGACGGTACCGGCCTGAAACAGCTTTCGCGGGACGAGAGCGCGGCGATCTATTCGTCGCCCGCCTGGTCGCCCGATGGCCGTTTCGTCTATGTCTCACGCTCGATCCATGCCGATCTGGCGTTCGAGATCTTCATGTACGATCGCGACGGCGGTGCGGGCGTCCAGATCACCAAGGCGAAGCCCAGCGGCACCGAGGGGTTCGACAAGCGTATCAACGCGCTGGGTGCCGCGCCGTCGCCGGACGGGCGCTATCTCTATTATGCGCAGAAGACTGGCACGCTCTGGTACGATCGCTATCTGCCGCATTGGTCGATCGTCCGGCGCGACCTGCGGAGCGGCGCGGAAGCGACGATTCTCGCTTCGCCCGGCGGCGCGATGCGGCCGATGCTGTCGCGCGACGGCCGCCGTCTCGCTTATGCCAGCCGCACCGGCACGCTCACCGGCCTGCGCCTGCGCGACCTCGATACCGGCGACGATCGCTGGATCGCGGCGATCGACCATGACAGCCGCGAGGGCGGCTATTATGTCGACCTGGTTCCGCGCTTCAGCTTTGCCGCGGACGGCCGATCGATCCTGACGAGCGTCAATGGCGGGCTGTCGCGCATCGATCTCGCCAGCGGCAAGGCCGCGCCGATCCAGTTCAGCGCATCGGTCGCGCTCGATGTCGGCCGATCGACGCGCGTCACGCAGACACTCGACGACGGCCCGGTGACAGTGCGCGTGTTCCAGGGACCCGCCCCGTCCCCCGATGGCCGCAGCGTCGCCTTCACCGCATTGGGACGGCTCTACACGCGCGCGCTGACACAAGGCGCCGCCGCGCGGCCGGTGCCGGGCGTCGAGGGCATGGCCTTCCAGCCGAGCTGGTCGCCCGATGGGCGCTCGATCGTCTATGTCACCTGGACCGCAAGCGAGGGCGGACAGGTGTGGACGGTTCCCGCCGCCGGCGGGCGCCCGCGCCGGCTGACCCAGGCGTCCGCCATGTACAGCGAACCACAATTCGCGCCCGACGGACGAAGCATCGCGGTGCTGCGCGCCAATCATCACGACCGGCTCGAGACCAATGACGAGCTTTCGCAGAACCGGCAGACCGAAATCGTGCTGCTCCCGGCCGGCGGCGGCGGACCGGTCAGGCTGGTAACGAGCGGCCTCGGCATTCGTGCGCTGCAATTCGGCGATGCTGGCCGGCTGCGCTTCACAGCCCCCGAAGGAACGAGCTCGATCCGGCTCGACGGCGAGGATCTGCGCCGCGACATCGCCTTCAAGGCGCGTAACGGCAATCAATATTACGCCGGGATGCCGGTGCCGCCCGAGGATGTCCGCATCAGCCCGACGGGCGATCGCGCGCTCGTCAAGGCGGCGTCGCAGCTCTATCTGGTCGATCTGCCCCCGGCCAATGCGCCCGGCGGCGCGACCATCCAGCTTTCCGCGCCATCGATCGCGCTCACGCGGCTGACGCGGATCGGCGCCGATCATCTGGCCTGGAGCCGGGACGGCACGTCGATCCTGTGGTCGGTGGGATCGACGATCCGCACCGTCGCGCTCGCCGGTATCGCGGGTACGCCGCCCGGCACCGCCGAAAGCCGCGCAGAAAGCTTCCCCACCCCCATCTCGCTGCCGCGCGACATGCCAAGCGGCAGCGTCGTGCTGCGCGGCGCCACCGTGGTGACGATGCGCGGAGACGAAGTCGTCACGGGCGCCGATGTCGTCGTCACCGGCAACCGCATCGCCGCCATCGGCCGGACCGGCGAAGTCGCGGTACCCGCGGGCGCCGCGATCCGCGACGTCGCCGGCAAGTTCATCCTGCCCGGCCTGGTCGACACCCATGCCCATTGGTTCGAGATCCGCCGCGGGTTGCTCGATCGCGGCCATTGGGATTTCCTCGCCAATCTCGCTTATGGCGTCACCTCCGGCCTGGACGTCCAGCCCTTCACCGTCGACATGTTCGGATATCAGGACATGATCGATGCCGGCATGATGCCCGGCCCCCGCGCCTTCACCACCGGCCCCGGCATCTTCGTCAATGCGGAGGTCAATTCGAAGGCCGATGCGATCGACGTGCTGACCCGCTATCGCGACCATTATCGCACGCGCAACATCAAGTCCTACATGATCGGCAACCGCCGCCAGCGCCAGTTCATGACCGAGGCGGCCGCCGAGCTCGGCATGATGCCGACCACCGAAGGCGCGAGCGACCTGACGCTCAACCTGACCCATGCGATCGACGGTTTCGCCGGCAACGAGCACAGCCTGCCCGTCACGCCGCTGCGCGACGATGTCGTCCAGCTCTATGCACGCACCCGGATCGGCTATTCGCCGACCTTCAACGTCATGTATGGCGGCATGCCGTCGCTCGACGACATGATCATCCGCGACGATCCCAGCCGCGACGCCAAGCTGCGCCGTTTCATGCCGGGGAATGTGGTCGACGCCAAGATGCGCGGCCGCGAATGGTCGTCACCCGACGACAGCCTCTATCCCGCCTTTGCCGCCGACGCCTTGCGCATCCAGCGCGCCGGTGGGCTGATCGGCATCGGCAGCCATGGCGAACTTCAGGGCCTGGGTTATCATTACGAGATGGAGGCCTATGCGGCGGGCGGCGCCACCCCGCTCGAAGTGCTCCGCGCCGCCACGATCGGATCGGCGGAGGTCATCGGCCATGCCACCGACATCGGCAGCATCGAACCCGGCAAGCTCGCCGACCTGCTGATACTCGATGCCGACCCTCTGACCGACATCCGCAATGCCCGCGCGATCAGTCTGGTGATGAAGAACGGCCGGATTTACGACGCCGAAACGCTGAATGAAGTCTGGCCGCGCGCGCAGGCCTTGCCGGCGCAATGGTTCCAGTCGGCCAACTTCGATCACTGATCGGTCCGGATTCGGCGATCATCGGGCGGATACCGTCAAGTCAGGGCATAGTTGAGCGACGGCCGCCCTTGCACGGTTCATCTCAATTTCCGAGCCGCCTTAACTAATGATATATTGAACCCGATCTAAACAATCTGCGCATTGGCGGCTCTCGGGCTGAACGAAAAAATGGGCGCAAATGATATGTCGGGATTGGCCATCTTCGCTATCGTGATCGTGATCGGCTTTGTCGCCGCGGCGGCATGGCTCACCGGCCTTTTCCTTCGTGCGCCGCGCGGTTTCCAGAACAGCGGCGGCTTCGGCATCGACAGGCGAAAATGGATGGATCCCGACGGCAGCGCCGCCGATCGGCGCGTCTCCGCCGATGCGAACGCAGCGGATGAGAATCGGGCTCCGGGCGACGCGACGCCGACTCAGGGCCGGCGCGGAACGCGGAAATATGATCGGTGAGTCGCCCGCACATGCCGTGATCGCACATCATCACGGCATGCCTGTCCTATGATGTTGCTTTAGCCGAACGAAACCCCGTCGCGCGACAATGTCCGATACCGCGCCAGTGCCTGGGTCCGGTTCTGTGCCCTGAGCTTGCGATAGATATTGCGCAGATGGAATTTCACCGTCGCTTCGCTCAAGCCCAGCCGGTGCGCGGCCACCTTGTTCGGGTGCCCTTCCCCCATGAACAGCAGGATCTGGCGTTCGCGTGCCGTCAGTGGATCGCGGGCGCCGACCCGGGCCGCAGGCTCGTCGGCCAGTCGGCCGGCGCGCGCGATGCTCGGGATCGCCCAGGATGCGAGATCGGGCATATAGGCGCGCAGGCACTCGCCCCCATCGAGGAAAAGCTGCACCGGCACCGACTCGGGACAAAATTGCCGCGCGGCATCCAGCGCCGCCTGGGTCGCATCGGCATCGCCGCGCGCATGCGCGAGCCGGGCACGCGCAATGCCGAGTGCGACCGCGTGGCGCGTCGATCCGGTCGCCGCCGCCAGACTGTCCGCGCGTTCGATCAGCCTTTGGGCATCATCCAGGGCGCCTTGCGCATCGGCCAGGCGGACCGCGGCGAGCAGGCCGCCGATGCGTTCCTGCCAGGTCAGCTTGCCGGCTTCCGCACCGGCGAAATCGTCATCGGCCAGTCCCATGGCCGCGGCCTCGTGCGCGGCGCGATCGAGATCGCCGACGCGGACCGCGACATCGATCCCGCTGACGCGCATCGCCCAGCCGAGCCGCGGTGAATCGAGCCGCCGCGCAACCTCCAGACCATAGCCGATAATGCCGCGCGCCTCGCTTGGCCGTCCCTGCGCCATCGCCGCGCGCGCGCCCTGGACGTGGCTCCAGATCTGGATCTCGCTCCAGCTCTCGACCGCGCCGACCGCGCCGACGAGCGCGGTGAGATCGATCAGCGGATCGGGCCGGCCCAGTTCGAACAGCAATCCGGCGCGCAGCATCCCCGTCATCGCGCGCAGCCGCTGATCCTCCGGAAAGAAGATCCGCGTCATCTGTTCGGCCAGCGTCATATCCTCCAGCGCACGATCGAGATCGTTGCGCCAGAAACGCGCCAGGGTGCGGTGGACATGCATGAACAGGCAGCCATAGACCGCCTCGGTCTCCGCATAATCGTCGGCGGCGGCCTCTATCAATTGCGCGCTGCCGGGCAGGTCGCCGCGGCAGAAAAGATCCCAGGACAGCAGGATGCGGGCCTGCGCGCGGCCGTCATGCTCGCTCTCCGCCATACTTTCCAGATAGCGTTGCAGCGCGGGCGCGGTCTCCGCGCCGACGGTCTCATCGCGGAAACCGGCGACAAAGGCTTCGGCGCGGATCAACTGCCCCTGCACCGCCGCATCGGCATCGCCATCGCGTGCGATACGCGCCTTGGCTTCCTCCAGCCGCGCCGCGGCCGCCTCGACATCGCCCTCATGCGCGTGGATCAGCGCCATCGACAGCAATGTTCCCGTCGTCGCTTCCTCGACCAGGCCGATCGCTTCGAGCAACTGGTGCGTCGCCGGCACGCCCTGTTGCGGCAACAGATTGGCATGGCCGATGCGATCGAGCAGCCGGATCGCCTCATCACGATTGCCAGCGGCGACGGCATGGCGCAACGCCTCGACATTGCGGCCACGCTCGGCAAACCAGGTCGCGGCGCGGCCGTGGAGTGCGGCATGCTCGTCATCCTCGAGCCAGGCCAGGCGCTGTTCGAGGAAACGGCGCAGCATTTCGGAGAAATAGAATTCCTGCGTGCCGCGATGGCGCAGCAACAGCCCGTCGATATGGTGCAGCCGCTCGATCATCTCGGTGGCGTTGCGGCCGAGCAGCGCGTTGGCCAGCGACAGATCGAACCGCTCGACCACGACCAACCGGCTCATCGCGGCGCGCAGTTCGGCGGGCAACGCGTCGAGCACTTCGGCGCGGTAATATTCGTGGAGTTGATCCTGCCAATTCTCGGTGCCGACCATGTCGCGCGGCAATTCGTCCATCACGCGCCGGGCAAAACCGATCGCCACCGCCTCACCGCTGGTCTCGAAATGCAGGCGACGCGTGTAGAGTTCGGGCACGTCGGCGTCGAACACCGCCCGCGTCTCCAGCGGGGTCAGGTTCAGGTCGGACGGGCCGATCTCGAACAATTGATCGCGTGCGCGCAGGCTGCCGAGAGGAATGGCGGGGCGGACACGGCTGGCGATCACCAGCCGCGCGCTGGTCGCATGCTGCAGGAAGCCGCGGATGATCTCGCCCGCCCGCGCGCCGTCCATATCCTCATATTGATCGAGCACGATGACAGGGCGCTCGCCGGCACGATTGCAGACCGATGCCAGCATTTGCGCGACCTGCACCGTCGATCGCCCTGCAATCCCGTCGCACACAGCACGGAAACCCTGAGCAGTGGCGGTGCAGCCCGCGCCGTCGAGCGCATCGGCCAGCCCCGCGACGAAATGGCCGGGTTCGCGATCGGCGCCGTCGATGGTCAGCCAGGCGATCGCGCGATCCATCTCGCGGCCGACGTCGCGCCATTGCGAGAGCAAGGTCGTCTTGCCCGAGCCTGCTGGGCCGCGAACGATCGAAAGCTGCTTGAGCAGGCTGGCTTCGGTCAGATGGCGCAGCAGATCCTTGCGCACGACGGTGAAGCCGCTGGGTGGACGCGGCGCATAGCGATAAGGCAGTTCGGCCGCGAAACCGGGATCGGCCGCGCGCATATCGTCCCAGGTTTCGCCGAAGTCCTCACCGGGCGATCGATCGGGTCCATGATCGGGCAGTGCGACCTCCTTATCCCCTTTCCGTCCGTTCAAGTCCGGCATCATGTCATCAAGCCGGTGGTGAATCGAGTCCCAGATCACCCCAGGCGAAGAAGTCCACGGCCACACGCCAGCCCTCGCCGGTCAGTGCCCAGGCGATGATGTAACGCACTGCCAGCGGCGGGGCGGCCGCGTCGCGCGGCGTGACCGTCGCCTCGCTCAATTCCCAGGCCATGTCGCCCGATCGGCGCACTTCGACCTGGCGCAATTCGCACGCCGAGAAATCGCGGATCATGCCCGTGAACATCGCCGCGATCGCATCCCGGCCGACAAGCATCGGCGCATCGGGCATCACCACGCGGGGGCCGCCGCCATGCGTGTCGGGCACATAATAGTTGGCGACCAGCCGCGCCGCGTCGCCGGTCGCGAAATCGGCCTGGAACACGTCGCTGCGCGCACGCACGATCGCTGCGATGTCCTCCTCGGCCCGCGCCGTCGGCGCATCGCCGAAACGCGCGGCGACCGTATCGAGAAGGCCGCCCTCCATCGCCTCCCATGTCGCCTGCCATTCGGCATCGGTCACATCGACGCCGACATAGTCGCACCGGATCGTGACGGAGCAGGCGTCAGGCCCATTGGGCACGACACGTACCGTGCCGACATAATCGGTCACCGGCAGCGGACCATTGTCGACCACGCGATACCCATAGCTGGTCCGTGCCTCGTCGATCCATTCCAGCTGCTCGCGGATCGGCAGCGGCCATGGCCCGCGCACCCATTTGGTCGCCCCAGGCGCGACACTGTCGTCGTCGAAAACCACGCCCTCGAACAGCCCGTCACCGACGAGCCGCGCCATGCCGCGCCAGGATATCAGGTCCCAGACCGCCGCTGCCGGGGCCGAGATCCGCCGCACCACCTGTGCCTGTCCCATTGTCGTTCCTTATTGTTGTCGACTCCCTTTTGTCATCCTCGCGAACGCGGGGATCCAGCTTTTCCGTGAAGCATCAAAAAGAAGAAGAAGCTGGATTGACCTACGGTCGACTACGTCTCCCGCATTCGCGGGAATGACAAGATGAGAGCGGGCGAAGCAGCATCAGAAATCCAGCCGGGCACGCACGCCGATGCGTCGCCCCGGTGCGGCGGCCGAGAAATCACCCGCCGCACCGCTCCATTGCGCCGGGACATATTCGAGGACGTAGCGTTCCTTCAGCAGATTCTCGGCAAAAGCGGTGACCGAGACTTTGCCCGCCTCCACCGTCAGCCGTGCATTGATCAGATTGGTGCTGCCGCGCTTGGCGAGATTGTCGATCTCCCAATAATAGGCGCCACCCGATCCGTTGAGCTCGAGCCGGGGGATCAGCGCGACATCGCCAGCCATCTCGAAGCGATATTGCGCGGAAAGCGCATAGGAGATTCCGGCCACCTGGGGCAGCTTGTTGCCCTTGAAATCGCCCGCCGAAGGCAGGCCGGCAAAGACGGTCGTGTCATAGGTCAGGATCTTCGATCCGGTGACCCCGACCGATGCGGCCAGATCGAGCCCGGCCACCGGACGGGCGCTCAGCTCCAGTTCCGCACCATAGACTTCCGCCTTGGGGATCGGATT
>JASBTC010000221.1 GCA_030148625.1 Sphingobium sp. | reverse complement strand
CGATCATCATTGCATGGGCGGCCATCGGCATCTGGCGATCCTTTGCCCACCATCCGCTCAAGGTGAAGTTCGCCGGTCGCGCGCTGCTCATCGCCTTGTTGCTGATCGCGGCATTGGGGTTGCCCGGCAGATTCAGTACCGCGAACGAGCTTTTCCAAATCGCCAGCGGTCATGACCCGCTGGGGCCGCCGGCGTCGATGCGGGGATCTGCCGATCGTATCACCATCGACGGGCCGCTATCGGAAGGGGCCGGTGCGCGCTTCGCCGCGATCCTGAGCCGATATCCCAAGGCCAGCACGGTGATCCTGCGTTCGATCGGCGGCCGTTTGATGGAGGCGCGTACGATCGCCGATGCGATCCGCGCCGCCGGGCTGAGGACGCATGCCCGCGAATATTGCCTGTCGGCCTGTACCGTCGTGCTTGTCGCGGGGCGGGAGAGGAGCGCATCCTATGCGGCGGAGATCGGCTTCCACCAGGCGACCATGGATGGCTATTCCGAAAGCGACAACCGGCTGTTGGCGCCGGTGATGAGCGACGCGCTGGACGATGCCGGCGTCGCGGAGGCATTCGTCCGCAAGGCGGCCTCCACGCCGGCTGCAAGCATGTGGTATCCCTCGCATCGCGAGATGCTCGACGCCGGCTTTCTCAATCGCGAGGATGTCGCGGCGCAGCTCGCGGAGATTGCGGCAAAGGCCGATGCAGTGCGCGGTCGCCGCCTGGAGGGTGGTCTCGTCTTCGAGCGCGCCTCCGCCGATGGCACGGAGATCACTTATGCCTATAAATCCACCACTGCGGACAGCGCGCGGCAGGAAGTCGTTCGTGACGTCGTGGCCGCCAGCATCTGTTCGGACAAGCTCTTGCGCATGCTGATCGCCGACGGCGTGACCGTGAACCATCATTATGTCGATCGAAAGGGCGCTCCGCTCGGCGATGTCCGTGTCGAGGGCTGTCCGAAGCGCTGATCGCCGCTCAGCCTTTTCCGGTGCAGCTGGCGACGATCGTTTCCTCCGTGGCATCCGCCGCACCCGCCTTGCCTTCCAGCAGGGTGCCGTCATTGCCCTTGTTCCACCACACCAGCGTCTTGCCGGGGCTGCGGCCCGCATCGGTGGCATAGCGCGCGCCGGATGCGGAACGGGCAATGGTCATGTCGTAAGTCTTGCCGTCGATCGTCACCTTTGCCCTGGACGTTTCGGGATCGCTGTTGTCGTAGACGACATCGACCTTCATCGCGGGCTTGCAGTCATAGCTGGCGGCGATCACGGTGGGCGTCTCACCCATTGTCATGTTGGCGGCATTGTCCACGACATCGTTCGCCGCAACATTGTCGGCAGGGGCGGGCGCGGAAGCCGTGCCGCACGCGACCAGTGCGCCTGAAAGGGCGATTGCGGCTAGGGCCGTGCCCAGTCTCGACATGTCATTCTCCTTCGCGATCGGATGGTGCGAGTGTCGCGCGATCTTCGCTTCGCTGCAACACGCCGCTCGATCTTAGGCGTTCCGGCCGGTTTGAATGCGCGGGGAAGGAAGGCGGGGTGCCGCACGTCGATGCATTTGATTTGTTTTGTCTTGATTGTAGGGTCGGTGGCAGGAGGGCGGCCCGGAATGACGATCGCAGGCGAGGCACAGGCGGACAAGGATACGCTGGAAGTCTATGACCGGATCATGGATGCGATCGTGACGCAGCGTCTCGCCCCCGGCCAGAAAGTGTCCGAGAATATCCTGACGCGCATGTTCGACATCAGCCGCACCGCCGCGCGCAATGCCATGGAACAGATGACCGCGCAGCAATTCATGGTGTCGCCCTCACCCAGGATCACGCGCATATCGTCGCTGACGCTGAAGGACGTGAAAGAGAATTTCATGATCCGCAAGATGGTCGAGCCCAGCGTGCTCTCGATGATCTCGCCCCAGATCGAAGAAGCCGAATTCAGGCGCCGCAACGATGCCGTCTTCCACGACGGGCCGATCGACAGCGACGAGGATGCGCTGAGGCTGCTGACGGCGAACCGGGACTTCAACATCTATATCGCGCAGCAGACGCAGTTTCCGCTGTTGATCAGCTGGATCCGGCAACTCGAGGAAACGACGATGCGGATCTACTGGATCTACATCAAGCTGACCAAGTCGCTGCCCTATCAATGGGAACAGCATAGCGGGCTGCTCGACCTGGTGAAGGACAACCAGACCGACGAGATCCGCAGATATACGATCATGATGATATCGTCCTGCGAGGATCGGGTGCTCAACGCCATCTTCACCCATGGCAAACTCAACGAGCACAGCCTGAACTTCTAGGGCGTTAGCCCGTAGGGCACCATTCGCTCCGTTCCAGGCAATAGACTGCGGTGTCGCGGACAAAGCCTGTCCATGTCCGCATATCGGCCTCGATCACCGCCACCCGTTTCGCGCCGAGTTTCTCGACAGCCCTCATCGACCGTCCGTTGCGCGTGTCGATGCGGAACTGGATCGCGGCGAAGCCCTGGGTGAATGCACGGTCGATCATCAGGCGCTTCATCTCGGCGTTGAAAGGGCCACCGCGAACCTTTGGGGCGATATAGGTGGCGCCGATCTCGATCCGGTCGGCTTCGGTCATGCCGATGAAGCTTGTCATCCCGACGAGTTCGCCGGCGTGGAACGCGGCGAACATCGTCCAGTTGGGCCTTGCGCGGATAAAGTCCAGCGAGGCGTCGAAATGCTCGCCGAGCATGGAGATCGGATAGATTTCCCAGATATCCGGATCCGCTGCGCACGCTGCTCTCAACGGCTCGATATGTTCATCCTCGAACGGCAGTAGCGTTGCCAGCGGCGACGTCATCCTTGCGGGCAACATGTCGATCGACCCCTCCCCATCCTGGCCGGGCAGGTTTGGGCGGAATTGCAGCGAATTTATGGCGGTCCGCGGGCGTTGCAATGACCCGATTCCGCGTCGTTCGGGTGTCGGCGCGCGCATCCGGGATCGGCTGTCCGACATCCGGATTGGAAATTAATGCTGCCAAAATTTCAAATAAGGCTGCTTTAATCCTGATCATAAATGTACTATCGGACGCACCAACGCCCCGACAATGCGACTGAATCGCTCGGGGCCAGAAGGGGATGGACATGACTTTCTCGAGCAATTTGAAGATTTTGTCTGGCGTCGCGCTTTGGGTGATGGCGGTGCCCGCCTTTGCGCAGACCGTTCCGGCCGATCAGCCGGCGGAGCAGGCCGCCGAGGATGCAGCAGCGGATGACGGCCTGATCACCGTCACCGGGTCGCGCATCAAGGGCAATTTCGAGGCGCCAACGCCGGTCCTGTCGATCGGTACCGAACTGATCGACCAGCGCGGCACGACCAACGTCGCCAATGTCCTCAACGAAATCCCGGCCTTCACCGGCACGCTGACGCCTGCGTCGACGAACCTCAACAGCCGCCAGAACGGTGTGAATGTGGTCGATCTTCGTGGTCTCGGCACCAACCGTAACCTCGTCCTCGTCAATGGCCGGCGCTCGACGCCGTTCGATGAATTCGAGAATGTCGATCTCAACGTTGTACCCTCGCTCGCCATCCAGCGCGTCGAGGTCGTCACCGGCGGTGCATCGGCGGCCTATGGTTCGGATGCCGTCTCGGGCGTCATCAACCTGATCTATGACGACAAGCTCGAAGGGCTGAAACTCAACGCGCAATATGGCATGGCCGACAAGGGCGACGCCGAGAATCTGCGTCTGTCGGCCGCCTGGGGCGGCAAGTTCGGTGGTGGGCGCGGCCATTTCCTGCTCGCCGCGGACTTCGACGACAATAAGGGCATTCCCCGCGCCGGTGCGCGCGGATGGCAGCGCCGCAGCCCGGCGCTCGTCACCAACCCGCTGAGCAAGACGTCGAGCGACGGCATTCCTGACTATGTTTTCCGCGACAATGCCGTGCTCTACCTCGCCAGCCCCAATGGCGTGACGATCGGCCTGGGCCTGCCGACCGACAATCTGGAGTTCTTCGCCGACGGCACGGCGCGTCCGCGCGTGCTCGGCGAAATCGGCGGAACATTGATGATCGGCGGCAGCGGTTCGCGCCTGGCGGATGAAACGGCGCTTGTCGTTCCTACCCAGCGTTTCAACGTGCTCGGCGCGGTGAATTACGAGCTGACCGACAGCATCGACTTTTTCGCGGAGGCCAGCTTCGCGCGCTCCAAGTCACGTGGCGCGCTCGTCAACGCCTTCAGCTTCGGCGACGTGGTGATCACGCCCGACAATCCCTATCTGCCCGCGAGCGTCGCGGCGCTCGGTGCGCCGGTCGTGCTGTTCCGCACCTTCAGCGAATTCCCGCCGATCACCTCCGCGTCGCTGACCGAAAGCTATCGCTTCGTCGGCGGATTGAAGGGGGACATCGGCTCCAAGTGGAATTGGGAAGTCTCCGGCCAATATGGCCGCACCGATTTCAGCAACAAACAGTACAACAATCTGATCGTCGGCAATCTGCTCCGCGCCGCGGATGCGGTGAAGGTGGGCAACACCATCTCCTGCCGCGTCAACGTCAATGCGGACCCGGCCGACAATGATCCGTCATGCGTGCCGATCAACCTGTTCGGTCAGGGGTCGCCGAGCCAGGCCGCGATCGGCTACATCACCGGCACCGGCGTCTCGAACACGCGCATCGAACAGTCGGTGTTTGCCGGTGAGATCGGCGGCGAACTGTTCCAGGGCTGGGCGGGCCCGATCCGCGCCACGGTCGGTGCCGAACATCGCAGCCAGAAGCTGAACCGCACGGTCAACGCACTCAATGACAGCGAAGCATTTGCGATCGTCAATGCCCAGCCGCTCCGCGGCAAATATGACGTGACCGAAGGCTTTGCCGAAATCGCTGTGCCGCTCCTCGACGGCGCGCAGAAGCTCGATTTCAACGGCGCCGCGCGCTACACCCATTATTCGACCATGGGCAATGTCGTCACGTGGAAGGCCGGCCTCACCTTCGAGCCGATCGACATCCTCCGCTTCCGCGGCACCATCTCCCGCGATATCCGCGCACCCAGCATCGGCGAGTCCTTCGTCGAGAGCGTGTTGTTGTTCAGCAATCTCAGCAATCCGTTCAGCGGTGCCACCGGCACCTCGAACGTCCGCACGCCGATTTCGGGCAATCCGAATCTGACCGAAGAAACGGCGATCACGAAGACGGTTGGCGCCGTGCTCACTCTTGGCAAGTTCCGCGCTTCGCTCGACTGGTGGGATATCGACCTGAAGGACGCAATCGGTACGCTCAGTCCGCAGGATATCGTGCAGCGCTGCTTCGATGGCGAGACTGCGGTCTGCTCGCTGATCACGTTCGGCCCGAACAAATCGCTCGTCGAGGTGAAGCAGCAGAATTTGAACCTCGGCACCTACAAGCTGCAGGGGCTCGATTTCGAGGCGCGCTACACCACCGATCTGGGTAATGGCCGCCTCGGCCTGGGCGCGGTAGCCAGCTATCTGCTCCACAAGCGGATCGCACCGTCGGGCGGTGTCCCGCTGGACGTCGCGGGAGAAGTGGGCGGACGCAATGCCGGCGGCATGCCAGATTTCAAGGCGACCCTGTCCGCCAATTACGACACCGACCGTTGGGGGGCATTCGTCCAGGCCCGCTACATCAATGGCGGCGTGTATGACGTCACCTTTGGCCCCGAACAGCTGTCGAAGAAGGACAACGACATTGGCGCGGTCGTCTATCTGGACATGTCGGTGAAGTACAAGATCGACGGCCTGCTCGGATCGAAGAGCGAGATCTATGCGGGTGTCGACAACCTGCTCGATCGCAAGCCACCGGTCACGCCGGTCGACTTCATCTCGAATTCGGCGACCAATGCGTCGATCTACGACGTGATCGGCCGCAAATTCTATGTCGGCGTCCGCGCCAACTTCTGATGATGACGAAAAGGGCCCCGGCAGCGGAGAGAATGTCGAACCATGATTGAACTGCCTGCGCCCTATATCCTCTTTTTGGGTGATCCCTCTTCTTCAGCCTTTGCCAAGACCGCGCTTGGGCTGAAGGATTGGGCGCCCGAAAAATGCCTGGCCGAATATGCGTGCAGCGAAAGCGATTTCACGATCGGGCTGCCGCGCCTCGGCCCGTCCGAAGCCGTCGCACGCGGTGCCCGCTCGATGATGATCGGCGTCGCCACGATCGGCGGCGGCGTTCCCGATGCCTGGTTGCCCGATCTGGTCGCGGCGCTGGAAGCCGGACTGGATCTGGTTTCGGGAATGCATATCCGCCTCGCGGATATTCCGGTGCTGAAGGATACGGCCGAGCGGCATGGCCGCACCTTGTTCGACGTGCGGGTTCCGCCGTCGGACATTCCCATCGCGACCGGGCGCAAGCGCAGCGGCAAGCGCCTGCTGACGGTCGGCACCGATTGCGCGCTCGGCAAGAAATATACCGCGCTCGCGCTTGCGAAGGCATTCCAGGCGCGTGGGCATGATGCGGACTTCCGCGCGACGGGGCAGACCGGGATCATGATCGCCGGTGGCGGCATGCCCATCGATGCGGTGATCTCCGATTTCGAGGCGGGCGCCGCGGAGATGCTCAGCCCCGATGCGCCGCCCGCGCATTGGGATGTGATCGAAGGGCAGGGCTCGATCTTCCATCCCGCCTATGCGGCGGTTTCACTGGGCCTTCTCCATGGCAGCCAGCCCGATGTGATCGTCCTGTGCCATGCCGTCGGGCGCACCCATGTTGCGGGCTATCCGGCTTTCGAGACGCCCGGCATCGAAGAGGCGATCGCGCTGCACTTGCGGCTCGGCGCCAGAACCAATCCCGGGATCCGCTGTGCCGGCATCTCGCTCAACACCGCCGCGCTGACGCCCGACGAGGCCCAACGCGTGCTCGATGAAGAGAGCGCGAGGCTGAACCTGCCCGTCGCCGATCCGATCCGCGGCGGCGAAAGACTTAGCCGGCTGGTGGATGCCTGTCTGGGGTGATGCGCCTCTCCATCCTCTCCGCGACATGTGTATAGAGCGGGGGCAGAGCGAACAGGTGCCCGGCGCCGTTTCTCGGATTGATGTGGTTGGCCGGATACCGAACAGGAAAGGACGGATTATGGATTTTTCGCAGCTGGAATCGTCGAGCAAGATTGGCGAAGGCTGGAAATATCCGCAGCCGCCCCTGCTCGACAGCGGATGGCTCCAGGTCGATGCGGAGCCGGCCCATCGGCTTTACTGGGAGGAGTATGGCAATCGCGACGGCGAGCGGGTGATGTTCCTCCATGGCGGTCCCGGCGGCGCATGCGCGCCGGTCATGGCGCGTTTCTTCGATCCCGCACGCTACCGCGTCATTCTTTTCGACCAGCGCGGATGCGGCAAGAGCGAGCCCAATGTCGCCTCGGCGGGGGCGGCGGTCGCGCTTCAGCGCAACACCACCGATCTGCTCATCGCGGATATCGAGAAGCTGCGCGACCATCTCGGCATCGCCGGTCCCATGCATGTCTTCGGCGGCAGCTGGGGCAGCACGCTCGCCATGGCCTATGCGATCGCGCATCCGGCGAATTGCGCCAGCCTTGTCCTGCGCGGCATCTTTCTCGGCTCGACGGCGGATCTCCATTATTTCTACCAGGGCAATGCGGCGACCTGGCATGAGGATCCGTACGGGCTCACCACGCCGGGCGCCTATATCCACTATCCCGACGAGTGGCGCGATTTCCTGGCGATCCTGACGCCGGAGGAGCGCCAGGACGTGATGGCATCGTACAAGGCGATCTTCGACCTGGTTCCGACGACGACGGAGGCGCGCGAGCGGCAGCTTGCCGCAGCGCTCGCATGGTCGGTCTGGGAAGGTGCTACCTCGAACATGATCCCGGAGGCTGCCGATACCGGGAAATTCGGCGAAGCGGATTTCGCGCTCTGCTTCGCGCAGATCGAAGCGCATTATTTCGCGAACGCGCTGTTCCTGCCGGCCAGCCATTTCGAGGACAATGCGGCGACGCTGGCATCGATTCCGGTTCATATCGTCCATGGACGCTTCGACCAGGTCTGCCCGCTCACCCAGGCATCGCGCCTGGTCGCGGCATTGCAGGGTGCCGGCGCGGAGCCGGCCAGCCTGGTCTTCACCAATGCCGGGCACAGCGCGATGGAGCGCGAGAATGCGCTGGCGCTCACCGCGATCATGGACGGATTGCCGCGTATCTGACGAGTGTTTCCGGAGCAGGGGTGTTTCCCTGCTCCGGATGCGAGGCTTCACGGCAGATCGAAGAAATCGACCTCGCCTCGTTCAAGGTGATAATAAGCGCCGACCACTTTCAGCTTTCCGGTCTTTTGCGGCTCGATCAGCAGAGGATCGCTCCCCTCGCGCAGCTTGCGCACCACGCGGCGGACATTCTGGCGCACCGCCGCTTCGGTCGGGTCGCCGGCTTCGCCGCGCGCTTCCAGAACGGCGGGGATGATCGGTTCCACCATATTGCCGATCGCGCCGGGAAAGCGGGCATTGTCGCTGACCACGGACATTGCGGCCTTCACCGCGCCGCAGCTTTCGTGGCCCATGACCACCACCAGCGACACGCCGAGTTCGGCCACCGCGAATTCGATCGATCCCATCGCGATGGTGTCGACGGTGTTGCCGGCATTGCGGATGATGAACAGCTCGCCCAGGCCGCGGCCGAAGAGCAGCTCGGGCGGAACCCGGCTATCGGAACAGGAGACATAGGCGCAGAAGGGGGCTTGCCCCTTGGCAAGCTCCAGGCGCCGGTCCGCGCCGATATCCGGTTCGATCTCGCCCGCCAGAAATGCGCGATTGCCTTCGCGCAGTCTCTGCAATGCCTCGTCAGGGGTCATCTTCACTCTTTTCCTTGAAGTTTCGGGATGTTGCATTCGGCAGCCACGCGCGGCGGGCGCCCATGCGGAGCGGCCCGGAGGACCCGGACCGCTCGTTCGGGTTTTCAGCTTAGCAGGAGACCGCCATTTCGCGGCGCCAATGGCCGTTCAGGCGATCCTTGACCGCGAGCTTCAGCTTCTTCAGCCTGAGCAGGCGGAACCTGTCGGGCGCAAGCCGCTTCGCTTCGCGCCTGATCTCCTGATCCAGACGACGATGCGTCAGGCTCAACCGGTAAAATACAGCACTCATTACTGCCTCCAAATCGATGCGTTGATCGATCGGGCGCCCAGCCGCGTGCATGAGGAAAAGAACCCGCCATGCCAGCATCGGAACTGCCCGATGCGGTCCGACATCACGATCGTCTGATCGCCAGAGGGGCCCGGTCCGCTCCTCGATTGTATGGAGTGGATGGATGGATTCAAGGTGAGCGACGGGCATTTGAGTCAGTAATATATTTGTCTGCTGAGTAATTTTTCCAAAAAATCTGCTTAATATGCCTCAAAACGCAACGTTTCCGGGAGGTGTGTCCATATGTTTCTGGAATGTTTCTGATGTCTTATATTTTGAAACGATGATTTTCGGGATTCCTGATCCGGTTGTTATTGGGTGTCGCGTTTTCGTCTGTAATTGTGGCGGGCGTCGCATCCGCCAGAGCTGCCGCGCAGCTGCTCGCACCCATCTCGTGCCCGGCCGAAAGCGTCCACCGCCGCCCGCGGAGCCGCGTCGCAAGACCCGGCGAGACCCGCGTATCGAAAAGCGGCACGCGAGGCGGAGAGAGCGCGATTGACGCGGTCGCACTGTATTAGATCGCTATAACAATCAATATTGACATTTCTCCGATTAAGACGCTTGTTTCCGATCAGGCTGGCTTTGGCGGGCTTCGCGCGGGTCGACTCGGCGAGGCCATCATGTCCAGGCCGGTTTCCAACGATCGATTGAGAGGTTCGCCGTGAAATTCGCACTCGCCCTGGCGCTGATGTGCCTGCCCATGCCGCTGCTTGCACAAGCGCCAGCCGCCGACACGCCGGGCAAGACCGCATCGGGGATGAGCTATACCCAGCCCAAGGATTGGAATCTGGCGGTGAAAGGGCCGGCGACGATCCTGTCTTCGCCCGAGACCGATCTCAATATCGCCGTGATCGAAATCGGCGCCGCCGCCGATGCGCAGGCCGCAGCGGCCAAGGCCTGGTCGCTCTACAAGCCCGGCGTGACTCGCGCGGTACGACTGGTCAGTCCCGTCGCGCGCGGCGATGGCTGGGACGAGCGCGTCAGCATCTCGTATGAAACCTCGCCCAGCGAGCGTGCCGTCGCCTCGGCCATGGCGCTGCGCAAGGATAGCGCATGGACCGTGATGATCGCCGATGGCGCGGAATCGACTGCCAACAAGCGTTCCGCCGCGCTGTCGATCATCCAGGGCAGCCTGCGTCCCGCCGGCTATGCGCCCGAGACTTTCGCCGGCAAGGCGGCGCATCGGCTGACCCCCGAGCGTATTCAGTTGCTGCGCGACTTCATCGCCGAGTCCGCCAGGGAACTCGAAGTGCCGGGCGTCGGCATCGCGCTGATCGACAAGGGCAAAGTCGTCTGGGAGGGCGGCGTCGGCGTGCGCGAACTCGGTTCGACCGAGCCGGTGACCGCGCACACCAAATTCATGGTCGCGTCGAACACCAAGGGCATGGCCACGCTGCTGCTCTCCGTGCTGGCCGACGAAGGCAAGCTGCGCTGGGACCAGCATGTCACCGATCTCTATCCATCGTTCCGCCTGGGCAGCGACGAAGTGACCAAGTCCGTGCTCGTCCGGCATCTGGTCTGCGCGTGCACCGGCCTGCCGCGTAAGGATTATGCATTCATCCTGGCCGATGCCGGCGCGCCTGCGTCCGACACGTTCCGCCAGCTCGCGGAGACGCAGCCGACCAGCAAGTTCGGCGAGCTGTTCCAGTATAACAATCTGATGGCCTCGGCCGCGGGCTATTTGGGCGGCCATCTGGCCTATCCGAAGATGGAGCTGGGCGCGGCCTTCGACAAGGCGATGCAGACCCGCATCTTCGGACCGCTCGGCATGCGCGACACGACATTCGACAATGTAGCGGCCGAGCGCGGCGATTGGGCACGTCCCCATGGCCTCGACGTCGACGGCCGCATGGTCGAGATCCCCAACACCTTCAACCATCTGATCGTCCCGCATCGCCCGGCCGGCGGCGCCTGGTCGAGCGCGGCGGATATGGCGCGCTATGCGCAGCTCGAACTGTCCAAGGGGCTGACGCCGGAGGGCAAGCGGATCGTGAGCGAGGCCAATCTGCTCGAACGCCGCAAGCATGGCGTGCCGATCGGGGAGAATGGCTGGTACGGCATGGGCCTGATGGAGCGCATCGTCTCGGGCGTGACTGTCGTCACTCATGGCGGCACGCTGCAGGGCTATCACAGCAGCTTCTTCGCGCTGCCTGACGAAGGCATCGGCGCGGTCATCCTGACCAATGCGGATCCCGGCGCATCGATGATCGCACCGTTCCTCCGCCGCATTCTGGAAGTGGTCTATGACGGCAAGCCGGAGGCCGCCGCCGACGTCGCCTCGGTCGCTGCGCGCATCAAGGCGCAGGCGCAGGCCCGCCGCGCGAAGCTGACCGTGCCCGGCGATCCGGCGGTGCTGGCTGGGCTCGCCGCAAACTATCGCAGCCAGATCGACGGCAAGATCGCTTTCAGCGATCGGGGCGGCACGAAATGGATGAAGGCAGGCTTCATCGAAGGACCCGTTGCCACCCGCAAGAATGCCGACGGCACGGTCTCGATCGTCTCTGCCGGCGGCGGCGCGATCGGCGTCGATGCGGTCATCGGCGCCAGGGACGGGCAGCGCACGCTGACCGTGCGGGATAGTCAGCACGAATATATCTATACGGAAGTCCGTTGACGCCCCGCATTCCCATCCTGCTGGCCTTCGCGGTGGGCTTTCTCTGCGTCAGGCTTTTGAGGCATATCGGGGCGCCGGACTGGATCGTCTGGTTCGGCCCGGCGCTCTGCCTGATCGCGTTTTCGCTCCATATGCGCAGGCGGCGGCGTGCGCGGGGTGAGGGCGGGATTTGATGAAGAGCGGTGCGGCGCGAACGCATTGCGGGCATCTCGCAACTGCGCCTAAACTCTCCGCATGTGCCTTTTCATCACGCTTATAGCGCCGACGGACGATGTGAGCGCGGTTCGGGCCGTCATGGATCGGCACGATCGCGAGGCCGCCCGGTTCGACAATCCCTCCATCCGGAAGGTTCTCTTGCCGGGGGAACAGCAATATCTCACCACGCGCGGACATTGCGACTGCGGCACCGTACTGACGCAGCGGAACGATACGCCGGGGGAAGTGGAGGCGGCGCGCGCAAAGGAGATTGCCCGGATGCGGCGCAAGGGGTGGTCGGACGCCAAGATCGCGCGCGCGATGGAAGATCACAACAGGGCCGAGGCGCGGCCGCGCGGCAGTGAAATTGACAGTCTTGATCTCTGGAATGATGCCCTGCACGATCTTGGTAGTAGCTTGAAACTACCCTATGTGGGGCTGCTTGTCCGGCAATATTCGGGAGCCCTCGACACCGAAACCTTCAGTGCGTTACGGAAGCAATTGCCCAAGAGCACGGCATGGATCGATGCGCTTGGTTCACTCGAAGAGGATGAGGTGACGATCTTTTCGTTGTGATGAACGTGGGCCGTCCGTGAGCGGTGACCTGCATCGTCATGCCGAACTGGTTTCATCATCCATGCTTCAATCCGAACCGCAGCGAAAATCCGGGCATGGACCCTGAAACAAGTTCAGGGTGACGAAAGCGCCTGCACCAATTCTCCTTTCCGCCGGGATCAGCACTGCAACGCCATACGCCACACCCGGCATAGCCGCGCTGCTTGCGGCATGGAGAGACGGTGATGCTGAAACGGCATTGGGTAGGAATTGGCGTCGTCGCGGTCGTCGGCGCGTCTCTGGGCGTCTTGCTGGGCATGGCGGCCGGTGAGGATGACGACAGCATCGTGCTGACCCGCAACGACGTTGTGCGCGGGGCGACGGGCGATCCGGTGTGGCGCGGCGCCTTCACCAACCGCACCGACAGCCTGCACCGCAACCTCTATGTCGAGATCCGTTTCCTCGATCGGCGCGGCCGCGCCGTGGGCAGCGTCGGTGGTCGCGCGGAGCGGCTGGAGCCCGGCGAAAGCATGGCACTGGACGTGCCATTGCCCGCGCGGGCCGTATCGGTCCAGCTTTCCGCCCTGCGCTGGCGCATGCGCGACGTCCATGCCGAGCTGGGGCCGTACAAGCCCTGGCCGTTCGGCTATCTTCAGGCTTAGCTTGATTTTGCACGCTATTTTGCGGGCGATTGATCGACGGTTTTCGAGGCCGGAGCGGCGCGGGAGACCTAGACGACGGCCACCAATGATGCGTGGAATGCAACGCGGCGCACATCCCATAGCGCGACAAGTTCATCGGCATCGACTGGCGGGCTCTGGCGCATCTGTTCGGCACGGAAGGCGTTCTGCGCCTTCAGATTTTCCTGGTAGCAAAGCTGCAGCGTGGTCTCGGCGATGCGATCGGGACTGTCGCCCGGCTGCTTTGTGGCGAGGCCGAGCGCGTGGCCGGTGGCACATTGCCTGAGCGCCTCGGGGACATCGGCGACCGGCTCGGCGCAATGAGCCGTGGCGGTGATTGCGAGAGTAAATATTGCCGATACGGCAACGACGAGGCGATGAGGCATGGATGTCCTTAATTCAGGGCTTCGGGGGGAGTATCGGGGCGAGCAAGCGCCGGCGCTATTCCTGGAGGCTGCGCGTTGCCCGTTGCATGGCGCGCGCGACTGGCCCATCTCGCTTGGGGCCTTGTCGGTTCCCAGCAAAAGCTTGTCCCGGCTAAAGCCATGTCCAATAAGCGCGCATACCGATAGCCGACCCTGTACAAAGCGCGATACCCAAAACTGCGCGGGCAATACCGCCAAGTGAGTGGGCGTCGGCACCGACGATCAGGACGACACCCACCACCATCGCAATGGCAGCAAATGCTGTTGCCGTCCTGTGGATTGCCCTGTCCTGGTCCTGCGGAGAGTAGATGGGCGCTTCCTTCCTTGCCTGCTGGCTCATGCGGCGCAAGCCTATCGACGCAGGGGGAAATGGTCGATCCCAACTTGGAAAAGCGCTGGCTACGCGCGCCGCATTGCCTATCCCGCGCCGACAGCTTACCGGCCACCAACGCCGCACGCATCATGTGCGGACTTCGCGCGCTCGCGCATCATGTTCGATGTCGGCCGAAGCGGCGCGACGGCAGGAAGGGGAGGCTATAATGGGTTTCACACGGATGGCGTCGGCCATGGCAATCGCAATGGCTTGTGCCGCCCCTGCACTGGCGCAACCGGCCCAGCCCGCAGGCCCCAGCCAGGATGCTGCCTATCACAATCGCCAGATGCTCTATCTGCTGACCTTGCCCGCATCGGAAGGCTGGCGGGCGACGGCGAGCGGCATTCGCTATCGCCGGGTGAAGGGCGACGGATCGGGGCCGCGGCCGACCGTCGCGGACGTCGTGACCATCCATTATGCCGGGCGGCTGATTGACGGCACCGAATTCGACAGCTCGATCGCGCGCGGCGAGCCCGCGACCTTTCCGCTACGCGGCCTGATCCGCGGCTGGCAGGAAGGCGTGCCGCTGATGAGCGTCGGCGACACCTTCGAATTCGCGATCCCGCAGAACCTGGCCTATGGCCCGATCGGCCGCGGCCCCATTCCGGGTGGCGCGACCTTGGTTTTCACCATCGAATTGCTGGGCATTGTCGGGCCGGAGTGATGCCCGGGATGATAAGCGCGCATTGTCCCGTTCGAGGGGCATGATGATCGTCGAAACCACCGCGGCGGATTACGCCGCTCTCCTGCGGAGCCGCGCGCCGCGGGATTTCGCGCTGGCGGACACACCGATCGCGCCGGTCGAGATACTCGAGATGCTGGCCGGGCTCGCCGCGCAGATCCGGGAAAGCTTCTCGCCTGCGTCATGGCTGATCGTCGCGGACAATGAAGTGGTCGGGCTATGCTCGGTCACGCGTCCGCCCCGGGACGGCATCCTCGATATCGGTTACGGCATCGCACCCAGCCGGCAGCGGCGCGGCCTGGCGAGCGATGCGATCCGCGATGTCGTCGCCTGGGCGCGCACCGATGCGCGGGTCTCCGCCGTCACCGCGGAAACCGGCGTCGAGAACATCGCCTCGCAAACCGTGCTTGCCCGCAACGGCTTCGTCCGTATCGGCGAGCGGCTGGACGAAGAGGATGGTCCGCTGATCTGCTGGCGCTGCCCGACGGAATAGCGGAGACCAGCCTTGGCCTATGCACGCAGGGCCCGCCAGGATGCGACATATCCGCCGAAGGCGACCAGGCTGGAGACCGACAGGACCAGCGCCAGCGAGGTCGCAAGCGCGCCGCCCTCACCAATCCACGCCACCAATGTCGGCGCCGCCGCAAAGCTGATCAGCGCTGTGGGGACACCGCATATGCCGAACCACAGTCCGCGCAGCTCGTTGGGGATCGCCAGCACCCCAACCGTGGAGCTGCTGAGCCCGGCCGCCGCATGCGCCATCATCAGCACCGACAGCATCGCCGCCGAGATTGTGGAATTCTCGCCCAGGGGAAACAGGGCGGCCGGCACCGCGATGGCCGATGCGAACACCGCGACAAGGATCGTGCCGCCACGCCGCGTGCGCAGCCGGTCGACCATCACGCCGCCGAGCGCGGCGCCGATCAGCGGCGGTACCGTCATGATGACGGCGGCCAGGCTGCCGACCTGCATGGGGGACAGGCCGAAATCGCGCATGAAGATCGGCACCGCCCAGACCGACGCCGCATTGTTCGCGGTGATCATCGCGATCTGTGCCAGCAGGAGCGGCCAAAGAAAGCCGCCGAGCCGCCGCAACGCATGCCACCCCTGGAGAAGCCCTGCGCCCGCTTTGCCGCATTCGTGGCGAACCGGCTCGTTCAGCCGGAGAAGGGGCAGGGCGAGCAACAGCCCGGCAATCCCGAACAGGATCTGGACGTTGCGCCAGTCGCCATGGCCGGACGCCAGCGGCAGATATCCGGCCAGCGGCAGCAGCCAGCCCCCCAGCGCGAAGCCCAGCGCCGATCCGCCATATTCGCCGACCACGATCATGATATTGGCCCGGCCGCGCTGTTCCGGTGGAAACAGGTCGGCGACGAGCGAGAATATCACCGCTTCCTCCAGCATGCCGAGCCCGGCAAATGCGCGCCAGGTGACCAGATCGCCGAACGAAGCGGAAAAGCCCGTCGCCATCGACCCCAGCATCGTCAGCATCGCGAGCATGATCAGGATGTGCGTGCGGTTGCGCGTGTCGATCATCCGCCCGAGCATGATCGACAGCAGCGCGGAGGGGATCGACATCGCCGCGCCCTGCACCAGGCTGAGCTGGATATCGCTCAGCGCCAGATCCGCCTTCGCCAGATCCTGCAAGGGACTGAAGACCGAGCGTGCGGCCCAGGCCGATCCCAGCACCGTGCAGAGCAAGGCCAGCCGGGCGACCGCGCCGGCATCCCATCCGGCCTCTGCCCGGCGCGGGGCGATCGGGGCGGGCGGGGGCAAACAAGTCATTGAGACTGACTAGTCGGTTCCTTATACCGCCGCAATCGACCGGCCATGAGCGGGCGGCGAGCGTGGACAGGACAGACATGCCGAAACTCGACGAAGCGACGATGCGCCAGCGACGCCAGCATATCGTGGACGCCGCGATGCGCCAGTTCGAGAAACGCGGCTTCGGCGGGGCATCGGTCGACGATATCTGCGCGGAAGCGGGGATCAGCAAGGGCGCGCTCTATACCCATTTCGCCAGCAAGGACGCGATCATGCTGGCGCTGATCGGCCAGCGCGGCGATGTCTATCGCGCAATCACGGCATCGACGCTGGCCGAGCTGGAGGATGTGATCTTCGAACTCATGCTGCGCGGCCTCAGCTATACCGACAGCCGGCTGGAGATGGAGGCAGTGACGATCGGCGCTTCCAACGATGCGGTGCGCGCGGCGCTGATCGCCAATTCCGAGCTGTGGGAAACCCGGATCCGCGAAGTGATCGAGGAATTGCGGCGCGACGGCAAGGTGGAGCTGGTCAACGGCGTCGATGCGGCGGAAGCCACGATCATGATCCACACTTTTGTCCTCGGGCGCCTGTCCCACCAGATCTACAAGACCGCCAATCTCGACGCGGAGGCGCGTCGCGGGCTGGCGATCACGATGAGCGGGGTCGTCCGCGCACTGGGATAGGGATGCCGGTTGCCGGGGATTGACCCTGACGCGGCGTGAGGGATTATCGGGCGTCCTGCGGACATTCGCGGGAGATGCAGATGCAGAGATACACAGTCAGCGAAGTGGCGGCGATGGCGCATGTTTCCGTGCGCACGCTGCATCACTATCACGAGATCGGCCTGCTCGAACCCGCTTATGTCGGCGCGAACGGCTATCGCTATTATTGCCGCGAGGAATTGCTGCGGCTGCAGCAGATCCTGATCCACCGCGCGCTCGGCATCCCGCTGGGCAGGATCGGTGCGATCCTCGATGCCCCCGACTTCGATCGCCTCGCGGCGCTCAGGGGGCAGCGTGCGCGCATCGCCGAGCAAGCGGCCCGTTCCGCCGAAATCCTCCGGACGATCGACCGCACGATCGCCGCACTTGAAGGAGATCGTGCAATGAAGGACGCAGAACTCTATTCCGGTATCGTCGATCCGGAGACGCAGGCCGCATATGAGTCCTGGCTCGAAGAAAGGCACGGTTCCCGGATCAGGACGCAGCTGGAAACCGGCCGCTACAGGATGGAACGCCTGTCCACGGCGGAGAAGGACGCGATGATGGCCGAGCTCAAAGCGGTCGAGCAGGGGCTGGCCACGGCGCTCCGCGGCGGCGTTCTGCCCGAGGCGTGCTCGCTCGATCCCCTGATCGAACGGCACTTCGCCTGGGTGGAATCGAGCTGGGGCGGGACCGCGACGGTGTCCGCCTATGCCGGGCTGGCGGATACCTATCTCGCCCATCCCGACTTCGTCGCGCGTTACGAACGCATCGCGCCCGGCTTCGCCGAATTCCTGGCGGCGGCCATGCGGAACTGGGCGGCCCGGCAATAGGGCCGCGCATATTCGAGAGCGGGATCGAACGCGCTGTCGCCATCTTCGCCTTTATGACGCACAGTGCGGCGGGAGAGGGGGCTGGCCACGTCCATGAGCGATACGGCAATCGATCCGATGATGCTCCATGCCTGGCTGGCGGCGCGTTCGCTCGCGCGGGGCCTGCCGGCGCCGGTTGCCGATCATGGCGGCTATCGTGTCGATACCAACTCGGAGACCGAGGCGAAGCGCTGGGTATTTCCAAAACCCTGTCCCGGGCTTGTCGAACTTGGCCGGACGATCGGCGCGCCCGGACATGCCCTGAAACTGTGCGGGACTTTGGATGAATTGCGCGCGGCGCTGCCGAGGCGCTGGCGGCTGCACGATCCCGGCTATTTCATGATCGCCACCAATGGCGACCATGCCGAACGGCCGATCGCAAAGGGCTATACCATCGAGACCGATCGCAACGGCGCGGTCGTCGCGGTGCGGGTCAGGTCGGGCGCGGGGGATCTGGCGGCCAGCGGATATGCCGCCGAAACGCCCGAGGCATTCATCTACGACCGCATCGAGACGGCGCCCGAGCATCGCCGGCAGGGCGTGGGCAACGCCGTCATGGCGGCGCTCCGCGGTGCGAAGCGGAACCGGGATACGCCGGAACTGCTGGTCGCGACGCAGGATGGCCGGGCGCTCTATCTGGCGCTGGGGTGGCGGACCGTCTCGGCCTATTCCACCGCCTCGATCGCCGAGGCCTGACGCCGGCCCCGATCCCGGCGATCCGCAGGATTTCTGGCCCTCTGACCCAGCTTTATTGCTTTGCGCATCCATATGTCCGTCTCCCATTGGAGGCTCGGAAAAGGTCGGGTGCGGTGCGTTGAAGCAATGCCCGCTTGGCCGGACAATGGGATAAGGGGAGCGGCAATGGCGGATTTCTCTCGGCGGCAGGTGATGGGCGGTG
>JASBTC010000217.1 GCA_030148625.1 Sphingobium sp. | reverse complement strand
GGTCTCGACGTTCAATTCCTTGAATTTGCGCCCGGTCACCAGCACGCGCCCTTCGAAGCTCGCGACGAACTTGTTGTAATTGTCGACCGCGCTGTTGAGGCCGCCGCCGACGCGCTTGAGATGTCCGGCCGCGACCGAAAGCCGCTCGAACATCTCCTTGCCGAGCGTCGCGATCTGCTGCGCTTCCTCGGCCAGCTTCTCCTGGCGCCAGACGCTGGCGACGGTGCGGGCGATCGCGACGAGATTGGTCGGCGTCGCGAGCAGGACGCGCCGGTCGAACGCCCAGTCCCACAGCCCGTCGTCCTGCTCCAGCGCGGCGGACAGGAAATGCTCGCCGGGGATGTACATCACGACATAATCGGCAGCCTTGCCGAAACGCTCCCAATAGCTTTTCTCGCCGAGTTGCCGGGCGTGATTGCGGATCGACGCGGCGTGGAGCTTGAGGTGATGGACACGCGCCGCCTCATCGACCTCGTCGCTCGCATCGAGATAGGCATTGAGCGAGCATTTCGCATCGATCACGAGTTCGCGCCCACCCGGCAGGCTGACGACCACATCGGGCCGGAGCCGGCCATCATCGGTATCGACCGAAACCTCCGACCGGAAATCGGCATGCGGCGACAGCCCCGCCTGTTCGAGCACGTTGCGCAGCGACTGTTCGCCCCAGCGCCCGCGCGCCTTGGGGCTCGAACGCAGCGCATTGACCAGCCGCGCGGCCTCGTCCTTCACCTGTCCCTGGCCGAGGCGGACCTGTTCGACCGCCTCGCGCAGCTCGCGATAACTGCCCACCCGCTCCTTCTCGACCTGCGCCAGACCGTCCTCATATCGCTTGAGCGTGGTCTGGACGGGTTGGAGAAGCTGCTTGAGCCGCTCCTCGCTTTTCTCGCCGGCCTGGTTGAAGCGCTGGTCGGCACGCTCGAGAAAGACGCGCTGCGCTTCCTGAAGCAGACGGGCGCCAACCTCGCTGAACTGCGCCGACAGCGCTTCCTTCGCCTCGATCAGCGCCTTGATCTGATCCTGCAGCGCACCTTCCCGGGCGTCGCGCTCGGCGCGGAGCCCGGCCACCTCGCCCTGCGCGACGGCGAGCGATTCGCGCAGCTGGGGCACGTCACGCGCGCGCTCCTCCATTGCCGCGAGATCGGCGACCGCGCGGCGGAAATCCTCTAGATACCGGTCGCGCTCCGCACGCGCGGCAGCGCCGCCGCGGCTGCCCAGCCACCAGCCGACCAGGATCGCCCCGACGATCGCGATCAGCGCCACGGCTTCGCTCATGAGTGCCTCAAAAAGAACATTCAGAGAACTTTGCCCGCTCGCTCGCGCTTTTGCAATGCCCGTCGGCGCGCCCCGGTCGATGATCGCCACGACCATGCGGTGGAAACAAGATGCGGCTGGGCCGTTGAAAGCGCATGAAACCGATCGTCTTCGCCCTGATCCTGCCGACGCTCGCCGCATGCGGGCAGGATGGCCCGCAACAGACCCCGTCAAATGGTGCGGTCACCGTGCAGATCACCGAGCCGTCGACGCCAGCGCCGCCGACCAATGCGCGGAAACCGATACAGGAACCGCAGCCGGCACCGGCAGCGGATCGGCAGGCGCGCTTCGCGGGCCTATGGGCAGTGGATGCGGCGGGCTGCAAATCGCCGCCCTGGAACTTCACCGTGCGCGACCTGACGACCAAAGGCGAAGTCTATTGCAGCTTCAAGCGCGTCGAGCCCGTCGCCGGAGGCTATGACATCGCCACGCTCTGTTCCGCCGCAGGCGATGAAGTGTCGGAAACGATGCGATTGCGCCTCAAGGACGCGGGCGAACGCATGACGGTTTCGAGCGACCAGACCTATAAACCGATCGATCTGATGCGCTGCGACAGCTAGCGTCCGATCCGCACGGATCGAAAACCCTCGCAGTGTCATTCCCGCGAAAGCGGGAATCCCGCTTCTTCTTCTTCTTCTTTCTGATGCTTCACGGAAAAGCTGGATCCCCGCGTTCGCGGGGATGACACGGGATAATTGATCCAGCTGCGACCTCAGGCGGCCCGCCGCTCCTTGCGCGCCTTCGCGAGCTTCTTGAGGATCATGTCCTTCTTGAGCCGCGAAAGATGGTCGATGAAGAGTATGCCTTCGAGATGGTCCATCTCATGCTGGAGGCAGGTCGCGAGCAGCCCCTCCAGCCGTTCCTCATGCGGTTTGCCGTCATAGTCCAGCCAGCGCGCCGTCACCGTCGCCGGGCGTTCGACATCGGCATATTGATCGGGAACCGACAGGCAGCCCTCGGTATAGACCGACAGGTCCTCGCTGGGGTCGACCAGTTCGGGATTGATGAAAACCATCGGCCGGCGCACGGGCGGCCCATCCTCTTCCTCGGGTTCCTGCAGGTCGATGACCAGCACGCGCTTGGGCACGCCGACCTGGATCGCGGCCAAGCCGATACCCGGCGCGTCGTACATCGTCTCGAACATGTCGTCGATCAGCGCGCGCAGTTCATCGTCGACGGTCTCGACCGGCTTGGAGATGATGCGCAGCCGTGGATCGGGCGTCTCTAGGATGGGAAGAATAGCCATTTTGCTGATGTAGAACGCGATCCCGGCATTTTCAATTGCCGTCTCGCAGGGCGCGGCCCGCGTCAAATCGACATCAATTCGAATATAATTTCTTTATTATCAGTTCGATAAGACAAGATACTACCATGACATGGAAGAAATGGTCAGCTGACCGGCCGCCGGGCCCGCAAGGCCTGGGCCAGTGTCCCCTCGTCGAGATAGTCGAGTTCGCCGCCCACCGGCAGGCCGTGCGCCAGCTGGGTAAGGCGCACGGGAAAGCGTTCGAGCCGCTCGGCGATATAATGGGCCGTAGTCTGCCCCTCCAGCGTGGCATTCATCGCCAGCACCACTTCGTCTATACCGCCAGCCTCGACCCGGCGGAGCAATTTGTCGATCGACAGATCCTCCGGGCGGATTCCCTCGAGCGCCGAAAGGCGCCCGCCAAGCACATGAAATTTACCGGGAAATAATCGGGAACGGTCGAGCGCCCAGAGATCGGACACTTCCTCGACCACGCACAATGCACGCGCATCGCGTCGCGGATCGACACACACGCTGCATGGATTGCCGGTATCGACATTGCCGCAGACGTCGCAGGTCGACAGCCGTTCGCTGACCGCCTCCAATGCACGCAGCAGCGGCAGCATCGCACCTTCGCGTTTCTTCATCAGATGCAGGACCGCGCGCCGCGCCGAACGCGGCCCGAGTCCGGGAAGCCGTGCCAGGGCCTGCGCGAGCGCTTCGATTTCCTGCGATGCCATATGCTTCACATAAGGGCTTGCGCTGCCACCTGCCAAGCGGTTGAGAGGACGGCATGCGTATCGCTTTCATGGGAACCCCCGACTTCGCCGTGCCGACGCTCGATGCGCTGGCCGCCGCCGGGCATCAGATCGTCGCGGTCTACAGCCAGCCACCCCGCCCCGCCGGCCGCGGCAAGGCATTGCAACCTTCCCCCGTACACCGTCGCGCCGAAGCGTTGGGCATTGCCGTCATGACGCCATTGTCGCTCAAACTGCCGGAAGAGCAGGAGAAATTCGCAGCGCTGGATCTCGATGCGGCGGTTGTCGCAGCCTATGGGCTGATCCTGCCCGGCGCCATATTGCGCGCGCCGCGCCACGGCTGCCTCAACGTCCACGGATCGCTGCTGCCGCGCTGGCGCGGTGCGGCGCCCGTCCAGCGGGCGATCCTGGCCGGAGACGAACGCACCGGCGTGACGATCATGGACATGGAAGCGGGACTCGACACCGGCCCCATGCGCGCCACCGTCGAGATCGATATGGATGGCAAGACGGCAGGGATGCTGACCGATGAGCTGGCCGCCAAGGGCGCCGCGCTGATGGTCCGCGTGCTGGCCGACGCGGCCGCATATCCCCCCGTCCCCCAGCCCGAAGATGGCGTGACCTATGCGCGCAAGATCGAAAAGGCCGAAGCACGGCTCGACTTTGCCGATGTCGTCATCGCCGAGCGGCAGGTCCGCGCTTTCAATCCGGCGCCGGGAGCCTTTTTCGAACTGGCGGGCGAACGCGTCCGGATCCTCGCCGCCCATGTCGAGCCGGGATCGGGCCCGGCCGGCACGGTGATCGACGACGCGCTCGGCATTGCCTGCGGCTCGGGCGTGCTGCGGCCGTTGCTCGTCCAGCGCGCGGGCAAGGGCGCGATGACGCCTGCCGAGCTTCTGCGCGGCTATCGCATTCCCGTCGGCACGCTGATCGGATGACGCGCTTCGCGCTCACCGTGGAATATGACGGCCGCCCCTTCATGGGCTGGCAGCGCCAGGCGCATGGGCCAAGCGTGCAGCAGGCGATCGAGGAAGCGGCAAAGGCCGTGACGGGCGAGACCGTCGCGGTCCATGCCGCCGGGCGCACCGATGCCGGTGTCCATGGCCTGGCGATGCGCGCGCATCTCGACATCGCCAAGCCGTTCACGCCCTTTCGCCTGATGGAAGCCCTCAATGCCCGGGTGCGGCCACACCCGATCGCGATCCTGGCCTGCGAAGCGGTCGCCGACGACTGGCATGCCCGCTTCTCCTGCATCGGCCGCCGCTATGTCTATCGCATCGTCACGCGGCGGGCGCAGCTTGCGCTCGATGCCGGCCGCGCCTGGCGGATCTCGCCACCGCTCGATGCCGCGGCGATGCACGAGGCCGCACAGGCGCTGGTCGGCCTGCACGACTTCACCACCTTCCGTTCGGTCCATTGCCAGTCGGACAGCCCGGTCAAGACACTCGATCGCCTCGACGTGGTGCGCGACGGCGACCGCATCGATATCCACGCCGCCGCGCGATCCTTCCTGCATCATCAGGTGCGCTCGATGGTCGGATGCCTCGCATTGGTCGGCCAGGGCAAATGGAGCGCGCAGGATCTGCGCGACGCACTGGAGGCCAGGGATCGAGGGGCGCTGGGCCTCAACGCGCCGGCCGACGGGCTGTATTTCGCCGAGGCGGTCTATCCGTGACGCGAGCATGGGCTGGGTGACGATAATGCCTCCAGCTTGTCATCCCCGCGAAAGCGGGGATCCAGCTTTTCCGTGAAACATCAGAAAGAAGAAGAAGCGGGATCCCCGCTTTCGCGGGGATGACATCGTAACACCCTTTACGCGGAGACCCGGCGGAAGCACGCCTTAGTGACGAGCTATTACCGCCCCATCCCGAAGAGCCGGGTCAGCGACTTGTCGAGCATCATGAGCTGCCATAGCAGCCGGCCATGGTCGCTCCGCCCGCTCAGATGCGCGCGCACGACGTTTTCGAGCGCTGCGGCATCGAACCAGCCCGTTTCCGCCAAGGCGGCGCCGCGCGCGATGCGTTCGGCCTCGCCCGCCAGCGGCCCGCGGAACCAGGCGCTGATCGGCGTCACGAAGCCCATCTTGCGACGATACAATATGTCGTCGGGCAGATAGCGGCGCATCGCGCGCTTCATCAGCCATTTGCCTTCGCCGCCGTGCAGCCGCATCGACACAGGCAAGGTTGCCGCGAATTCGATCAGGCGATGGTCGAGCAGCGGTTCGCGCGCCTCCAGGCTCACTGCCATGCTCGTCCGATCGACCTTGGTGAGGATATCGCCGGGCAGCCAGATCTTGAGATCGGCATATTGCGCACGATCGAGCGGGTCGTGCGCCGGGGCGTCGCGCATCGCCGCCTCGATCCGCGCTTCCGCACGGTGGCCGCCGAGCAGACGCCGGGTCTCGTCGGTGTAGAGGCGATGGCGTTGCGCCGGTGTCGTCACGCCGACGGCCAGCGCATAGGCCTCTTCCCCCGAGCGCGCGAGGCCAAGCAAAGTCGTCTTGGCCCGCAATGGCCGCGGCGCCCAGTCCGCTTTGGGATAGGCAACACCCAATCCGCCAAAAACGCGCTTTCTCAGCGATTTCGGAATGAAAGCCCGAATACGCTCTTCGGCGTGCTGGAACCGATGGCGGCGATAGCCGGCAAAGGCCTCGTCCGCGCCGTCGCCCGACAAGGCGACCGTCACGCTTTCGCGCGCCAGTTCGCAGACACGATAGGTCGGCAGCGCGGAGGCATCGGCAAAGGGTTCGTCGAACGCATTCACCAGAACATCCGCCAGCGCGAAATCGTCGGCGGCGACGATACGCTTGCGATGGTCGGTCGCAAAACGCGCCGCGATCAGTTCGGCATGGCGGGTCTCGTCGAGATCGGCCTGGTCGAAACCGATCGAGCAGGTCTTGACCGCCTGCGCGCTCGCCTCCGCCATCAACGCGACCACCGACGAGCTGTCGACCCCGCCCGAAAGAAAGGCGCCGAGCGGCACGTCCGCGACCATGCGTGACGTCACCGCCTGGCGCATGCGTTCGACCAGCTCTTCTTCCAATGCGCGCGTCGATCCGCCCGCGCGGCGGCTGAAATCGACATCCCACCAGCCAGTCGGTGCGGGCATGCCCCTGCCCCGCTCGATCAGCAGATAATGGCCCGCGGGCAGTTTCTCGACACCCGCGACGATGCAGGCATCGTCGGGCACATAGCCCAGCCCGAGAAAATCCTCGACCGCGCGGACATCGGGTGCGCGACGCAGCAGCGGATGCGCCAATATCCCCTTCAGCTCCGACGCGAAGATCAGGCTGCCGTCCGACAGGCGCGCATGGTGGAGCGGCTTCACCCCCAGCCGGTCGCGCGCGAGCAGCAGGCATTGCCGCCCGGCGTCGAACAGCGCGAAAGCGAACATGCCGTGGAAGCGCTGAAGGCACTGGACACCCCATTGCCGCCAGCCATGCAGGATCACTTCGGTATCGCTGTCGGTGCGGAAGACATGGCCGAGCGCCTGAAGCTCCTGGCGCAATTCCGCGAAATTATAGATCTCGCCATTATAAGTGACGGCGATCCGGCCATCCTCGGTGATCATAGGCTGGGCGCCCCCACCAAGGTCGATGATCGACAGGCGCCGATGGCCGAGGCCGACGCCGGGCGCAGTCCACACCCCCGAGCCGTCCGGCCCGCGATGTGCGAGCACGTCGGTCATCATCGTCACCCGCGCCGGATCGACCGGCTTGGGCGTATCGAGATGGAAGATGCCCGCGATCCCGCACATGGTGTTGGGGCCTATCGGGCCCGGGCGCTGTCAGCAAGGCTGTCGGTCAACCGGTCGACGCGTCCAAGATCGGCAAGGAAGCGATCGATTGCCGGCCGGGCACTGCGGCCCTGGCGTTCTTCGGCCGAAACCAGCACCGCCGCGGCGACCTGCGATCCGCCGAGCAGGCGCGTCTTCAGTGTCTCCAGCTTGACCCGCATCACGCTGCCGGTGGTGATGCCACCGAGGCGATAGAAGCTGACGACCTCGCGAACAACCGGACCGGGGCCGGTGATTCGTTCCGCCATGCCGCCATCGGGATCCGTGCCACGGGTCGTCCAGGCCCAGCCACTTTCGGGGCCGACCGCGCCCTGGCCATAGCCGACCAGTTCGCGCCCTTCCTCCTGATGGCCGTAAAGGATGATCGCAAGGTCGACGGCATCGCCGCGCGCATTGACGTAGCGACCGAGCAGGCGATGGTCGGCTCCCGTGAAATGCGGCGTCCATGGCGTCAGCGGCGTGTAGGGCGCCCGCTGCCAGCCCGTGACGTCGGGCATTTGCACAGCGTTCGGCAGCGCCTCGCGGCCGGTCGCCGCGATCGCCGCGGACCAGATCAACGGCACGGCCAGGATCGCGACGAGCGCCAGGGGAAGCGCGAGGCGCGCGGTCGACGCCGGACGATGCTCGATCAACGCCGACGGATCGAAGGCGGGATCGTCGATCGCCCGGTCGAAAAAGGGCCAGCCGGCCGCCATGACCAGCGCCAGCGCGATCGCGAAGAAGAACCAGCCATAGAAGACATGGTCGAAGCCCGCGGCGAAATCGATGCTGGTGAGATGCGAAATATAGATGGTGCCCCAAGCGCGGACGCCATTGGCGACTATCGACGCGGTGACCGCGAACAGCACGAAGGCGACGCGCCGCGTCGTGCGCTTGAAGCAGAGATGCGCGGCAAGCACCGAATAAGCGAGCATCGCGATCAGGAAATTGACGCCCGAGCAGGCCTCGGCAACCTCGAAATAGCCCGTCGGCGTGGTGATGAAGACGCCGTCGATATGCGCCGGCAACCCGACCAGGCCGAGCAATGCCATGCAGATCTTTGCGGTCAGCGTTTGCAGCGGCGGCACCAGTTCCTCGCCGAACGGCACCAGGAACACGGCATAAGCCAGCGGGAAGAGCAGCCCGCGCGAAACCGCGGGACCGAGCAGCGATATGACGGCCCCCTGGAGCATGAACAACAGCCCGAGATGGCGCGCCTGCGCGACGCCGGCGGCGTCACCGAGCAACCAGCCCAGCGCGCCCATGCCGACAAGCAACAGTCCCGGCGCCCAGTTGCGCGGCGTCAATTGCACGAGCAGGGTGCGGCGCTGCCACACCAGCCAGCCGATCAGCGCCAGCACGATCGGGCAATGGCCGAACGTGTCGCTTCTCCACCAGATATCGGCGATGTCGGCGGCGTCGCGCGCAAAGCCGAGCAGGATCGCGACAGTCGCCAGACCAAGCAGGACAAGCTGGCGACGCCATGGCGTCAGCGTCCCGTCGGGCGCGGCCTCGATCGGCGCATAGGCGGTCATTCGGCGGCGTCCATCAGCGCCGACGGCGCGATACCGACAATGCCGGGCAATGCGGCAAGGCACGCAGCCCAGCCATAATCCGCCTCGATCCGCGCGCGCGCGGCCACGCCGAGCCTGTAGGCAAGCGCCGGATCAACGAGCAGGTCGAGCACGGCCCGCGCCTGTGCCGCGGCACCGTCGGCCACGAGCAATTCTTCACCGGGCCGGGCCTCGATCCCTTCAAAGGCGGCGGGAGAGGCCATGACGGGGCGTGCCATCGCCATCGCCTCGAGCACCTTGTTCTGCACGCCGCGCGCAATGCCAAGCGGCGCCACCACGACATCGGCGGCATCAAGCCAGCCGCGCACATCGGGCACCTCGCCGGTCACGATCACACCGGGCAGGCCGGCCAATGCCTGGACGGCGGGATCGGGTCTGCGGCCGACGATCGCGAAATGCGCGTCGGGCCGTGCCGTGCGGATCAACGGCAGCACGTCGCGCGCGAAGCCGGTGACCGCTTCGATATTGGGGCGATAATCCATCTGACCGGTGAACACGATCAACGGATGCGGCGCATCCGGCCGTTCGCGGTGCGGCACGGGATCGAAATAGGCGAGATCGACGCCATTGCAGAGCGGGCGGATACGATCGGCGCCAAGCCCGGAGCGCGCACGAAACAATGCCGCCTCCGCATCGCTGACGAACAGACCGGCATCCGCACGACGCGCCACCTCGTTCTCATAAGCCGACAGCAATCGCGCCTCTCGGGCATAGACGGCCCGCATCAGCGGATTGCCCGTGCGCGCATAGCTTTCGAATTTCGCCGAATCGACATCGACGAAATCCATGACGAAACGCGCCGCGCCGTGATCTTCAGGGACGAACTGCGCCATCTGCACCGAATAGGCCATGATGCAGCCGATCGGCCGATCGGCCAGCAATTGCCGGACATGCGCGCGAAGCGCGGCACTGTCGAACAGGCTCAGCAACAATGGCCTGCCGCCGGCCAGCCCCGAAACCGCGGCGCGCGCCTTGCCGATCCGGCGCGGTTCGATGCGGGATGACGCCAGCAGGCCGGCGGGCGGCGGGATCGCCGCCTCCGCCGCGTCGTCGGCCAGGCATGCCAGATGGACCGGCGCGATCCGCGCCAGCCTTTCGATCAAATGCCAAGACCGGATCTTGTCGCCGCGATCGGGCGGCCAAGGCGGCCGATGCGACAGGAAAAGGATCTCCGCGGTCATCCAAGCCCTCGTGCGATGACCGGCCCGATCCGGTTCGCGATCCACAAGGGCAGTTTCTGCCACATGGCGATCTTCAGGCGATATTTGGGATTGAGCGGATTGACCTCACGCGGGGCGGCGCCGTCGGCGGTGCGGACGGCGTAGCTCAACGGCTCAGGCGAAAATCCCCAATTCTTCTTGAACGAAAATGCGCCGGTGCCCGGTTTCGATCGGCCAAAGTCGAAATGCGTGCAGCCCCTGGCGCGCGCATGCTTCATCAGCTCGTAATACATGCGGTCATTGGCCCGCCAGGTGCGCGCCGCATGCGTGCCGCCGCCCCAATAGGGCATGGCGACACCGCCATGATAGAGCGTCAGCACCGCCGCGATCGGTTCACCCTGGTACCGCACGACCATGATGTCGGCATCGTCGCCGAAGCCGTCGAGCATCGCGTCGAACAATGCGCGCGGGAAGACCGGCGTACCGAGGTTGCGGACGCTTTCCGCATAGACGGCATAATGCGCGGCACGACCACGCTCACCGCTCTCCACCGCGATTTCGAGATCGAAGCCGAAGGACCGGCGGATTTCGGCGCGTTGCCGCTTCGGAATGGCAAGCAGTTCCGCTTCGTCGCTGTCGGTCAGCGGGCGCGAGAAATTCACATATTTGTCGGTACTGACCTGCCAGTCCGGGCTGTCCGGGATCGGCCCGCGCAATTCGACGCTCGGCATGTCACGCGCTTCGGCCATCGTCCATGCCGCATCCATCAATGCGCGCGCCGTCCGTTCGTCATCGGCAAGCGGCCCACCACGCACCGCGAAACCGTTCGAGATCAAAGCCCTGCCGAACAGGCGCGATCGCAATTCGGTCAAGGGCAGAACGCCGGCAAGCCCCCCGCTGCCGGCCTCGGCAACCAGGCAATGCGCACGATGCCCACATCCCACCGCGACCGCCCTGCTCCAGGCCGACAGATGAAAGGGCGAGCCGTCCCGATGCGCGCGGACATAGGCGTCGATCGCCGCGGCATCGTGCGGATCGGCAAGATCGGCGGCGCGGACGGCGATCGCCATGGGGGCGAATGGCGCGTTCATGCCGCGCGCTTCGCTTCGGCGGCGGCGACCGCATCGGTGCGCCCCCACGAAAACTCGCCGATCAACCGTTCCAGCTTGCGCTCCATCACATCGAGGTTCGTATAATGGCGCAGCTTCGAGCGAAGCGGCGCATTGGCGACGCGCGGCTGGCCGGGATCCATATCCCAGGGATGGAAATAGAAGATCGCCGGCCTGCCCTCGCGGCCCGACACCCGCCGGATCGCCCAACGCGACAGGGCATAGGGCAGAACGCGGAAAAAGCCCCCGCCCAGCGCCAGCCGGCGCGCGCCGATCTCGGCAGTGGTCACCGGCAATTCGATCAGCGGGCTACCCGCCACCGGGCGAAAGGCGAAGCGCGGCGCTTCCGGCCAGCCATAATGGTCGTGGCGGACGGGCGCGACGCTCGATGAATAGGCATAGCCCTGCTCGGCCAGGATCGGATGCGCCCAGGGCGTACGCTTGTCGATCGAGAAGCTCGGGGCGCGATACCCCGTTACCGGCTGGCCGCTCGCATCCTCGAGCGTCTTGCGCGTGCGATCGATGTCGGCGCGGAACTGATCGGCCGTCATCGTGAAGACGCGGGCATGATCCCAGCCATGGCTGGCCACTTCATGCCCCTGCTCCGCGATACGGCGGATCAACGCGGGATAGCGCTCGGCAACCCAGCCCAGCGTGAAGAAGGTCGCTTTCACCCCGGTGCGCGCGAACAGGGCAAGCACCGCGTCGCTGTTGCGCTCAACACGATGCTCCAGCCCGGCCCAGTCGTCGCGCGAGATGGTGGTCTCGAACGCGCCGACCTGGAACCAGTCCTCGATATCGACCGAAAGCGCATTAAACATCAGCGGCTCCCCAGAGCAGGCTGCGGGAAATCCGGATCGCGCAGCCTGCTCCAAATATTCGTGGTCGCATCGCTTATGCAGAAAACCGGTTCCCACTTTTCTGCACGATGCTCCGGGGGGTGACACGCCTCAGGCGGCGGTTTCCCGGATCAGCGACAGATCGGGCACCTGACGATCGGCTTCGGCCCAATCGATCAGCAATGTCAGCACGCGCCGGATCGCAGTCTCCTGCTCCTCCAGCCGCGATTCGAGCAATGCGATGCGCGCCGCGAGCGATTCGTCGACCGCGGCCTGGACCGGCATCTGCGCCGACGCGATATGCGGCACAAAGGCGGGCTTGCGGAGCGTTTCGGCGGGCGTGTCGCCATCCATATCGGTGATCACCGCCGCGACATCCGCACCGTCGATCACCGCAAGCTGCTCGACCGCGCCGAACAGCATCACACGACTGGCGAGCGCGTTCAACCGACGCGGCACGCCTTCGCTGTGGCGATACATTTCCGAAAAGGCCTCGGGCGTGAACTGCGGATTGCCCGTCCAGCCCGCGAGCGAGAGGCGATGGACGATATAGGGCTCGATCTCGTCGGCCTGCATCGGTTCCAGATGATGGGTGGCGATGACGCGCTGGCGCAATTGCTCCAGTCGCTCCGATCCGTTGAGCCGCGCGCGGAATTCGGGCTGGCCGAGCAGGAAGATCTGCAGCAGCGCCTGATTGTCGGCCTGGAAGTTGGACAGCATGCGCAGTTCTTCCAACGCCGATACCGGCAGATTCTGCGCCTCGTCGACGATGAGCAGCGTACGCTTGCCCTCCTGCGCCTGGCCGATCAGGAAACGCTCGATCCGGTCGAGGATCTGCGCCTTTTCAAGGCCGTCGCTGGAAAGGCCCATCGCCTGCGCGGTCATGCGCAGCATGTCGTCGCCCTCGATCTGGGTCGAGACGATCTTGATCGCGGTCAGCCGCGCCGCGTCGATCGTCGCCATCAGATGGCCGACCAATGTGGTCTTGCCGCTGCCGATCTCGCCAGTGATGGCGATGAAGCCCTCCCCCTGCGCCAGACCATAGCCGAGATAGGCCATCGCCTTGCGGTGGGTGGCGCTGTCGAAATAGAAACGCGGGTCCGGCGTAAGCTGGAAAGGCCGGGCGTTCAGGCCGTAATATTCGCTGTACATCGTCGCTATCCGCCTTCCGTCAATATTGCAGCCGCATCGCCAGCAGCACCGCCGCGATCAGCGATTCGTCGAAACCGCCTTGATCGCTCGAGTAAAGCTGACCCGTCGCGCTCGCGCTCAGGTTGCGGCCGAAATTGTGGTAATAGGTGCCGGACACGCCGGTGCCGAGCACGTTGGCCGAGTTCGGAATGCCGCTCTTGTAATAATCGAGATAGGCATTGAAATCGACGCCGGAATGGTCGGTGAACCCGTAGCCGAAATAGGCCTGGGCAAACCAGCTCTCGTCCTTCACGCCATCAAGCGAGAAGGCATTGCCCACGCGCGGCGCGAAATATTTGCGCTGCGCATAGCCGCCGCCGAAGCCGAGCGAGATCGGCCCGCGCGAAGCGGAGTAAAGCGCCGTGATACCGCGATTGCGGAAATTGGCGGTGTTTATCGACTGGAACACATCGTCGAGACATCCGCCGGCGCCGCCGCTGGATCCGAACACGCAGCCATTGATGCCGCCGCCGAAGCGGCTGCCCGCCACGTTGAAGCTGGTCGGCAGTCGCGAGACATTGTCCTGCAGCAGCCGGCCGAAGCTCTCCACGCCGTCATAGACCACCACCGACACGCCCGAGGCGGGCGAAAGCTGATGGCTCAAGGATCCGAAATAGGTCATGCCGCCATAGCGTCGGCCGGCGCGCGCCTCGAGCTGGGTGCGGCTGCTCGGCCGCCACATCACGCCGGCATCGTAGATGAGACCGTCCTGATCATAAGCGAGCGTCCGCGGCGATGCGGGGTCGGTGATGAAACGACCATCATTGCCCACCACGGGCACGCCATTCGCGTCGCGGACCGCATCGCGCTGGCTGATCTCGATATCCTCGTAACCGACGCCGCCGACCAGGGCGAGCGTGGGCGTGACCGGGAAGGTCAAGTCGCCGCGCACGAATTTGCCTTCGTAGCGCTGGGCGAGCTGCCCGACATTCTCACGCTCGAAGCCGCCGCTGATCTGCCAGCCGACGGGCAGTTCGCCCGGGCGCATGCCGATGCTGGCGTTGACGAGATGCGCGGTGGCGTCGTCATAGCCGTCCAGCCGCTGCTGGCCGGTCGGCAGGCGGATCGTCGTCGCGTCCTCGACCTTGGTGTAGCCGAAACGATAGGCGGCGCCGATATCGAGCCCGCCGACATTGGTCGCCAATGTCGGGCCGAGATAGGCCGAATAGACCTGCGTCGTATTGTCCGAACTGGAACCGCCGGACTGTGGCGCCGCACCGCGCATGTCGACGCGCGACCGAGTGGCGATGCCGCCGGCATCGAACGACAGCAGATTGGGAACAAGCTGCTGATGGATGCGCGCCAGACCGGTATGGGTGTCGTTGACGTCGATGCTCTTGTCATAGTCGAAGCGCCGCTCGTAGCGGTAGCTGATCTGCACTTCGGTCCGCGCATTGCGCACCGTCGCATCGATACCCGCCGATACCGCGCTATAGGTCAGCACATCGCCGCCATTGTTGAGATCCGCCTCGAACACCTGGCCGATCTCGATATAGGGCGAGATCCGCTTCTCCGCATTCGCCGGCGCGGCAAGCGCCGTCGAGCCGAGACAAAAGGCGACGATCAGGGCTTTCTGATGAGCCCGCATGGTCAGTCTCCATATCCATAATAGGATCCGAAATTCCGCCCGCCCGACGCGTAGGTCGTGGCATTGAGCAGCAGCTGGATGGTCTCGCAGCCCGAAAGCAGTCCGATCGCATCGCGCAGTTCGGCTTCGCTGGTCTTGTCGGCTTTCACCACCACCAGCGCCTGGCCCACATTGAGCGCAAGCACCGAGGCCGGCGACGCAGCCAGCACGGGCGGTGAATCGAAGATCACGATGCGTGACGGATTGGCGTCAAGCAGCGCGTTGAGGATCGTCCGGGTATGAGCGGACGCCAGCAATTCGGTGTCGCTATTGGTATGCCGCCCGGCGGGCAGCACCGAAAGCCCGGGGATATCGGTGCGGATGACACAGCTTTCGATCGACAATGACGGATCCGCCAAGGCGTCGAGCAGGCCGGCCCCCTGTTCGAGCCCGAGCATCGCGACGATCTCCGGCTTGGCGAAGTCGCCATCGACGAGCAGGACTTCGAGATCCTTCTCCGCCGCCATCGAGAGCGCGAGATTGATCGCGCAAAAGGTCTTGCCGTCATTGGGCTGGGCCGAGCAGACCAGGATCATCCGGCCGCGCGACAGGGGCTTGCCGCCCTCCCCGCCCGACGCTTCCAGCAGCAGCTGGCGCTTGACGATGTGGAATTCCTCACTGAGCTCGCTGGCCGGCGCATCGGGCACGATCAGCCCTGCTTCGCGCAGCCGGTCGCGGTCGACGCGGCCATAGCGGCCGGCAAAGGCCCTTGGTGCCGATGCGGCAGCGGCTTGAGGCTTCGGCGCCTCGACGGGCGCGGCAATGCTCACCGGCAGCGGCGGCACGGGCTCCGCAACCGGCGCCGGCGCTTCGGTCACGATGACGGGCGCGGGGACGGGCACGGGCGCGGCATCCATGACCGGCACGGGCTCGGGCGATGGCGCGGGTTTCGGCTCGGGCGCTTTCGGCAGGACGGGCGCGCCCTGTTCGATCGCCTTGCGGAAATCGAACTGTTCGGAAGCACGCTCCAGCAGCGAGCCGCGGGTCCTGATCGGGGTATGTTCGTTCACCATAGCCTCCTCAGGCGACCATGCCGCGCTGGACGAACTCGACGAGCAGCAGCAGCACGAAGGCCCCCGCCAGCCCGGCGGTTCCGCCGGCGAACCATTTCATGCGCTTGCGCCGCTCAGCGCGCTGCGCATCGGTCAGCATTTCCGTGATCGACCCGAGCACCGGTAGGCCGCTCGCCTTTGCAAGCCGATCCGCCGTCGCATAGGTCGTCTTCAACTGGCCCAGGGCGAAAGCGGCGCCGACACCGCCGGCAAGGCCGACGAACAGCACCAATGCAAGCAACAGCACACGGTTGGGCGCGGCGGGCACGCGCGGTTGCGCGGGCGGATCGATGACCTTGAAGCTGACCGCATCGGTCTCGCTCTGCACCTGGCCGCGCAGCTTCACCTGCTCGCGGTCGGCCAGCATCTTATCATATTGCTGCTTGAGCACTTCATAATCGCGATTGATCCGCGCCTGTTCCGCGACGACGCCGGGATCGGCATCCTGCCGGGCGAGGAGCTGGTTGGTATCCGACTGGATCTGGTTCTTGCGCGCGGTGAGCGCGGCCACGGTCGACTGTTTCTCGGCCTGCATCGCGCGCAGCGAGATATAGAGCGGATTGGCGGCATTGCCGCCACCACCACCGCCGCCACCGGTGCGCCGTTCGGCCGCCGCCGCGGCGCGCGCCGCGCCAAGCTGGTTCTGCAATGCGATGACGTCAGGATAGCTGTCGGTCCAGCCGCGTGCCCGCGCATCGGCCAATTGGCCCTCGATCTGGGCCAGGCGCGTGACGGCAGGGCCGGCAACGGCGCCCATTCCCGGCAGGGCGGTGCTCGCGGCGGTCCCCGCGATCTGGGCGTTGACCGTGGTCAGCGCGCTCTGGGCGGAGACCAGATCGGCCTCGATCCGCGAAATCTCGGCGCGCGAGGCCTGGAGGCGCTCGGCCATCGAGCCGGCGCCGGGCAGCAGCCCCATGAATTGCTGTTCGAAGGCCAGACGCTTCTGGTCGGCGTCCTGAAGCTGCTTCTCGCGCTCGGCGAGCTGGGCGTCGAGGAATTTGAGCGACTGGCTGTTGACGGCGCGGTCGCCCGCCAGATTCTCCTCGACGAAGATGTCGATCAGCTTCTGGACGATGTCGCGCGCCAGCTTGGCGTTCTGCGCATCGGACATGTCGGGCTGCTTGGCCGTCGCGGTGATCTGGAACGTGCCTTCCTGCAGCGGATCGGCGACGACCTTGATGCTTTTCTGCAGCCCGGCGGCGCGTGCGGTGATCGCGGCGTCATTGGTCGCCTTGAGGCTCAGGTCGGTGCCGCGCACGACCTTTTCGAGATTGATCGTCGAGGTCAGCGTGCCGCGAACGCGATCGATATCCTTTTGCCGCTGCACAGCCTCCTGCCCGCCGCTGTCGGGCAGGATCGAACGCATCTGCACGAAGACGCGCGCCTGCGATTCATAGCTGTTGGGGATCATCGCGACGACGAGCCAGCCGACCAGGCAAATGCCCCACGCAACGACAAGCGCCAGCCAGCGCCGGTGCCACACGCCGTGCAGCAGGATCCGCAATTCCTCGATAAGGCCGTTCATGAGTGTCTATCGTCCCCCAGGAGATCGCGGTCAGAACGCGCTTTCGGGAATGATGATGACGTCGCCGGGTTCGAGGCGGACGTTGGCGGACGCGTCACCCTGCTTGAGCAGGCGACCGATCTTGACCTGATATTCGCGCTGCTTGCCCGTCGCCTTGTCGAAACGGACGAGGCGTGCGCGGTTGCCCGCCGCGAATTCGGACAGGCCGCCGACCGCGATCATCGCATCGAGCAAAGTCATGTTCGCGCGATAGGGCAAGGATGCCGGCTTCTCGGTCGCGCCGACCACACGGATCTGCTGCGAATAGGTGCCGGAGAAATTGTCGACGATGACCGAGACCAGCGGATCCTTGATATATTCGCCGAGCTGGATCTTCAGATCCTGCGCCAGCATCGCCGGCGTTTTGCCGACGGCGGGCATGTCGGCGATCAACGGGGTGGTGATGCGGCCATCGGGGCGGACCTGGACCTTGGCGCCGAGTTCCGGGTTGCGCCAGACGAAGATGGTGAGCTGATCGAGCGGGCCGATGATGTAGTCCTCACCGGGCCCTTCCTGCATCGAGACGAACGCCGCCGGCGGAAGCTGACCGCCACCCGAGGGGCCCGTCGCGCATCCCGAGAGCGAAAGCGCGGCCATGCCAGCGCCCAGCATCAGCTTTGAGATTCTGCCCGAACCACGCATCATCATCACCTTTTTGCCCGTTTCGAGCTGATCTCCCGGTGCCGGACGGCGTACGCGGAGAGCCCCGAAGATGCCGTGGCTTCTGCCGGAAAAAGGTGAAAATTGTGTTAGGATCGATGGTTAATCGGCCGAATGACGTCAGTTGCCGATCAGGATTTCCCGTGCGGGACCATGGCCGAGAAAGGCCGCGGGGCTCGCGCTGGCGCCATAGGCGCCCGCCATGAACACCGCGATGATGTCACCAACATCCGCCCGCGGCAAGGCCAATTGGTTGCCGAGGACATCGAGCGGCGTGCACAGACAACCGACCACCGTCGCGCTTTCCTGCGGCTCCGCGCCGAAACGCGTCGCGACCGCCAGCGGATAGTTGCGGCGCACGACCGTGCCGAAATTGCCGCTGGCGGCGAGCTGATGATGCAGGCCGCCATCGGTAATCAGGAAAGTCTCGCCATGGCTCTGCTTGCGGTCGATCACGCGTGCCAGATAGACGCCGCATTCGCCGACCAGCCAGCGGCCAAGCTCGATCGCAAAATCGCTGGCGGCAAGGCTGGCGGGCCGTTGCGCCAGCGTTTCGCCCAGCGCCGCGCCGATCCGCGCGATATCGAGCGGTACCTCGTTGGGGAAATAGGGGATGCCGAAACCGCCGCCGAGATTGACGTGCGGTGGCGTCATGCCCGCCTCGTCGGCCAGTCGCGCGGCCAGTGCGACCGTGGCGGCCTGGGTTTCGATCAAGGCCTCGGGATCGAGCGCCTGCGACCCGCTATAGATATGGAATCCGCGCCAGTCCGCGCCCTGCGCCACGATGAGGCGCACAAGTGCGGGCACGCGCGCGGCATCGACGCCGAACGCGGTGGGACGGCCACCCATGCGCATGCCCGATCCCTTGAGCTCGAAATCGGGATTGACCCGGACGGCGAGCCGCGGCCGCAAGCCGACCCTGTCGCCGATGACGAAGGCGCGCTCCGCCTCCCCTTCGGACTCGCAGTTGAGCGTGACGCCGGCGCCGATCGCGGCCTCGATCTCGGCGTCGCGCTTGCCCGGGCCGGCGAACGACATATGTTCGGGCGCGGCGCCAGCGCCGATCGCCAGTCGCATCTCGCCCACCGACGCCACGTCGATGCCGTCGGCGATCGACGTCATCGCGGCAAGCAGCCCCGGATGAGGATTGGCCTTCATCGCATAGTGCAGCGACAGCATCGGCGGCATCGCCGCCCGCAAGGCGTCGAAACGGCGGCGGACGATGCCGAGATCGTAAACGAACATGGGGGTTTCGCCCGCCTCCGCGACGATGTCGGTCACGCGGCGGCCCGCGATCAGCAGCTCGCCGTCTTCGCCGGCGAAATCGGCCGGAACCTGTCCCATCGGCTTCATGCGCCATGCTCCTTGCGAATGGCGGCACGATCGAGCTTGCCATTGGGATTGCGCGGTAATTCCTCGCGCAGCAGGATTTCGCGCGGTTGCATATAGCCGGGCAATTCGGCCTTCAGCCAGGATCGCAGGCGATTCTCCGCATCCTCGCCGAACGGCCGGACGACGAGCAGGATCGCCTGCCCCAGCCGTTCGTCGGGAACGCCGAGCGCGACCGCCTCCATCGCGGCACCGCTGGAGATCGCGGCTTCCTCCAGCTCGGTCGGGCTGATCCGGTTGCCCGCCGATTTGATCATCTCGTCGGCGCGCGCGACGAAGCTCAACAGACCCTTGGCGTCACGGACGACGCGATCGCCCGAGAATACGGCGGTCCCGCCCATAAACGATGCCGCAGGCGCCGGCTTGTAGCGTTCGGCGGTGCGTTCCGAATCGCGCCAATAACCCTGTGCGACCAATGGGCCGGCATGAACGAGCTCCCCCGGTTCGCCATCGTCGGTGACGCTGCCATCGGGACGCACGACGAGAATCTCGGCGAACGGGATCGCCTTGCCCATCGATCCCGGATGCGAATCGACCAGAGCGGGATCGAGATAGGTCGAACGGAAGGCTTCGGTCAGTCCATACATCAGATAGAGATCGGCATTGGAAAACAGCGCGCGAAGCTTGCGCACCAAGGGGATCGGCACGGCGCCGCCCGAATTGGTGAGGCGCCGGAGGAATTGCGGCACGCCATCAGGCCACGGCGTTTCGGCGAGCTGCACCCAGAGCGGCGGCACCCCGGCAAGCGTCGTCACTTCATGCTTCTCGACGGCCTTGATGACGTCACGTGGCGTCAGATAGTCGAGCGGAATCACCGATCCGCCGGCGATCCAGGTGCTGAACAGCTGATTCTGGCCATAATCGAAGCTGAACGGCAGCACGCTGAGCGTACGATCCGATGGCGTCAATTTCAGATAATGGGCGACGCTGACGGCGCCGAGCCAGAGATTCGCATGGCTGAGCATCACGCCCTTGGGCCGTCCGGTCGAACCCGATGTGTAAAGGATTTCGACAAGGTCGGACGGATCGGCCGAGGATGGCGGCAGCGCGTCATCGGCATAAAGCGCATCCTCATCGCTCTCGATCGGGCAATCGATATCGCCGGGCATCAGGGTTGCGGCACGACTTTCGTTCGTGATCAAAAGCTTTGCACCACAATCTGCCATGATATGCGAGATCTGCGCACGCTTCAGAAGCGGATTGAGCGGCACATAGATCAGCCCCGCCCGTGCCGCGGCCAGCGGCATGATGCAGGCCAGGCGCGTCTTGGCCAGCCAGGCGGCGACGCGATCGCCCGTCATCAGGCCGCGTGCGCGGAGGCCGGCGGCGGCGCGGCCGACCAATATATCGAGCGCGCGATAGTCCAGCGTCCCGGAACGAAGCACAAGCGCAGGCGCATTGGCATCGCCTTTGGCGAGAATATGGTCTAGCGGCTGGGGAACGGGATCGGGCTGCAGCACTGTTGCTCCGCGGTTTCTGTCATGTTCCGGAGGGACATAGCGCATTGTGGGTTAAGGGCGAGTATTTCGACGATTTCGATGCCGTGGAAGCCGCGGCACGGGGATCGCTCGACCGTACGGCGCAGTCCGCGCTGTTCGACCGGCTGGAATGGTTCCGGCGGATCTGGGCGCATTGCCCGCCCGGGATCCGCCCGTTGATCGTCCGCGCGGTGAGCGAGAAGGCACAGGCCTGGCTGTTCCTGGCCCGCACCGAATCCGGCGCGCTGACGGGACTTGCCAGCTGGTACACCCTCGCCTTCCGCCCGATCTTCACCGGCAATCCGAGCGACGCGGTGAAGCTGCGGCTGCTGATCGCGATCGCCGCGCGCCTCAAGGCCAGGCGGCTTGGCGTCAGCCGGATCAGCCTGCGCCCCGTTCCGGTCGAGGACGGCACGGCGGAGCTCATCGTGCGCGCCTTTGCCAAGCGCGGCTGGTCGGCCTTTCGCGCTCCGGCGACGGTCAACTGGATCGCCGACCTGACCGACAAGGATTTCGCGACCTATTGGGCCGAGCGACCAGGCCAGGTGCGCAGTACCGTCCAGCGCAAGGGCAAGAAGGGCGTGGTTTCGGTCGAGATCATCGACCGGTTCGACGAAGATGCCTGGGCGGCATATGAGGAGATCTACGCGCAAAGCTGGAAAGGCGACGAGGGATCGCCCGAATTCCTGCGCGCCATGGCCGAAGCCGAAGGCGCGGCAGGGGCGCTCCGGATCGGGCTGGCCCGCATCGAAGGCCGTGCGGTGGCGGCACAGCTCTGGACCGTCGAGCACGGCACCGCGATCATCCACAAGCTGGCTTATGCCGAGGACGCCGCCGAGCATTCGCCGGGATCCCTGCTCAGTGCCGCGCTGTTCGAGCGCATCATCGGCGAAGGCGTGACCATGATCGACTATGGCACGGGCAATGACCGCTACAAGGCCGACTGGATGGATCGCGCCCGGCCGCTGGAGCAGATCGATCTCTACAATCTTCGCACCGTGAGCGGCATCGCCGGCGCGGCGCGCGCGAAGCTCGTCCGGCTTGTCCGCCGCCGTCCGGTCGATTAGGGCAGCGGCTGAACGTTGGAAATGGGGTCTTCGCGTGGGGTCTGAAGCTGACGAAATCGATGTCGCGGTGCGCGGCGTCCTTCACGACATTCTGGGCATCAGCCAGGAACGGCTGGCGGGTTTCACCGATGCCACGCCGTTGTTCGGCGCGCTGCCGGAGCTTGATTCGATGGCGGTCGCAGGGCTGCTCACCGAGATCGAGGACCGGCTGGGCATCATCATCGACGACGACGAGGTCGACGGCGAAATGCTCGAGAGCTTCGGCAATCTCGTCGCCTTCGCCCGCGCAAAGGCGCTTGGGTGAGCGATGTCGCGACTGCCTGGCTCGCCTATGACTGGCGCGGCGGGCGGGAACGGATTGCGGCGATCGGGTCCGACGGGCCCGTCATCCTCTTTCTCGCGCCTTTTTTCGAGGAAGCGAACCGGACGCGGCATTTCCTGATCGAGACGATGCGCGGTCTTGCCATACGTGGTTTCCGCTGCGTCCTGCCCGATATGCCCGGCACGCTCGAAAGCACGACGCCGCTCGATTCGCTGGACTGGGCCGATTGGACCGGCGCGGCGGCGGCCGTCGCCGATATCACGGGCTCGGCGCATAGCGTCGCAGTGCGCGGGGGCGCATTGCTCGACGGCCCGAACAATGTCCGAAGCCGCTGGCGGCTGGCCCCGACGGAAGGATCGGCGCTGATGCGCGACCTGGTGCGGATCCGCATGGCCGCAGATCGCGAGGATGGCGTCGGCGCGACCGCGGCGGAGGTGGAAGCCAGGGCGCTGGCCGCGCCCTTCGACGTCGCCGGCTATCGGATCGCGCCCGGTTTCGTGGCCGCGCTCAAGGCCGCTTCACCCGCAAAGGCCGCGCCGACCCGCACGGTCCGTCTGGAGACCGATGCGCAGGCGGCCGACGTCAAATTCGCGGGACAGCCGCTCTGGCGACGCAGCGAACCCGAGCATGATCCCATTCTTTCACAATCCATTATAGCCGATATCGCAGACTGGATCGCATCATGCGGCAATGGCTGAGTTTTCCATGCCAGGGTACAGCGCTTGCCGCCGCGCTCGATGAGGCGCCGGGAACCACGGGATTGCTGATCGTCTCGGGCGGAAACGAGACGCTGAGCGGATCGCACGGCAATATGGCGGCGCTCGCCGCGCGCGTGGCCGAGGCGGGCCATCCGGTCTTCCGCTACGATCGGCGTGGCGTCGGCGATGCGGCCGGCGAGAATGGCGGTTTCGAAACCGGCGGAGACGATCTGGCCGCCGCAGTGGCAGCATTCCGGGCGGCTGCGCCCGCGGTGACGCATATCGTCGGTTTCGGCAATTGCGATGGCGCGAGCACGCTTGCTTTGTTCGGCAGCGATCTTGGTATCGACGCGCTGGCTCTCGCCAATCCCTGGGTGATCGAAACGGTCGGCGAGATGCCGCCCGCCGCGGCGATCAAGGCACGCTATCGGCAGAAACTGCTCGATCCCCGAGAATGGCTGCGACTGCTGCGCGGCGGCGTCGATATCGCAAAATTGTTCAAGGGGTTGCGCGCAGCTGCCGCCAAGGCGCCATCGGGCGGCCTGGCAGAGCGGATGACGGGAGCAATCGCCAATTGCCCCCTTCCCGTCCGCATCGTTCTGGCCAGGCGCGACGCGACGGCGCTCGCCTTTGCCGATGCCTGGGGCAATCGCAAGGCGACGCATGTCGGCATTGCCGAGATCGACAGCAACTCGCACAGCTTCGCCAAGCCAGCGGATAGCGACGCCTTGCTCGCCGAATTGCTGGCGATCCTAAAAAAGACCTCTTAGATCGCTGACCGAAGCGTTCAGCGATCTAATTTTTCTTTGTTTTCCGCATTTCCCGAGTCGTCAGGTGAGATCGCCTGACTAGGAAATGCTCTTAGGCGACTTCCACTTCGCTCTCGACTTCGAAATCGGCTTCGGCGAGGAATTTCTCGGCGTCGAGCGCGGCCATGCAACCCATGCCGGCGGCCGTCACCGCCTGGCGATAGATTTTGTCGGTGACGTCACCGGCCGCGAAAACCCCCGGAATCGCTGTGCGGCTGGTGCCTTTCTCGACCACCAGATAGCCCTCGTCGAGTTCCAGCTTGCCCTGGAACAGCTCGGTCGCCGGGCTGTGGCCGATCGCGACGAACGCGCCGTCGGTCTCGACATGGCTTTTCTCGCCGGTGACGGTATCGACCAGGTCGACGCCGACCAACCCTTCGGGGTTGCCGCCGCCGACGAAGCGCTCGACACCCTTGTTCCACAGGATCTTGATATTCGGGTGCGCGAACAGTCGCTTCTGGAGGATCTTTTCCGCACGCAATGAATCGCGGCGATGGATCAGCGTTACGTCATGGCTGTGATTGGTCAGGTACAAAGCCTCCTCGACCGCGGTGTTGCCGCCACCGATCACCACGACCTTCTTGCCGCGATAGAAGAAGCCGTCACAGGTTGCGCAGGCGGACACGCCCTTGCCCTGGAGCAGATGCTCGCTTTCCAGGCCGAGCCATTTGGCCTGGGCGCCGGTCGCGATCACCAGAGTGTCGGCGATATAGACCTTGCCGCCATCGCCGGTGAGCCGGAACGGCCGTTCCGACAGGTCGACATCGACGATCTGATCATAGACGAATTGCGTGCCGACATGCTCGGCCTGTGCCTGCATCTCCTCCATCAGCCACGGGCCCTGGATGACCTCGCGGAATCCCGGATAATTCTCGACATCGGTGGTGATGGTGAGCTGGCCGCCCGGCTGCATGCCCTGCACGACGATCGGCGAAAGGCCGGCGCGCGCGCCGTAGATCGCGGCGGAAAGCCCCGCGGGTCCCGAGCCGAGGATCAGCATGCGGGTGGAATGGGTAGCGGTCATATCTTCAGAGAATCCCCGATTGAACGAGACCGGAGATAGGGATTGAGAGGGTGACTCGCAATAAGCCCTCCCCAGCCAGGGGAGGGCAATCACGCATTCTGTCTTGTCCGTCATCCCGGCGAAAGCCGGGATCTCACTTCTCTTTGTGCGGACGGTGAACAGGAAGTGAGATTCCGGCTTTCGCCGGAATGACGACAACAACTAAGTATCTGTAATTTATAAATTATCAGACCATCCAGGGAAGCGCCCGCCTAAGGTCAGAACCGGATGCTCGCGCCGACGCGGATGTCGCGGCCCGCCAGCGGCGCATAGTCCGCCAGGAACGAGCTGTGGCGACGCGCCTCGACATCGAAGATGTTGTTGGCGGCCAGCCGCAGCGACAGGAAACCGTCCGGCCCCTTGGGGCGCCATTCGATCCGCGCATTGGTCATGGTATAGCCCGGCGTGACCGTCTCGAACGCGGCGATGCGATCCTGCTTGGCGACACGTTCGACCTCGATCCGGCCAATGATCGGATCGGATTGATATTCGAGGCCGCCGAGCACGCGGAATGGGGGAATGAACGGGGCCGGCCCCTGCCCGTCGATCTTGACGCGGACATAGTCCAGCACGGCATCGCCGACGATCTTGCCCGTGCCCAGATCCGCGAGCGTCACATTCGCTTCCGCCTCGAAGCCATATTGGCGCGCACCCGCCGATGCGAAGGCATAGACGGGAAGATCATCCTCCACATCGCCGGTCGGCGTCTGGTAGATGAAGTTCGAGAAATCATTGTAATAGGCCGAAATCTCGATGCTGGCGCCGCCGAAGCGTGCACGGATCAGGCCCTCGACGCCGTTGCTCTTCTCCTTGCCGAAGCTCGGATCGCCGAGTTCGAAGGCCTGGGTCGCCAGATGCGGACCATTGGCGAACAGTTCCTCGGCGGTCGGCGCGCGCTCGCTATGCGTCAGGTTGACGCCCAGCCGGACACCCTCGACGATCTCGTAAAGGCCGGGGATGATGCGCACGCGGATCGGCACCCGCTCGCAGATGCCGACGATGCGGCGGATCTGGCGCGCCGAGGTCTCGGCGATGGTGACGATGACGTGGTCGATCTC
>JASBTC010000207.1 GCA_030148625.1 Sphingobium sp. | reverse complement strand
ATTCCTGGGCATGTCCATAGGCGGTCGCCCAGCCGCTGCCGTGGCGGATCAGGATCAGCCCGCCATAGGCATTTACGCCGTCGCCGACATAGGCGACGACGCCGTCGGCAGCGGCCTTGATGTCGGTGCCGCGCGGCAGCGCGATGTTGACGCCCTGATTCACCTGACCCTTTCCACTCGGCCCGAAACGCGTGAGCAGCCGACCGGTTGCGGGCCAGATGAATCCGCCCTGGAAGCGTGACGGTGCCGCCACGGCGGCATTGGGCGGCAAGGTGCGTGCGGCGGTGGCGGCAGGACGGGCAGGGGGCTTGCCCTCCGGCAGCGCGGGTTCGCCGCCGCTCAGAATCGATGCGATGTCGAGCCGGAAGGCGGCGGCGCGCTGTTCGAGCGTCTGGCGCTGGGGCGGTGCGGCGGCATCGGGCAGCGCAAGCCGCTGGCCGACACGCAGCACGAACGGCTCCTGCAACCCGTTGAGCGCGAGGATGTCGGACCAGCCGACGCCATAGGCGCGCGCGATGGCGATGCCGGTTTCGCCCTGGCCGACGCGGTGATAGCGGCCGGCGGGAATGCGCAGCATCTGGCCGGGAAAGATGGTGTAAGGCGCGGCCAGGCTGTTGGCGCGCGCGATCGCTTCGGATCCGGCGCCGGTCTTTTCGCCCACGCCGCGCAACGTGTCGCCGTCCGCCACGCGGTAGAGCGAACCCTCGACCTGCTTCGCGCCGGCCGCGGCGGGCTTGGCTTCCCAGGCGGGTGGCGTTTCGGGAAGATTGACGATCTCGGTTTCGAGCATCGGCACGGGCGGCGGCGGGGCGGGCGGCGCGGATCCGCCGCGCGGGACGCAGCCCGCGACGAGCAGCGCCGTTGCTGCGATGATGCTTCTGGTCCCCACCCTAGCGCCCATATTGTTTAGACTAGCATGGATTTCAGCGGTTTGCATGCACCGTCATGCAACGGCTTATCGATAAAGCGCGTCGACCGCGGCCATCGATTCGTCGTGGGTGAGGTCGAGGTGCAGCGGCGTCACCGTGATCCAGTCTTCGGCGATGGCCTCCAGGTCGGTGGCATGACCCGGCGTATGCTCGGTAGTGCCCAGGCCGAACCAGTAATAGGGATAGCCACGCGGGTCGGTGCCCTTGACGATGCGGGTGCGGCCATAATCGTGAAAACCCTGCCGCACCGCTTTCACGCCGCGCACCGCATCGGGCGTGGTGGCGGGGAAATTGACGTTGATGAGCGTGCGGAACGGCATCTTCATGCCGATCAGCGGACGCAGCACGCGTTCGCCCCAGGCCTCGGCGACGGCGAAGGGCACGCTGTCGCCCATGCCTTCGCGCGCATAGACCTGGCTGAGCGCGATTGCGGGCACGCCGGCGAGCGCGCCCTCCATCGCCGCGGAGACGGTGCCCGAATAGGTGACGTCTTCGCCGAGATTGGCGCCGCGATTCACCCCGGACAATACGAGGTCGGGCTTCTCACCCTCGACCAGCTGGCCGAGCGCCATCAGCACCGAGTCGGTGGGCGTGCCCGTCACCGACCAGCGACGCTCGCCATGGCGGCGGATGCGGACCGGACGACTGAGCGTGAGCGAATGGCCCGCGCCCGATTGCTCTTCCGACGGCGCGACGACCCAGACATCGTCGGACAGGGCATGGGCGATCGCTTCCATCACCTTGAGGCCCGGTGCGTGGATGCCGTCGTCATTGGTGACCAGGATACGCATCAGGCGGGCACCAGCTGTTCGATGCCGCCCATATAGGGGATCAGCACCTGAGGCACGCGGACCGAGCCGTCCGCCTCCTGATAGTTTTCGAGCACGGCGACGAGCGTGCGTCCGACCGCCAGCCCCGATCCGGTGAGCGTGTGGAGGAAACGGGTGCCCTTGGTGTCCCCAGCCGGGCGATAGCGCGCGGCCATGCGGCGCGCCTGGAAATCGCCGCAGTTGGAGATGCTGCTGATCTCGCGATAGCAATTCTGCCCGGGCAGCCAGACTTCGAGATCATAGGTCTTGCGTGCGGCAAAACCCATATCCCCGGTGCAGAGCAGCATCTTGCGATAGGGCAGGGACAGCGCCTGGAGGATCGCCTCGGCTGCACCGGTCATCCGCAGATGCTCGTCTTCCGACTGTTCGGGGGTGGCGATCGTGACCAGTTCGACCTTCTCGAACTGGTGCTGTCGGATCATCCCGCGCGTGTCGCGTCCGGCGGATCCCGCTTCGGAGCGGAAACAAGGAGTCAGCGCGGTCAGGCGAATCGGCAGCGTCGCTTCATCGAGAAGCTGTTCGCGGACCAGATTGGTCAGGCTGACTTCGGCGGTCGGGATCAGCCAGCGTCCGTCGGTCGTCTGGAACAGATCGTCGTGAAATTTTGGAAGCTGGCCGGTGCCGAAGACAGCCTCGTCACGCACCAGCAGCGGCGGCGCGGTCTCGGCATAGCCGGCGTCGGACTGGCGATCGAGCATATATTGGCCGAGCGCGCGGTGGAGCCGGGCGATACCGCCGCGCAGCACCGCGAAGCGTGCGCCTGAAATGCGCGCGGCGCTTTCGAAATCGAGGCCGAGCGCCGGGGCGAAATCGGCATGTTCCTGCGGCTTGAAGTCGAAGCTGCGCGGCGTTCCCCAGCGCGAGATCTCGACATTGTCGGCTTCGTCCGCGCCATCGGGTACGTCGGCATCGGGCAGGTTGGGAATGGCGGCGAGCGCATCGTTCAGCGCGTCGTTCAGCTCGCGTTCGCGCGCTTCGAGCGCCGGCAGCGTCTCCTTGAGGATCGCGACCTCCGCCATGAGCGCGGCGGCTTCGTCGTCGCGTTTCTGCGCCTTGGCGGCACCGATCGCTTTCGATGCCTCGTTGCGGCGGGCCTGGGCGGTCTGTGCTTCGGTGACGACGGCGCGGCGCTCCTCGTCGAGCGCGATCAGGGCGGTCGAGGCGGGGGCTGCGCCGCGGCGGGCGAGCGCGGCGTCGAAGGCGGCGGAGTCTTCGCGGATCAGGCGGATATCATGCATGGCGCGGCTATGGCGAGGGCGCTGCGGCCATGCAAGCCGCAACCACGCATGGGCGCGGCGCGTTATCCGTCGACGCTAACAGAAGGAGTGCGTCGATGCTGATCGCGAACAAGAGCCTGGTGGTGGTGGCCGACGGCCGGAAAATGCTGTTCCTCCGCAACGAGGGCGACGCGAAACACCCGAATCTTGCGATGGATCATGTGCGTGAACAGGACAATCCACCCGATCGCGACCAGAAGTCGGACGCACCCGGCCTGTCCTTTTCAAGCGTCGGCCATGGCCGCCACAGCTTTTCCGAAGTCGATTTCCACCAGCTGGAGGAAGACCGCTTCGCAAGTGAGACTGCCGACCTGTTGCGCAAGCGTGCGCTCTCCAACGATTTCGAATCGCTGATCATCGTTGCGCCGCCAAGGACGCTCGGCGAACTCAGGAAGCACTATCACAAGGAAGTGGAGAATCGCCTCGTCGGGGAAATCGCCAAGGACCTGACCGGCCATCCGGTCGACCAGATCGAGAAGATCATCGTCGCGGCCTGATCAAAAAAAGGGGCGGCGCATCCGGGGTTGTGGATGCGCCGCCCATGCGTTGGGCTCTACAAAACTTGTCAGTCCTTCGGCTTGACCAGCCGCTTCCGCGCCACGAGCGCGACCGCTGCGGCGCCGAACAGCAGGACGACGGGCGGGGCCGGGACCGGCGTGCCGCTCGATCCGGAACTGCCCGTGCTGCCATGGCTGCTGCTCGAACCGTGGCTGCTGCTCGATCCGTGCCAGCCGCTCGATCCGCCGAAGCTGCTCGACGAACTGGAACTGCTCGAAGACGAGCTCGAGCTGCTGCTGGAGCTCGACGAACTCGACGAACCGCTGCTGCCGGAAGAACCGCTGCTGCCCGAAGACCCGGAACTGCCGGAAGACCCGGAGCTACCCGAGGAGCCGGAGCTGCCCGAAGAACCGTGATGGCCGCTCGATCCATGATGGCCGCTCGATCCGTGCGGCGGCTTGGGCGGCTTGCCGCCGCTCGAGCTGCTCGACGAACTGGAACTGCTCGACGAACTCGAAGAGCTGCTGCTGCTCGAGCTTGAACTCGAACTGCTCGATCCGCTCGACGTGGAGGTCGAGCCGCCGCTGCTGGTCGAGGAGATGACGATATTGCCGCCCGAGCTGCCGCCGCTGAAGAAGCCGCCGCCGAAGAAACCGCCGCCGCCAAAGCCGCCGCTGCCGCCGACCATGACGCCGCCGCCACCGCCGCCGCCTTCAAAGGGGACGCCGGCATAGGGAATGGGGGGCATCGGCGCCTGGGCGACCGTGACCACCGTGGGCATCGCGCAGGCGGTCTGCGTCGTGGTGGTCACCACGCGCTTGATCCGCTTCACCGGGCGTTTCGCATAACGGACGCGCTTCACCGGGCGCTTGACCGCCTTGGTGCTTTTCGCGCTCGTGACGTGCGCCGGGCGGGGTGCATCCGCGATATGCATCGCACCGCCGCCGACAATCGCGCCGCCGCAGGTGCATGCGCAGAGTTTCGCCAAGGCCATCCGAACAGACATCGCAAATCTCTTTCCTCTGCGGCCGTTGCGGCTGCCCGGACTATCTACCGGAACCGCGCCCCCGACCTGACACACGCCTAAAAAGGCTTCATTCGTCGCCCAATAACAAGATTATTAACCATGATTTTCTCATTCGATCCGGGTGCATGCCCATCTCGACCGGAAGGGAATTGGTTAATGTCTCATTACAGGGCGTTTTACGCGTCGATGGTTAAACCTTCGCCCAGTCGAGACGGTTAACATGCTGGTGATCACGATATCGAGTCGGGCCGATTCGGGGTGGGCTGGCCGGTTCATCGCGCCTCAATATGGCCGAGATTAGAGCGCTTGGATGCGCACGGGCCCGTGGTTTCGACCGAATGCTGGGCTTCGTCGATTCGCTGGCTTGTGCGGCATTTTGGGCGTGGCTATAGCCGCGCCGGAGTGGGCGTCTGGCGCGGGCGTGATACGGCCGGGCCGGAATGTATCGTAACTGGAGACGGGTATGGCGACGGCGTTGACGACCAGCGAGGGAGACCGAGATCCCTTGTCGAAACCGCCGGTGCTGGACACCGACTACCGGCCATCCCCCGATGAGGCCTTTATGAGCGAGCGGCAGCTCGCTTATTTCAAGGCCAAGCTCAATGCGTGGAAGGACAATATCCTTCGCGAATCACGCGACACGCTGAATCAGCTGCAGAATGATTCGCTGCGCGAGCCCGATGTCACCGACCGCGCGTCGAGCGAGACCGACTGGTCGATCGAACTGCGCACCCGCGACCGTCAGCGCAAGCTGATCTCGAAGATCGACGCGGCGCTGCGCCGCATCGCCGAAGGCGAATATGGATATTGCGAAGTGACTGGCGAGCCGATCTCGCTGGCGCGGCTCGAAGCGCGCCCGATCGCGACGATGACGGTCGAGGCGCAGGAGCGTCATGAGCGTCAGGAGAAGATTTCGCGCGACGAGTGAATGCGCGATAACCATTCGACTTAAAGCTTTAGACACCCTTTTTGGCTTAATTGATCGCCATTGCCCCGTGCATTTCCGGGGCGCGCGATCATCCGGAGGCCTGGAAGGTTGGAACACCCGATCAAGATCGAAGCGGCGAACGCGAAGCAGAACCGTGAGGCGATGCGCGACAGCCTGTTCCTGTCTGCGATGGTGCGCCGGCTGTCGGATCAGTCGGAGCGGACGGTGCGCGTACGCAATCTCTCGCCGGGCGGCATGATGGCCGATTGCGCGGAGACATTCGTACGCGGCGAAGCCGTCACGATCACGCTGCGTGGCATCGGCGAAGTGACCGGCCTGATCATATGGCGATCGATCGACAAGATCGGCGTCGCTTTCGATGATCAGATTGATCCGAAGCGCGCGCGCAAACCGGTTGGTCTGGCGGAGTCGAACGTGCCGAAGCACGTCAGGCTGCCGGTCGTACGGCGGCCGCGCTTCAAGGTCGACTGAAGGGCGCGGCGAACCGGCCCTTCAGCATGAGGCGATCAGTGTGACGAAAGCTCGTCCTTGATCCTCAATTTCTCTTTCTTGAGCTGGGCTACGACGACCGGGTCGGGATTGGGGCGGCGGGTTTCTTCGGCGATCCGATTTTCAAGACCGGCATGCTTGGTCTCGAGTGCCGAGAAATGTGCCTGTTCCATCCTTCTGTCTCCTTCTGGTGGTCAACGCGGATTGGATTGAAGCACCAAATTCCTTTCCTGTCTGCATCCAATTCAAGTGAACGCGATGGTTGCAATTGGCGCTGCGACGATTCGATTGCGCTTCACGCTTGAGCCGGACGGCGGCTCGCCCTATCGCTGACCCGCTGAAATCAGGGGCTCGCCATGGAACCGGAAGAGATCAGGGCAAGACTCGAGCTGCTGCGGATGGAGCATCGTGACCTCGACAGCGCTATTGCGTCGCTTTCGGAGATCGCCGCGCCCGACCAGCTTCAGCTGGCGCGACTGAAGAAACGCAAGCTGCGATTGAAGGACGAGATCGCCATGTTCGAGGATCAATTGATTCCCGACATCATCGCCTGATCGGTACGCGGCCTGACTCATTCCGGGACATGTTCGCGATGTGCGAAGATGTCCGCCTCGATCCAGCGATTAATCGTTTCGCGAACGCGCCGATTGTGTCAGTCTTCGGACATGGACTGGGGCCAAAATCAATCGCGTCTGACGCCACGACTCATCGACGCGCTTTACATCGAGGCGATGCTGCTTGCCGATGAGGCGCGCGCTTATTTCGACGAGAATGGCCGCGACGATCGCGAGATGCTCGATCCGATGCTGCGCGTCGGATTTTCGTGTGAGTCGCTCAAGGTGACGACGCGGCTGATGCACGTCATTGCCTGGCTGCTCACCCAGCGCGCGATCGATACCGGGGAATTGAGTCCCATCCAGGGCCGGCATCCGTCACGCCGCGTCGGCCATGCCGCGGCGAGCGACGAGGCACTGGTCGAGCGCCTGCCCGACGATGCGCGCGGACTGATCGAAGCGAGCGTCGACCTTTATGAGCGTGTCAAGCGGATCGATCGGGGACTGGTTCCGGGCGAGGTGCCGCCGAGCCCGGCGCACAGCCTGATGCGGCGGCTCGAAGCGGCTTTCTGATACGGCACTCGCGCGGCGGAGGTTAGTCCGTCGGAATCGGAACATTTCCACGCTGCCTGTCATTCCTGCGAAAGCAGGAATCCAGCTTCTTCTTCTCCTTTCGGATACTTCACGGAAAAGCTGGATTCCCGCGTACGCGGGAATGACACAAGATGGATGGATTCATCCAGCCGGACGGATGTCTATCCGCGATACGCCTGATCGAGCGATGCCTTTGCGGCGCGGTACTCCGCCTCGAGCCGGTCGACGCGATCGGCCACCGATTCCACGGCCCCGACGGCGCCGATTCCCTGGCCTGAACCCCAGATGTCGCGCCAGGCTTTCTTGTTCTGGTTGCCGCCCGATCCGAAATCCATGGTCTTCAGATCGCCATCGGGCAGATTGTCGGGATCGAGCCCGGCCGCGCTGATCGAGCCGCGCAGATAATTGCCGTGAACGCCGGTGAAGAGATCCGAATAGACGATGTCGGCGGCGCGGCCCTCGACGATGCCCTGCTTGTAATCGTCGCCCGCATTGGCCTCACGCGTCGCGATGAAGGCCGAGCCGATATAGGCGAAGTCGGCGCCCATCGCCTGCGCGGCCAGGATCGACCGGCCATGCGCGATCGCGCCCGACAGTGCGACCGGCCCGTCGAACCAGGCGCGGATCTCCTGCATCAGTGCGAACGGGGATATGACGCCGGCATGTCCGCCGGCGCCCGCCGCCACCGGGATCAGCCCGTCGGCGCCCTTTTCGATTGCCTTGCGCGCGAAGCGATCGTTGATGACATCGTGCAGCGTGATGCCGCCCCAGCCATGCACCGCGGCGTTCAGATCCTCGCGTGCGCCCAGCGACGTGATCGTGATCGGCACCTGCCATTTGCCGCAGGTCGCAAGGTCGTTTTCGAGCCGGTCGTTGGACTTGTGGACGATCTGGTTGACCGCATAGGGGGCCGCGGGGCGATCGGGATTTTCGCGGTTCCAGGCTGCAAGCTCTTCGGTGATGCGGTGCAGCCACTCGTCGAGCTGCGATTGCGGCCGCGCGTTGAGCGCAGGGAAGGACCCGACGATCCCCGCCTTGCATTGCGCGATCACCAGTTCGGGGCTGGATACGATGAAAAGCGGCGAGCCGATGACGGGAAGCCGCAGGCGATCGAAGAGCGGTGAGGGCAAGGTCATGCTGGTTTCATACCGAAACGAATCGACCTGTCCAGCAAGGTGCGGCCGACGCTACGGCATGCGCGGCGCCAGTCGCGCGGATCAGCCCGACTCGGCGGCGCGCTTGAGCGCAAGCGCGTCGAAGATCATCGCACCGGCCATGAACACCGCGCCGGTACAGGCCGCGCAGAGCAGCCAGCCGCCATAGCCGGGATATTCGACCAGATAGGCCTTGCCGCGCTGCATCGCGCCGACCGCGAGCGCGTAGATGATCAAGCACGCCTCGAAGCGAGTCTTGATGACGAACAGGCGTTTGATCCGCTTCAGCATGACCCTTGCCAAGCAAGGGTCATGCCGCTGGCCTATTTCCGCCGATCGGCTCGATCGAACAGGGTAAATTGTAA
>JASBTC010000204.1 GCA_030148625.1 Sphingobium sp. | reverse complement strand
GATCCGCCCCCTGTCGAGCGTCAGGATGCGGTCGCACTGGCGGATCGCGGAGAGGCGATGCGCGATGATCAGCACGGTGCGCCCGGCGGCGATCGCCTTGAGATTGCGCTGGACGATCTCCTCGCTTTCGGCATCGAGCGCCGACGTTGCCTCGTCGAGGATCAGGATGCGCGGGTTGGTGATCAGCGCGCGGGCGATGGCAAGGCGCTGGCGCTGCCCGCCCGAGAAGTTGACGCCGCGCTCCTCGACGATCGTGTCATAGCCGCGGGGCAGCTCCAGGATGAAGTCGTGCGCGCCGGCGAGGCGGGCGGCGGTCATCACCCGCTCGATCGGCGTGACGGGATCGGCGAGCGCGATATTCTCCCGGATCGAGCGATTGAACAGGATATTCTCCTGCAGCACCACCCCGATCTGGCGGCGGAGCCATGCGGGATCGACTTGGGCGACGTCGACGCCGTCGATCAGAACCCGGCCGCTGGCAGGCAGATAGAGGCGCTGGAGTAGCTTGGTGAGCGTCGATTTACCCGAGCCCGAGGCGCCGGCGATGCCGAGCGTGGCACCGGCGGGCAGGTCGAGGCTGATGTCGTCGAGCGTCCACGGGCCCTCGGCGGCATAGCGGAAGCGCACGCCCTCGAAGCGGACATGGCCCTCGAGCGCGGGCAAAGCGGTGCGTGATCCCGCGCCGGGCTCGGCGCCGGTGTTAAGGATGTCGCCCATCCGCTGGACCGACAGGCGGACCTGCTGGAAGTCCTGCCAGAGCTGCGCCATGCGGATCACCGGGCCCGATACGCGCTGGGCGAACATGTTGAACGCGACCAGCCCGCCGATCGTCAGCGCGCCCGCGATCACCTGCTGCGCGCCGAAGAACAGGATCGCGGCGAGGCTGAGCTTCGAGATGAGCTGGACCGCCTGGCTTCCCGAATTGCCGAGATTGATGACGCGCTGGTTGGCGGCACTGTACGCGGCGAGCTGGCGTTCCCAGCGGTCCTGCCATTGCGGCTCGACCGCGGCGGCTTTGAGCGTCTGCATGCCCGAGACGCTCTCGACGAGCAGCGCGTTGTTGGCGGCGCCGCGCGCGAATTTCTCGTCCAGCCGGCGGCGCAAGGGGCCGGTGACGACGAGCGAGACGAATATATAGGCCGGGAGGGTGAGCGCGACGATGACGAAGAGCAGGGGAGAATAGAGCCACATCGCAACCATGAAGACGATCGTGAACAGCGGATCGATGAGCACGGTGAGCGAGGCATTTGTCATGAACTCGCGCACCGTCTCCAGCTCGCGGACACGGGTAACGGTGTCGCCGACGCGCCGATTTTCGAAATAGGCGAGCGGCAGGCGGAGCAGGTGGCGAAAGAGGCGGCTGCCCAGCTCGACGTCTAATTTCTGGCTCGTTTCCGAATAGAGGCGGGTCCGCAGCCAGCCGAACGCGACTTCCCACAGCGAAACGATCACCAGCCCGATGGCGAGCACCTGCAGCGTTGCCAGGCTGTTGTGTGCCAGCACCTTGTCGACGACATTCTGGAAAAAGAGCGGCGCGGCGAGGCCGAGCAGGTTGAGCGCGAGCGTGATCAACAGCACCTCGCCGATCAGCTTCCGGTATTTGACGATCTGGGGAATGAACCAGGTCATGTCGAAGGCGGGCGCGGCAACCTGCGCGGAATCGCGCGTGGCGACGAGGAGCAGCGCGCCCGACCAGCGGGCTTCCAGCGCGGCGCGGTCCCAGCGCTCGATCGCTTCGCCGGGACGCTGGACCGCGACGGCGTCTTCGCCGACGCGGCCGATGACGAACCAGCCCTCCGCGCCGCTGGCCATCACCGGCATGGGAAGGCGTCTCAACCGTTCGAAATCGGCGGTCGTGGCGCGGGCGCGGACGCCTTCGATACGCTTTGCCAGACGCAGCAGATCGGACGCCGTGACGGCGTCGGAATGGCCGAGGCTGTGGCGCAGCTCGGCCGGGTCCGCGACAATGCGGTGCATCGCGAGGATCTGGGCGAAGGCAGCGAGCCCGTTATCCACGGGCGGCTCCGACGTCCCGGGGGACAGGTCCTGCTGCACGGTGGGTCTCCGATCGGGTTCTTCAGGCGTCGACAATCTGCGGGGTGCGGCAAGGTGAATCGTCCGGCACCAACCTTGGTAGCGGCCAAAGACTGGCGAGCGAAGGCGCCGCCGCTCCGGTCGTCGGAGCAAAGGGGCGATTCGGCGTTCGCAGGTGCAGCAAATGGTTGACCCCGATGCCATGGCGGGCTGTCTGGTCGCGATCAAGTGGGGGGTGTGTTTTAAGGCTTATGACGGGAGCCCTGCCATGCCCACCCTCTACATCTCACCGACCGGCAGCGGTTCGGGCGACGGCTCGAGCGCCGCGAACGCTGCGATGCTGGATGACCTGCCGCAGCTGATCGCGGCGGCGGGACCGGGCGGGCAGGTGCTGCTGCTCGCCGATCAGGGAGACTATAGCGCGCCGACCGGGGCGCTGGCGATCGTCGCCGGGGGGACGGCGAGCGCGCCCGTGACGATCCGCGGGGTCGACAGCGCGGGCAATGCGATGGCGGCGACCATCGCCGGGACCAGGACGGAGCCATTCGACCCGGCCACCCTCCCGGGCGAAGAGGTCTTTCGCCTGCTCGGTGGTGCGAACAATCTGCGCTTCAGCGATCTGGCCTTCGAGAATGTCGGCACAGCCTTTCGCGTGGGGGCGGACGTGCAGAATCTGGCGATCGAGCATATCGAGGCCGCGAACGTCTCACGCTTCTTCGACAATATGGTCTCCGGCGCCAATTCCAGCGCGACGATTACCGGGCTGACGATCCGCGACGTCGCCGTCGCCGGCTATTCCAAGGGCGCGATCCGCATCCAGTACGATACGAATAATGTGCTGATCGAGGATGTGCGCGGCGACAGCCAGTTTCAGGATGGCGACAATTTCGCGATCGGCGTTCACATCACCGGCACCGCGCACGACGTGACGATCGATCGCGTCGCCATGCGCAACGCGCTCGACACGGTGAACCACTATCGCAACGGCGACGGCTTCGCGACCGAGCGCGGCACATACGACATCACGCTGCGCGACGTGATCGCGACGGGCAACAGCGATGGCGGGCTCGACCTGAAGAGCGACAACATCGTGGTCGACGGGGCGATCGTCTCGGGCAATGGCCGCAACATCCGGCTGTGGGGCACGGGCGCTGAGCTCAGCAACATCGTCAGCCTCGACGCGGGCGCGCCGCTGGCAGGCGGCAATCGCGAGCATATCTGGCTGGCCGAGGGCGCAAGCGCGACGATCGACGGGGCGTTCTTCTCCGATCCCGGCTCGCCGACTTTGTTCAACCTTGCCGAGAGGAACGGCGCGCTGACGGTGCAGGACTATGGCCTTGCCACCGGCGCGGGCGCGCTGACCTGGAAAAGAGGCACGGGATCGGTGCTGACGCTGGGCGGGCAGCGCGTGGTGGTCGCGGCGGGGACGGCGGGCGATGACCTGATCGGCGGCACTGCGGGCGTCGATTTGCTGATCGGCGATGCCGGCGATGACATGATGATCGGCAATGCCGGCGACGACGTACTGACCGGCGGTTCGGGCGCAGACATATTGGTCGGCGGCGCCGGGCGCGATCTGCTCAGCTACGCCGGCAGCGATGCTGCGGTGCGGGTCGATCTGATGCGGCTCTCCGCCAGCGGCGGCGATGCCGCGGGCGACCTGTTCGACGGGTTCGAGGATGTTGAGGGCTCGGCCTTCGCCGACGTCCTTGCAGGCGACGCGCGCGCTAACCGGCTGTTCGGCGGCGCGGGCGACGATGCGCTTTCGGGCGGTGCCGGCGATGACATGCTCGACGGCGGTGCGGGCGCGGACTTGCTCGACGGCGGTGCTGGTATCGATCGGGTGGACTATGGCAGCAGCAGCGCGGCGGTGGTTGTCGATCTCGCCGATGGCGCGGCGAGTGGCGGAGAGGCGGCGGGCGACCGGCTGATCGGGATCGAGGGCGTCGAAGGCTCGGACTTTGGCGATATGCTGTCGGGTAATGAAGGCGCGGACTGGATCGGCGGCGGCGCGGGCGACGACCGGATCGACGGGCGCGGCGGCGACGATTTGCTGGTCGGCGGCGCGGGTGCCGACATGCTGGTCGGCGGCGCCGGGGTCGACAGCGCGGATTATTCGGGCAGCGGGGGTGCGGTCACAGTCGATCTTGCCGCGGGCACCGGAAGCGGCGGCGATGCTCAGGGCGACCGGCTGCAAGGGGTCGAGCGGTTGATCGGCTCGCGCTTCGGCGATGTGCTAACCGGCGACGGTTTCGACAATGTGCTGATCGGCGGCGCTGGCGCGGACCGGCTGACCGGCGGCGCCGGGACTGACACCGCCGATTATTCGGCGAGCGCCGGGGCGGTGACCGCCGTGCTGGGCGGCACCGGCAGCGACGGCGATGCCGCGGGCGATGTGCTGACGGGGATCGAGAATCTGGTCGGTAGTGGGTTTGGCGACGCGCTGGTCGGCGATGGCGCGGTCAATGTGTTGTCGGGCGGCGACGGGGACGACCGGCTGGCTGGCAACGGCGGGGCGGACCGGCTCGACGGCGGCGCGGGCTCTGACGTTGCCGACTTTTCGACCGCCGCGGGCGCAGTGACAGCGGATCTTGCGGCGGGCACGGCTTCGGGCGGGGTGACGCTCGTCGCGATCGAGGGCTTGATCGGCTCGGCGTTCGACGATGTGTTGAACGGCGACGCCGGCGGCAACTTGCTACTCGGCGGCCAGGGCGCGGACATGATCAATGGGCGCGATGGCCTTGATACGGCCGATTATTCGGGCTCGGCGGCGGCGGTGCAGGTCGACCTTGCCCTGTCGGTGCAGGGCGGCACCGGCGATGCAGCGGGCGACCGGCTGTTGAGCATCGAGGCGCTGGTGGGCTCGGCCTTCGACGATGTGCTGGCCGGCGTGGGGGCCGACGAGGCGCTGTACGGCGGTGCGGGCGCGGATCGGCTCGACGGGCGCGGCGGTGACGATCTGCTTCAGGGCGGCGCGAGCGCCGATGTGCTGATCGGCGGGGAAGGCATCGATACGGTCGATTATAGCGCCAATGCGGGTGCCGTCTCGATCAATCTCCAGACCGGCGCGAGCAGCGGCGGCGATGCCGAGGGCGACCGGTTCGAGGGCGTTGAGCGGTTCATCGGCACCAGCTTTGCCGATACGATCGTCGGCGACGGGGCGGACCAGATACTGGTCGGCGGCGCGGCGGGCGACCGGCTGGACGGCGCGGGCGGCTTTGACATCGCGGTTTATTCGGGCAGCGCCGCGGGCGTGACGGTCAACCTCGCGACCAGCATCCTGTCTGGCGGCGATGCGCAAGGCGACAGCATTGCCGGGATCGAGGGCGTTGTCGGCAGCGCCTTCGCCGACACGCTGACGGGCGACGCGAACGCCAACCGGTTCGAGGGCGGCGCGGGCAACGACACGCTTGACGGCGGCGCCAGCGCGGATGTGATGATCGGCGGCACGGGTGACGACTCCTATGTGGTCGACAATGCCGGCGACCAGGTGACCGAGACGGTCGGCGGCGGGGTCGATATCGTGCGCACGACCCTGTCCGCGCTGACGCTTGCCGACGGGGTCGAGGACCTGAGCTATGTCGGTAGCGGCGGCTTTGTCGGCACCGGCAATGCGCTCGACAACAGCCTCTACGGCAAGGCGGCGGACGACGCGCTTTATGGGCTCGACGGCGACGACAAGCTGGTGGGAGGCGCGGGCGCGGACCTGCTCGACGGCGGGGCGGGACGCGACCAGGTCGACTATACCAAGTCCGCCGCGATCGCCGTGAACCTTGTCACCAACGTCAATCACGGCGGCGAGGCCGAGGGCGACCGGCTGGTCGACATCGAGACCGTGATCGGCTCCAACTATGCCGACAGCATTACCGGCGGCGACGATCCGCTGGTCGGCGACATCCTCTATGGGCGGGGCGGCGACGATCTCTTGTTCGGCGGCGCTGGCGACGATCAGCTCGACGGCGGCGGCGGCAACGACCTGCTGCGCGGCGGCACCGGCAACGACCTCTATGTTGTATACGAGGCCGGCGACCAGGTGATCGAGGCGGCGGGGGAGGGGCGCGACCGTATCCGCACCGCCGCGACCAGCTACACGCTCGGCGCAAATATCGAGGAACTGGTCTATACCGGGACGATCGGCGCGACGATGACGGGCAATGCGCTCGACAATTTCGTCGTTGGCAGCGGCGGCGAGGATCGGCTGGCCGGCGGAGATGGCGCGGACGTGCTGCGCGGCGGGGCGGGCGGCGATCTGCTCGACGGGGGCGCGGGATCGGACACCGCGGAATATGCCGGCTCGCTCGGCGGGGTGCTGGTCAATCTGCGCGCCCAGACCGCGACCGGCGGCGATGCCATGGGCGACCGGCTGGTCAGTATCGAGAATGCCCAGGGCTCGGCCTTTGCCGATGTGCTGCTCGGCAGCCAAGGGGCCAATATACTGACCGGCGGCGAAGGCGAGGACGCGCTCTCCGGCGACGACGGCAACGACACGCTGCGCGGCGGCACCGACAACGACCGGCTCGACGGTGGCAAGAATGAGGATGGGCTCTACGGCGAGAACGGTGACGACACGCTTTACGGTGGCCAGCAGACCGACCGGCTATATGGCGGCGCGGGCAACGACCTTCTGGTCGGGGATACCGAGTGGGTCTCGTCGCTTGCTGCGAGAGACACGCTCGACGGCGGCGATGGCGACGACATATTGGTCGGCGACGGAATGAGCATGACCGCGAGCGGGATCGGCGGCGCCGACACGCTGATTGGCGGGCTCGGCAACGACGTGCTGGTCGGCGACGCGATGACCATGGCGGCTGGCGCGCGGGGCGGCGCTGACAAGCTGACCGGCGGCGGCGGGAGCGACCGCTTCGTCTTTGCGCGCGGCTCGGGCGCCGACGAAATCACCGACTTCACCCGCGGCGGCGCCGGGGCCGACCGGATCGACCTCAGCGCCTTTGACATCGCTTATGAGGCGCTGCGCTTCACCACGAGCAGCGCGGGGGTAACGATCCAGCTGGGCGGCACCGATACGATCTTCGTGCGCGGCGTCACCGCGCTCGATCAGGCGGACTTCGTTTTCGGCTGAGCCTCAGCCAAAGACGAAATCTTCGGGCGAAAACCCCTGCGCGCCGCGAACGAAGATGCTGTCCGCGCCCATGGTGATGCGGACTCCGTCGGCGCTCGTCGCGAAACCGAGTTGCTCAAAGGCGATATCGAAGGCGCTGAGATCGATATGGTCCGCGCCCGAGGTGAAGTCGCTGATCTCGTCGGCACCCGAGCCGGGCGCGAAAACGAACCAGTCGGCGTCCGCGCCGCCCGCAAGCAGGTCGTTGCCGCCGCCGCCGATCAGATGATCGCGGCCGTCGCCGCCATAGAGCTTGTCGGCGCCGCCGGTCACAGTCGCGGTCGACTCCCGGCCGTCGCCATAGAGCCAGTCATTGCCGTCGCCGCCCTCCAGCGTGTCGGCGCCGCCCCTGGCGCCGTCCGTCATCACGTCGCCGTCGCCGATCAATATGTCATCGCCCGCGCCGCCGGTCAGCCGGTCGCTGCCCCCCTTGCCGCTGCCATAGATATTGGTCGCATCGCCGATCAGTAGGTCGGCATCGTCGCCGCCGTCGAGCCGGTCGTTTGCGCCCTGGCTGCTGAGCCATTCCTGGTCGCCGACCAGCCGGTCCGCGCCCGTGCCGCCGGAGAGCGTGTCCGACTGCCAGCCGCCGAGCAGCACGTCGGAACCCGATTGGCCGGATAGCAGATCCTCGCCATTGCCGCCCGAGAGCATATCGTCGCCCGAATTGCCGGCGATGTCGTCATTGCCGCCGAGCCCGTTCAAAGCGTCACTGCCCGCGCCGCCGATCATCACATTGGCAAGAGCGTTGCCATTGCCCATAAAATCAGCGGCGCCGCGGCGGATCAGCGCCTCGACATTGCCGGCGAGCGTGTAGCTGTCCAGCGTCGTCTCGACGCGGTCGAACCCGGCGTTGGCGGCCTCGGTGATCCGGTCGCCGGCGTTATCGACAAGGAAGATGTCGTCGCCTGCGGTACCAAGCAGCGCATCCGCCGTGGCGGTGGCGGGCAGGGGAAGCAGCGCGATATAATCGGTCGCGCCGGGCGAGGCGTCGCCCCGATCGACGGTCAGCGTCTCGCGAATCGTCTCGATGCCGTCCAGGCCGGGAAGCGAATCGCGGGTAGCGAGCGTCGAGAGTTCGGACCGGGTGATCGCGACGCCCTGCAAGGTAAGCCGCCCCTGCGAGGAAATGACCTTGGTACGCGATCCGGCATCGTCGAAGCGACCGCCGATCACGGTGACGTTGGCGGCGTCGTCGAGCCAGAGCTGGTTCTGCTCGGAGATGCCGCCGCGTAGCACCGGGTTCAGGCCGACCGAGTCGATCAGCGTAGCATCCCCCCAAAGCCGGTAGTTGCGGCCATTCTCCTCGCTGAGCGCGCGGACGACCAAGGTGCCGCTTGACTTGAGGTCATAGCCGCCGTCGCTGTTGCCCCGCGCGACCGTATCGATGAAGCGCACGTTATAGACGCCGCGCTCGGTGGCGAAGCCGTCGCCGTTGAAATAGGCGCCAGCGGTGCTTTGGACATTCTTCATCACCACCTGGTTCAGCGTGACATTGTGAACGGTGCCATCGAGATGGACGCCCGCGGGCAGGTCGTCGCCCGTTTGTCCGGCCATGTCGGCGGTGACATTGTCGATCACCACATTGTTCGTGTCATATTGGAGGCGGATCGCGACCCTCGAGAATCCCTGGACGTCGACGTCGCGGATCGTCAGCCCGGTGATCGTCGCGGTGCCTGAAGGCGCGCTGGAATAATCCTCGAAGAAGCGGCGGACATTATTTGCGTCGACATCCTCGATATGGAGGTTCGCGAGATCGGCCGTCACCCGAAAAGCGGTGCCGACATTATCGATCCTGAGATCGCGAAATTCAAGATTGTCCGCCCCCGCGCCGAGCTTGAACAATTCGTTGCCCGAGGCATCGCCCGCCTGCCAGTCGGCGGGACGCGAGCCGGTGAATTGGGCGGCCATGCTATTGCCGCCGGAATCGATGCCGCGCACCACCACGGGCTGGCCCTCCGCCCCGCCGCGGGTGATGCCGAGGATGCCAGTGACGTTGTAGTCGCCCTGGTCGGCCAGCAGCAGGACCTCGCCTCCCGGACCCGCCTTTCCGATCAGTGTGTTCAGCGAACCGATCGAGGCTGCGTTGTTGATATCGCTGCCGCTTTTGTCGCCGGATCCGGTAGGCGAGATGTACAGGCTTGGCATGACGAACGACCCCTTTGCTGTTGCGGCGAGGCTAACCTCAATCAAGGTGTCATGCTGCACCGCAGCATGGTTAAGCCAGCATTATGCTGATCATCGGAGTGGTTATTGCGATGGATCGTCGCAGACTTCTCGCTCGATAGCGGGCGGGCTATCCGGCAGGGAATTCCCTGGGACGCAACTTGATCCAGCGCTTGGGGGCATTGGCACAGGCGGAGCTTTGGAAGACCGATCAGTTAGTGCTCAGCCTCGGTGTAACGCTCCCACGCCTGCGGGATCGTCCAGTCTTGCGCAGCCCCGGCAGGGCGCTCCAGATTTTTGCTTGCCATATTGGAACCTCTCTCACATTCGGGCCGCGCGATGCCCTGCTCAGCCACGCCGAACTGGCCGAGCGGGTCGGCAGTTCGTCGGCCTCCTGCTGGCGGCGCTTCCGCTCGCTTGAGGCGACCGGCGTGCTGGGTAAGGCCGTTCGGCTTCTCCATCCGGCGAAATGAATTGCCGTGTGAATGTCCTGTGTAGCGTGCACATGCGCAGCCATAACGGCGATGCGACTGCCGCTTTCCAGGTGTTCGTCAACGAGCGGCCCGAAATCATGGAATGTTATTCGATGTCGGGTGACCGGGATCATCTCTTGCGTATGGTCGCTCTCGATGTCGCCGATTACGAACGGTTCCTCATGCGTGTCCTGCTCGGTCATCCCGGCGTGGCGACGGCCTCTTCTCATTTTGCGCTGTCGCAGACCAAATATGCCACCCAGCTTCCTGTCTGACACAGGATATCGCGTGCGATCGCTGGCCGCTCAAATGTTCCGATCGCCCCGCGAAACGCGACTGGCCATGCCGCGGCGGACCGTGTTCCATCTTCGCACGTCCACGGACACTGCGGCACCGCCGGACAGAATTTCGATCGCACCCGGTCCCGAAGGCAGAAGGGCGTCGCCCCGCTTGGTGTGGATGCTCGCCTCGAGCCGGATGAACTGCGCATTCGTGCGCTTCGGCGGGAAGTGGGCGAAGGCGCTCTGCGGGTCGGCAGAATGCTCCGCTCGCCAGAGCGCGAACGGCCTTGCGTCGTGGAACGCGGGGTCAATCGAGCAAGCCACGCAGAAATCAACCGGAGCGCGATCTTGCTTCAAGCCACTCGCTGACGCGGGACGCATCCGGACGGCATCGATTGGCCTCACTGCGCCCAAGTCGATATTGAGCCACGCGGTCTCTTCACGGGGGCCGCCTTCGGGCGAATATCGGTAATAGCGCGCGTGCGTGGCGATAACCGACGGTTGGGCCGCCTTCGAATCCAGCGCGTCGGCTGCAGGGTAGGAAGCGATCAGCGGCGTGGCCATCAGGCCCAGCCCTCCGATCGCGGATCGCGTCATGAATTGCCTTCGGTTTGTCAGCATCGCTCAATTCCCAAAAGAAACATCGGCATTCTCTGATCGGCACAATGCTCAAAGATAGAACGGGGTCTTTGTTATCTGTTCGCAGCCATCCTTGGTGACCAGAACATGATCCTCCAGGCCGCTCAGTCCCACGCCATGATGATGCATGAAGGCTTCAACGGCGATCAACATCCCCGGTTCATAAGGTTCGTCAATTTTCTCGAACTCCGTGAACATGCGCTCGGCTGCGGATCTGCCCTGCTTTTCGGCCTCGTCGTCGAGCGTACCGGGGTCGCCCGCCGGTATGATGTGCGGCCCATAAAAGGTGCCCATCTGATGGCCGAAGATACCCGAATTCACATCGATATTCTCGCCGGCATAACGCTCCGCCACCGTCTTGCCGAGCGCGCCCAATTGGCGCGCGGTGACGCCGGGACGGATTGCCTTGATGATCGAATTGCAGACGTCGGTCGCGCCCTCTAATATGTGGCGCTGTTCTTTGGTCGGTTTCCCGCCGCAGACGGCGGTGCGGCCGGGATCGAGCCAATAGCCTTGGAAAATCGGTCCCTGGATCCAGCCTCGCACCATATCGCCCTTAGTTGGCGCCGTCATGTCGTAGCCGGTGAGCATATCGCCGAGGAGAAACTTCTCCGTCCGCGGCCCGTGATGCATGTCGATCCGCGTGAAGCATCCGCCGCGCCGTATGATTTCCATCGCCGTGCGGGCTGCCGCTTCCGCCGATGTTTCGCCGGCAATGAGCGCGTCCATACCGGCCGCCAGCGCGTGTGTCGTGATGTCGCCCGCCGTGCGAAACGCTTCCTGCTCGCGCTCCGATTTGACGCGTTGCGGCTCGAGCAGGAACCATTCGTCGGTCACCCATTTGATCTGCGGCGTGAGGCTGCGCAGCTTGCGATCGTAAAGTCCGGGAAGGACATCGTCCCCGACGACCGCGACACGGCCTTCGATGCCGTGCTTGCGAAAATATTCGGCAAGCCCGGTCACGACGCTGGGCTCGTGCACGATTAACTCGCCGCAGACGGTCCTTGCATATTCGGTCTCTCCCGGCGGCTGCGCGGCATGCAGTTCAGGCGCGCGGCCATCGCGGAACAGCACCGCCGAAAAGGTCCACGCCCCCATCTGGACGTCGTCGGCCCAATCCTGGCCCGTGCCGGTGTTGGCGAAGTTCGTGAGCCAAAGGCCGTTGCCGAGCCGGTCGTACGAGCCGGCGCCGCGGGACCAGACAAGAAGATGTTCATAGCCCTTGGCGCGCATGGCATCCCACACCCGCTTCCAGCGCGCTTCATATTCTTCCCGCGGGAAATAATTGCTCATGGTCATGCTGATCCTCCTCGAAGACGTTGAGATCAGCCCTTGACGCGCAGGCTGAGACCGATGGTGCGCGGCGTCACATAGGTGAAATTCTCGAACACCCCCGGCACGGTGCTCGTCACGCCCGAACCAATACCGAGGACGCCCCGCTTGTTGAAAGCATTGCGAACGAACAGGCTGATGTCGAGCGCGCCGCCCTCGGCGCCGATGTCGAAATTCGCAATGTCGTAGGCCGGACGGAAACGTCCCGAGGTGAGCGCGCCGTCGATTCCAAACGGGGTCTTGCCGACATGCTGCCAGCTTCCGCGTGCATAGGCTTCCCAGGCGTCGGTGACGGGCTGGCGCACCTCGGACGAAAGTGAGAATTTCCAGCGCGGAGTCTCGGGTATCGCGTCGCCCTCGGCATAGCCGGCCGACGCGCCGAAATCGGCGGGGACATTGGAAAAGCGCGCGTCGGTATAGCTCATTTGTCCGCTGATCGTTACATGGCGTGATGGGCGCAGGCTCATTTCCAGTTCGGCGCCGTCGATACGCGCATCGCCTGCATTGGCATAAAACTGGATGCCGCAAGGATCCGGGATCGAAAGCTGGATGCCCTTCTGCTCGATCCGATAGGCAGCGCCGTTCAAGGTCAGCACCCGGTCAGCCGTTTCAACCTTTGCGCCGACCTCATAGTTCCAGACCGAGTCCGGCTTGAAAATCTGGCCTGCAGATTCGGCGAGCGAGCATCCCAGCGCCACGGGAACCGCGGCGTTCGCGCCGCCGGCCCGAAAACCGCGCGATACGGTTGCGTAGAGCGTCGCATTTTCGATCGGCTGATATTTCACGGTGAAGCGCGGGCTGGCGCTGGTCGTCTTTGCAGTTTCCTGCGGCGTGTCCGCGCCGCAAAGGATGCCGGGGATGACTTCTCGGCAGCTCGCCGCGAGGGTGTTCTTCAGCTGATAGACGCGCACCCCGGCGATGAGCTCCAGTTGGTCGGTCGCCTTTAAATTTACCTCGGCGAAGCCCGCGATCTGCTGTTCGGAGGTTTTCTGAATATAAGTGTAGCTGGTGGGACCTACCGGACCGTCGGCCGGCCCGAAGAAATCGTCCAGCAGATCGGAGAACGGCTGGCCTTCGAATATCTCGCCGAGCGTCTGATCGGTATGGCTGAAATATAGCCCGGCGATCCAGTTGAAGGGGCCGCTGTTCGACGAGGTCAGCCGCAATTCCTGGGCATAGGTTTCGGCTTTGCCTGGCGTACGGCTGGCGAATGGTGCGAACTCGCCGAAAATATTATAGCCTAGCAGGCTGTAGTCGTGGAGCGAGTCCGCCTTCTTGCGAAGATAGGAGCTCGACGAAACAAGGTCGATGTCACCGAGCTTCTTTTCGACGGTCAGATTGGCCACAAAGAGGTCGGTTCGTGACGGCTCATCGCCAATCGCGCTGGCGCGGCCAAAGCCCGGCAGGTTGGTCTGCGTTGCGATCGGGTTGTCGCCATTGATCCGCTGGAAAAACAGGCTCGGCGTGACGACGAGATCGTCGCCGGCTTCGAGCCGGACGGCGGCGCGAATGCCGAAGATTTCGGCGCCGTTGGCATCTTTCTCGACCAGCTCGTCGTCGGACAGCGGCGACGTCAGGCCGGCGATTGTGGCATCGTAGCGATCGATATAGCCCGCGAACTTCTCGTAGGTGCCGGTCACGCGCAGCGCCGCGTTAGCCGATATCGGCAGGTTGATCGCCGCTTTCGCGCCAAATCCCTCGCCGCCGCCTTTCACGCTGTTGACGAACGCTTCGCCGTGCGCGTCAAAACCGGACGGATCGGGTGCGTTGGTGATGTAGCGGATCGTACCGCCGGTCGAACTCGACCCGAACAATGTGCCCTGCGGCCCGCGCAGCACTTCGACGCGCTGCATGTCGAACAGGTCAATGCTCGGCGTACCGCTGAAGGCATCGGTGCGAAAATCGAACGGGGTGTCGTTGATATAGACCGCAACGGCCGGCGCAAGACCGAGATCGGTGCTGAGGCCGCGAAGGCCTATATTCGATTCACCCGGACCGACCGGCGTGAAGGTGAGGCTCGGGGTGTTGCGCGACAGGCTTTCGGTGTCGCGGATCGCGAGCCGCTCCAGCGTCTCGCTGCCGAAGGCCGTTACGGCCTGCGGCACATCCTGAAGTCGGCTTTCGCGCCGCTGGGCCGTGACGACGATATCGCCGCCCGATCCGTCGTCGGCGCCAGCTTCACTTTGCGCATATGCGGGCTGAGCAAAAGCACAGCCCGAAAGCAACGAAATCAGCAAGGTCCGCTTAAACATGTCATCCCCTATCAGTTTATGTTCTCAGTTTATGTTTTGTTTCCGTGTCGATTAGCCAGTCCGCAAAACGCGGCCCTTAGGCAGCCGCGAGCGGTTCGGTGCGGCCGAGCCCGTTCTGCTTGACGATGTCGGCGTAAACGAAGCCGGGTTCCTGGTGGTAGCTGAGCAGCGCTATGATCCGCTGCGTATCGCCGGCGACCTCGGTCACGCGGTGGAGCGCCCTGCGCCCGCAGAACAACAACAGCGTGCCAGCGCCCACTTTTTGGATGCGAGCCTTTGGCGAGGCGCCGTCGAGAATGCTGTGGATTTCGTCGGGGGAGGCATCGTCGACCGCTGGCGCATATTCGAACGCGCCGCCGGTCTCTGCCTCCTGCAAGAGTAACGAGACGACAAAATCATTGTCGTCGAAATGCCAGCCCCGCTGATCGCCAACGCCCATGAAGGTGACGTTGATGTTGATCAGCGGGTCGGCGATGGTGTGAAGGCTGTCGACCCCCAGCGCGTCGCGAATGAGCGACATCAGCTCGTCCGATTCATAGAAGCGGCGAAGCGCGCCCTCGGTATCGAGGAGGTCCGATCCTAATATCCACATCGAATAGGGCGATGTCCGGCTGCGTAATTCCTCGTCCGCTACCTGAGCGATCGGGCCCTGCGGGTTAAAGCCGAGCCGCTGATCGCGGCGATAGGCGAGCGGGAATTTCGATGTCGCTTCCGCGACCATATCGGCCAGCGCGTCCGGTACGATAAAATCGGGAAAGGCGGCCGCGCCATCTACTCCGAGCTGTTTGGCGGCCTTTTCAACGATCGCAGCACGGCGATCGGAATCGGACAAGGGATAGAGTTCGGCGTTTATGATCGACATGAAAGCTCCTGAGACGGCAGCTGGAAGAGTTGCTCATGCGATAATCGCATTCAGGACACGCGGCGCCAGAATAGAATTTTGGGGATAGCATCACAAAATGTGATGGAGCGCCGGCCTTACACCGCCTGGCGTGGACGTAATGCAATAGCGCCGCCGACAGCGACGATCACGCACAAGATACAAAAGGCGCCGACCGCACCGAGGGATAGATTCTGGAGGAGAGTGCCGCCGATCGCCGGTCCGATCGCAAGGCCGCCGCCCGTCATTGCGGGGGTGAGGGCGATGAGACGCCCGCCCCGATCGAGCGACGCGAGATGGCCGAACTGAAAGGCGAATTGAAACGGCCAGGTGAAGGCGAAAAGGCTGACCGAGAGTATGAAAGACGTCGTGCCGGGAAGAAAGGCCAGTCCCGAGACCGCGGCGATGAGGAGGACGAGGCCTGACAACAGTCCGACGACGCGCGGCAGGCGCTCGGCCACGACACTGGCGACGAGCGAACCCGCGAGGCCGCCGAACGCCGAAACCGAAAGCGCGAACGCGATCGTTCCGGCTGTGATGCCCTTGCCGACGCCGATGCGTTCGAAGAAGGGCCAGAGCGAGGCCATGCCGACGAAATAGAGGAGGATGCAGGCGAGCGCCCCGATGACGAGCGGGTTGACCGGCAAACCGCCATGGCGTTCGCCGGCCGGCGCGGGCTGCGCCCGGCCGATGGCTGCGGCGAGCCAGAAGCCGGGGAGAGCGATCGCCGAGAGGATCAGGAACAGCCATGGCCATCCAAGGCTGGCGGCGATCCAGCCAAAACTTCCCAAGCCCACCATGCCGATGATCGCCTGGCCTGCGAAATAAATGCTGATGCTGCGCTCGGGACGCGCCGACCGGCCCATCGCCGCATAGCAGATTCCGCCGACCACGCCTTCGCCGAGCCCCGAAAAAACGCGCGTTGCGGCGACATAACCAAAATGTCCGTCGAGCATGGTCAGCAAATTGCCGGCAATCATCACCGCTAGGCTGGCCCGAATGACTACGGCCCAGCCGAAGCGCGCCGTGATCAGCGGGCAAAGCAGGCTGCCGACGAGAATACCGGTCATGTTCAGGGCGGCGATCATGCCCGCTCCCGCCACCCCATAGCCGAAGCGATCGGCGAACACGCCGACCATGACGGGCAGGACAGCCGGTAGCGTTGCTGCGGCCACGCCGAGGTAGATTGCGGCCCAGGTCGAAGCCGGAGGCGTTGCGGTGGTCGGCGTCAAATGAGCCGCGGAAACGGTTAACCTTGCCACGCGGCTATCCGGCCTCCCGCTTGTGAAAGTTTCCGGCTTTCATGATGGCGCGGAGGCGCCGACCGTCCTCGGCGAGCAGAGCGATGTCCTCCAGCGGATCCCCATCGACGACGAGCAAGTCCGCGGTCGCGCCGGGCGCGATGCGGCCGAGGTCGGGCCGACCCAATATCTCGGCCCCGGTCAACGTTGCGGATCGGAGAATCGCGGCGGCGGGCTGGATTTCTCGGCGATAAAGGAACTCGCGCGCCTGCATGTCGAAGACATCGCCCGGCAAGTCGGTGCCGAAGCCGAGCGGAAGATCAGCGCGCCAAGCGGTTTCGAAGCCCTGCATCGCGAGGTGGACGATCTCCTTTGCCTTCGCCGCTGCCGCAGCGGGTAACCCAAGCGCGTCGCCGCGCTCGGTGAGCGCCATCACGACGGCAAGCGTGGGCACGGCAAAGCCGTCGGCGTCGCGCAGCGCATCGGCCGCTTCGGTCGTGATCAGTGTGGCATGCTCCACGGTCCTGACGCCAAGCTGCGCGGCGCGCAGCACGGCTTCTGCCGTGTGGGCATGTGCCGCGACATAGCGGCGCCATCGCGCCGCTTCCTCGACCGCTGCCCGCACTTCTTCGTCGGTGAACTGTTGCATCCAGATCGGATCGGTGGGCGATAGCACGCCGCCCGACAACATGATCTTGATACAATGCGCGCCCATACGCAGTTCCTCGCGCGCCGCGCGGCGGACCTCGTCGGCTCCGTCGACCACATGCGCGATCATGTTCATTCGGCTGCATCCGCACGGTTCGACATCCTCATGGCCGGGGCGCAGATCCCCATGACCGCCGGTCATCGAAAGCGTGCGGCCGGCGTAGAAGAGGCGTGGACCCGGGATCAGTCCGTCTTCAAGCGCCTGTGCGAGGCCATGGTCTCCGCCGCCGACATCGCGCAGGCTGGTAAACCCGCAATCGAGCGCATGCCGCAGCATTCTCGCCGCATGCGCCGAGGAATAGGTGGTGG
>JASBTC010000161.1 GCA_030148625.1 Sphingobium sp. | reverse complement strand
AAGAAGCTGCTCTTCATGCCCAACGGCTTCAGGATCGCCGCGTTGACATAGTCGGCGAAAGGCTTGCCGGAGACGCGCGCGACGATCTCCGCGAGCAGCAGATAGCCGCCATTGGAATACGTCCAGTCGGTGCCCGGCGTGAAATTCGTCCCCTTTTGCCGGAACATCACGTCGAGCGCCTGTGCCTTGTTCGCCTCGTTGGAACCGCCAAGCCCCATCAGCCGGAGCAGGGTCAGCGAATCGCGGATGCCCGCGGTGTGGTGCATCATCATCCGCGCAGTCACCGGCACTTCGTATTGCGGCAGTTCGGGCAGATAGGTGTGGATATCGGCGTCGAGGTCGATCTTGCCCTGGGTGGCGAGCGTCGCCACCGCGAGCGAGGTGAACTGCTTCGAGACCGAGGCGGCGTAGATCAGCGTATCGCCATCGAGCGGCGTGCCCTTTTCGATGTCCGCCGATCCCGCCGCGGTGACGAACAGGGTCTTGCCCGCCTTGAACGCGCCGACCACGCAACCCGGCGCAGATGCGCCCTTGGGATCGGAAACGATCCGCCGCACGGCGTCGAGATCGACCGAAGGCGGCGCCGCCGCGGCCGCAACCGGTACAGAGAGGAGAGCGGATGCAACAAGAAGGGCCGTCAGCTTCATATCGGGTCTCCCATGGGGCATAGCGCGCGAATGGCGGCGCACATCTTATGCGGCACACAGGACCGCCGCATCGGCATGGGCGCAAGACGCAATTGCGCGCTGGGTTATAGCTTCAGGTTATTCGCCCGGTTCCGTCCGAGGCTCTGCGTCCCGTGAGCCAGGCGAGAATGGCGACCCCGGCCGCCACCGCCGCGCTCGAATGGAACTGGCTGGCAAGCGCGGGCGTCAGCGCCATCGCGATCAGCACCGCGACGATGCCCACGATCGCTGCATGGCTCGCCCAGGGGAACAGCCACATGCGTACCGTCAGCCGCTCCGGCGCGTCGCGCTCAAGCCCGGTGCGCAACCGGATCTGCGCGATACACACCAGCAGATAGATGAACAGCATCGTCGCGCCCGACGCGTTAACGAGGAAGCTGAACACGATCTGCGGCGACAGGGTGGAGGCGGCAAGCGCGACATAGCCGAACAGGCTGCCGACCAGGATCGCGCGCGCGGGTACCTGTCGGCGGTTGACCGCGACCAGCCATTGCGGCGCGTCGCCCTTGGCGGCCAGCGTGAACAGCACGCGCGAGGTGACGTAGAGCCCCGAATTGAGGCAGGACAGCACCGCGATCAGCACGACGATGCTCATGATCGTGGCAGCACCGGGCACGTGCATATGGTCGAGCGTCGTCGCGAAGGGCGAGACTCCCGGCGCGATTTGCGTCCATGGCACGATCGAGACGATCAGCGCGATCGACACGACGTAGAACAACAGGATGCGCAGCGCGACCGATCCCGTCAGCCGCGCCACGGTGCGCGCCGGATCCGCCGATTCCGCCGCCGCGATCGTCGCGATCTCCGCGCCGCATAGCGCGAAGATGACGCTGGTGACGCCCGACAGGATCGCCAGCCCGCCCATCGGCGCGAAACCGCCATGCGCGGTCAGGTTGGCGAAGGTCGGCGCGGGCGAGGTGAGGCCAAGGGCATAGGCGCCCGCGATCGCGATGAAGACGATGATCGCCCCCACCTTCAGCGACGAGAACCAGAATTCGAACTCACCATAGGATCGCGTCGACATCAGGTTGATCGCGGTCATCAGCGCAAGCAGCACGACGCCGATCTGCCATGCCTCGAACGGCAACCAGGCCTGGAGGATGATCGCGCCCGCGATCGCCTCGATCGCGACGACGACCACCCAGAAATACCAGTAGAGCCAGCCGCTGACGAAACCCGCCGTGCGACCGAGCCCGATGCGGATGAATTCGGTAAAGGCGCCCGCGCCGGGAAAGGCGGTCGCCATCTCGCTCAGCATGCGCATGACGAGCAGGATCAGCCCGCCCGCCAGCGCATAGCTGAGCACCACCGCCGGACCGACCGTCGCGATCGAGGTGCTGCTGCCGACGAACAACCCGGCGCCGATGATGCCGCCGATGGCGATCATCACGACATGGCGGGGCTGGAGCGAGCGACTGAGCCGCGTTTCGGGTTCCTCCATCCCCGGCCCACTCATCGCGGCGCGACCGGGCGGAAACGGATGCCGGTGACGCGCGGCGTCTGGATCATGAAACCGCGCCCGTCATCATCGACGATCATGCCGGTGGTGTCGGCCCTGAGCGCCCCCGTCGCATCACGGAAGAAAGCGAACATGCGCCTGGGCTCGGCATGGCCCGGCCAGGTGGAGGAGATGGTCGCGGTCACTGTGTCACCCTGCACCGCGATCCGATATTCGGCCTTGAGATCGTCGGAGACATAGGTGCCCGACTGCGGCATCACGCGGCTCGGCGGCACGACATAAGGCGCCGTGGCGGCCGGCCGATATTGATCATAGGGCGTCAGATAGCCGGGCTCGACCGCGTCGATGATCCCGTCGATCCGCTTGAGCGAACCGCCGTCGGAGCGATTGCACAGCACGGCGACGCCCAGCGCGCGATCGGGCAGCCGCATATAGCCGGTGCGGAAGGATTCGAAGCTGCCCAGATGATAGATGGTGTTCTGTCCGCGCCTTTGCCCCACCACGACACCACCGGCATAGGGCATGTCGTCGAAGCCCGGCGCGGTCACCGTGCGGCCGTCGCTGAACGTGCCGGCGGTCAGCATGATCGCGGCCACCTTGTCGGTCCACACCTTGTGGCCGACCTGGATGTCGTGATCGTAGCGCGCCATGTCCGCGATCGTCAGCATCAGCCCGCCCGATCCGCTGAAGGCGGGATATTGATTGCTCGGGCGCCAGCCGCGATCGGTCGGCACATAGCCGTTGGCGATCAGGCCCGGCGGCGGCTTGCCCGAGACGAAGAAGCTGCGCGTCATGCCCAGGGGCTTGAGCACCGCTTCATTGGCATATTGATGGAAGGGCCGGCCCGAAGCACGGCGGATCACTTCGGCAAGCAGCAGATAACCGCCATTGGTGTAGGAATAGGCGGTGCCCGGCACGAAATTCGTGTCCTTCTGCGCCATGAGCAGTTGGAGCGCCGCGTTCATATTGCTCCGGCTGGCATCCTCGACCCCGGCCAGATTGAGCAGTTCCAGCGAATCCCGGATGCCGGAGGAATGGTTCATCAGCATCTGGACGGTGATCGGCGCCCGGTAGCGCGGCAGTTCCGGGATCCACTTATGCACCTCGTCCTGAAGACCGAGCTTGCCGCCCTCGATCAGCTTTGCCGCCGCCAGCGCGGTGAACTGTTTGGCGACCGATGCCGCATAAAGCAAAGTCTCGCCGTCCAGCTTGCGTCCCGTCGCGATATCCGCAGCGCCCGATGCGCCGACATGGACGGTCTTGCCGTTGCGGAAGACCCCGGCGACGCAGCCCGGCCCGGTCATGTCCGCCGGATCGCCCAGAACCGCCTGGATGGCATCCGATTGAGATGGAGAAGCGCTTGCGGGCGGAACGGTCATGATCAGCGGTACGGCAAGCGCCGCGATGCGATTTTGCCAGCCAATCCCCATGCGCCGTCGCCCCGCTTTGTCGATGATCCCGATCTCGGAGAGTAGAGCGCAACAGGCACCGGTCAACGCACCGGGCATTTCCGAACCTTTTCCACCCCATAGCCATTCGACATGCCCCCGATGCCGCGAGGCGCGGGACAGGATCATAGACGGGAGCTATGGGGAGCAGCCCGATTTTTGCTTGGAACCGCCGCGCTTGCCCGACATGGACGGCGAGACTCGGCCCGGAGACCCAGAATGACCAGCCTGCCCGAATTCCTGTCGCGCGTGCGGCCACCGATGACGCCGGCACTGGTCGTCCGGCGCGAGGCGTTGCTGCGCAACCTGAAGACGATGCAGGGCTATTGCGACGCGGCCGGCGTCCGGCTGCGCCCGCACGGCAAGATGCACAAATGCTCGACGCTCGGCCGGCTGCAGATCGAACTCGGCGGCGTCGGCCTGTGCTGCCAGACGATCGGAGAGGCCGAAGCCTATGCGGCGGCGGGCATCGCGGACCTGCTCGTCACCTCGCCGATCGCGCCCTGGGCGGCGCCCCGGCTGGCGGCGCTCGCCGCGCGCGAGATCGGCATCGCCGTGGTCGCCGACGATGCCGGCCAGATCGACCGGCTGGACGAAGCCGCCCGCGCCGCCGACGTCACGCTATCGGTCTTGATCGACATCGATCTCGGCACGCATCGCGCCGGCTGCGCGCCCGAAGCGGCACCGGAGCTGGCGCAGCAGATCACCGATGCCGGCAATCTCCGCTTCGAAGGTATCCAGGCCTATCTCGGCCATCTCCAGCATGTCGCGGATCTGGAACGCCGGCGGGCAGCGAACAGCGTCGCAACCGCCCGGCTGCGCGCACTTGTGGAAACGCTCGACGCGTACGGGCTTCATCCCCGTTTCGTCACAGGGGGCGGCACCGGAACCTGTGCCCAGGATCTGGCGAACGGCGTGTTCAACGAGCTTCAGGCCGGTTCCTATTCGGTGATGGACGTCGAATATGGCGATTGCGATGCGCCTGATGGTGGGGAATGGCCGTTCGAGCCGGCGCTGTTCATCGCCGCGACCGCGGTTTCCACACGTCACAAGACGCATGTAACGATCGATGCCGGGTTGAAAGCGGTCGCCGTCGACGGCCCGCGCCCACGCGTGCTGGCGGGTGCCGCGAAGGGCAGCGAGTGGCGCGCATTCGGCGACGAGCATGGATCGATCCTGCATCCCGCGCACATGCCGGTCTTCGCGATTGCCGACCGGCTGTCGCAGTGCGCGGCGATCGACGTGATCGATGTCGACGACACGATCGACTGGCCGGCCGATGCGCCGCAGACAGGCGAGATCGTCTGGCTCCAGCCCGGCCATTGCGATCCGACGATCAACCTCTACGACGCGCTGATCGTCGCCGACGAGGACGGGCAATGGGAAAGCTGGCCGGTCGATGCCCGGCGCGTCACGCACTGACCGCGCGGCGCGATCATCGCGTCGGCCGGCAATCCTTCAGCCAGACGACGTGGCGGAATGCGTCGAATTCGTACCAGGTGCCGGTCAGCCGGACATTCCTGTCGGGTTTCAGCGTCAGCGAATAGGCGCCCTGCCCCTTTGCCATCAGGCAGCTGATATCGGTCTTGAACGGCGCGATATTGGGTAGCCGGATCACCTCTTCCCAGGGGTTGGGGATCTTGAACGCCACCCGATAGAATTCGCCGTCCTGAACGACATAGTCGACCATGCCCGTGACGGTGAAGCTTCTTCCCTTGTATCTGAGCGGCACCGCCGCCGAGTTGCGCTCGGTGTCCTTGGAGACCTGGTGCGAAAAGGCGAGCGCGTCGATCACCATCGGTGCACCGCCGGCCGTCACCGCGGACTTGCCCCGCGCGGCCGCCGCCAGCCCCGCCTTTCCACCCTTGATCTGATTGAGGATGCCACACAGCTCGCTCATCGCGTCCGCTTCCTTGACGAACATCGCGGCGCGCAGCTTCGCCTCCATCCGCACCGTGCCGACACCGCCCTGGTTGCTCGCCGAAATGATGATCGGGAAGGCACGGCTCTTTCCGTTCATCGGCTGCTCAATCAGCATGCTGCCCTCGTCCGCTTCCTCGGAGAGGATGTCGTAATTCCGCGGCGCGACGAGCCCACGCATCTGGCCGATCGCGCTGGCCGGGGTCAGATCCGCCACCGCGACCGTGGCGATGAACCGCAGGCCGCTGACCGGGCTGCCGGCTTTCACGAAATTGTCCTCGCATGTGCCCGCCTGCGCCACCGACGGCACCGCCAATATCAATCCGGCAAGAATTCCCTTCAAACGCACGCCATGCTCCTCGATTTCGATGGCGCTGCGATCCCATTGGTGGCGACTGCCGCACAAGCAACGTCCCGCCGAGCCGCGCGCGCGGGCAGCCGGGCGGCGTGATCTTTCTGCCAATGGCGATATCGACCTGACGAGCGGCACTCGACAGGCCGCCCGGCTTTGGCGAAGACTGCGGCGATGGGCACCGCCGCGCGCAAGCATATCCAGTCCGCATGAGCGACCTGTCGGTCCTGATCGTCGATGACGAACCCCTGGCGCGCGGGCGGCTGCGCCGGATG
>JASBTC010000156.1 GCA_030148625.1 Sphingobium sp. | reverse complement strand
CCTGAAGGGGGCGAGGGAGGAGCAAAGACATGGAAACCAAAGCCGGCGATCCCGGAGCCTTTGCGCATTTCGACCTGAGCCGTGTGCCCAGCCCGTGCTTCGTCGTCGATGAGACAGCGGTGCGGCGCAATCTCGCGGCGCTGAAGGATGTTCGCGACCGTTCGGGCGCAAAGGTGCTGCTCGCGCTCAAGGCGTTCTCAATGTGGTCGCTGGGCGATGTCGTCGGCGAATATCTCGACGGAGTCTGCGCCTCGGGCCTGTGGGAAGCATTGCTAGGCCGTGAGAAATATCACGGCGAAGTCGCGACCTATTGCGCCGGCTACAAGGCGGAGGACATGCCGGAGATCCTACGGCTGTCCGATCACGTCATCTTCAACAGCCCCGCCCAGCATGCCCGCTTCCTGCCCGAGATCGCGGCGGCACGCGCGGCGGGCGACGTGTTCGATATCGGCCTGCGCATCAATCCCGAGCATAGCGAGGGCGAGGTCCCCAAATATGACCCGTGCCAGCCCGGATCGCGGCTGGGCTTTCCGGTGTCGCAGCTGCGCTCCGAACATCTCGATGGCGTCGATGGCCTGCATTTCCACACCCTGTGCGAGCAGGATTTCGAGCCGTTGCGCCGCACCTGGCAATCACTCGAACCGAAATTAAATTCTCATTTCAAATCACTGAAATGGCTCAATTTTGGCGGTGGGCACCATATCACCCGCGCCGATTATCAGCGTGACGAACTGGTCGACTTCATCCGTGGCGTGCGGGCATCGACCGGGCTCGAACTCTTCCTCGAACCCGGTGAAGCGACCGCGCTCGACGCAGGCATATTGGTCGGCGAGATACTCGATACGTTCGAGAATGCCGTGCCGATCGGCATCACCGACATCTCCGCCACCTGCCATATGCCCGATGTGATCGAAGCCCCCTATCGCCCGGCGCTGCTCGGCGAAGCCGAGAATGGTGTGGCTGTGCGGCTCGGCGGCCCATCCTGCCTGGCCGGCGATATCATCGGCGACTATCGATTCGCCACGCCACCGGTTGCCGGCGATCGCATCGCCTTTCTCGACCAGGCGCATTATTCGATGGTCAAGACCAACAGTTTCAATGGCGTACCGCTTCCCGCGATCGCACTCTGGAACAGCGAAAACGACTCACTGAGGATCGTGAAGCGCTTTTCCTATGAGGATTTCCGCGACCGGCTGTCCTGACCGGGCATTCCCGACGGGCGATTTCGTCGCACGTCATCCCCGCTCCGCCCCGAAAACAGGCCTGCTTGGGCACAGGTGCGCAATAATCGTGCGAACGGTCTTTACACCCCCGCCCCCCCCACATATATCGCGCTTCCCGCTGCCCCATGGGACTTCCACCGCAAGGCAGCTCTTCGTGAACTACCCATTGGAGGTCCCTTGAGTTGCACAAGCATCATAGCGCGCTGGGGCTAGCGACAGCCCTTCGTCCGGTTCAGCCGGTCACGCTCATTCGTCCGCACGCCGCAGAGCGTGCCGCCCGCTTCTTTGTGGAGAAGTTTCCGGGGCGGTCACTCTATGCGGTCAAGGCGAACCCCTCACCCGATCTGCTCCAGATCCTGTGGGATAGCGGAATCACGCATTACGACGTCGCCTCGATTTCCGAGGTGCGGATGGTTGCGAAGACGCTGCCCGAGGCCGAACTGTGCTTCATGCACCCGGTCAAGGCCGAGGAAGCGATCCGCGAGGCCTATTTCACGCATGGCGTGAAGACCTTCTCGCTCGATTCGCTCGAAGAGCTGGACAAGATCATGCGCGCGACGCGACATGCGAGCGACCTGACGCTCGCCGTGCGGCTGCGCGTGTCGTCGGACCATTCGAAGCTCAGCCTGGCGTCCAAGTTCGGCGCCGCGCCGTCCGAGGTGTCGGAATTGCTGATGGCAACCCGTCAGGCCGCCGACACACTGGGCATCTGCTTCCATGTCGGCAGCCAGGCGATGACGCCGCGCGCCTATACCGAAGCGATGGAGCAGGTTCGCGCCGCGATCGTGCAGGCGGCGGTCACCGTCGACCTGGTCGACGTCGGCGGCGGTTTCCCCTCGGTCTATCCGGGCATGGAACCGCCGGCGCTCGAAGCGTATTTCGCCGCGATCCATGCCGCGTTCGAGGATCTGCCGATCAGCTATTCGGCTGAGCTCTGGTGCGAACCCGGCCGTGCGCTCTGCGCCGAATATGCGAGCCTGCTGGTTCGCGTCGAGCGGCGGCGCGGCGACGAACTCTACATCAACGACGGCGCCTATGGCGCACTCTTCGATGCGGCGCATGTCGGCTGGCGCTTTCCCGTGAAGCTGATCCGCGAGGATGAAAGCGACACGCGCAATATGGCCTTCAGCTTCTATGGGCCGACCTGCGACGATCTCGATCATATGACCGGCCCGTTCATGCTGCCCGCGGACACCGGAGCCGGCGACTATATCGAGATCGGCATGCTCGGCGCCTATGGCTGCGCGATGCGCACCGCCTTTAACGGCTTTGGCGAAGTCGGCACGGTGATCGCGGAGGACGAGCCCATGGCCAGCCTCTACACCCTTGTCGAGGAACCCCGCCGCAGCTCGGTGGTGACGCTCAAGCGCAACTGAGTTTCGTTTGACGACTGAAACGGTCTGAAGCACCCTCTCCTTCATAACGAAGGAGGGGGTGTTTTCCTATGAAGAGCGAGATCCTCGCGCCCGTCGTGGCGCTGGTGCTGTGGTCGCTGGTGATGTGGGTGTGGATGTATGCCACCCGCATTCCCGCGATGCAGCGGCTGAACGTCAAGCTGGATCCGACGGTGCCGCCCGGTACGCTGACCGCGATCCTGCCGCCCGATGTCCGCTGGAAAGCGGACAATTACAATCATCTGATGGAACAGCCGACGATCTTCTATGCGATCGCGCTGACCCTGGCCCTGCTCGGCGCCGGCGACGGCCTGAACGCCCAGATCGCCTGGGCCTATATGGGCCTGAGGGTACTCCACAGCCTGGTGCAGGTGACGGTCAACCAGATCATGGTCCGTTTCGTCGTCTTCGTGCTCGGTACTCTGGTGCTGGCGGCGCTCGCGGTTCGTGCGGCGTTGATCGTGTTCTAGAGTCTGTCCGGTTCAGATTGAACCGGACAGACTCAAAATTTCCTTATTGACCGTGATTTCCGAGCCGGCAGGTGATTCCACCTGCCTCGAAATCACTCTAAGCGCCGCCTCCGCTCAGCGCACGAACGCAGCCGCCAGTTCGACATGCGTCGACCAGCGGAACTGGCCGACCGGCGTGATCCGTTCCAGCCGATAGCCACCGGCGACCAACAGCCTAGCATCGCGCGCGAATGTGGCGGGATTGCACGAGACATAGGCGATGCGCGGCACCTTCGATCCGGCCAGCGCTTTGACCTGCTCTTCGGCGCCGGCGCGGGGCGGATCGAGGATGATCGCGCCGAAGCGATCGAGTTCGGCCGTCGTGAGCGGACGGCGATACAGGTCGCGATGCTCGACAAAGACCGGACGGAGCGCGCGCCCGGCAGCCGATTTGAGCGCACCGGCCGCATCGCGCGCAGCCTCTGCGGCGTAAACCTTGCGCGGGCCGGCCAGGGCCAGGGCGAAGGTGCCAAGCCCCGAGAACAGGTCGGCAACCATTGGCGCATCCCCGACCGCGTCGATCACGGCAGCGGTCAGCACCCCTTCCCCGTCCGCGGTCGCCTGGAGGAAGCTGTCATACGGCAGATGCACGGGCACGTCGCCGAGCGTCACCGTCGCTGGATCGGGCTCCCAGCGCGTCTGGGGGCCATATCCATCATCGATCGCAAACCGTGCCAGCGCATTCGCCGCGGCGAAGGCGGTCAGCGCCTCGCTGGCGGCGAGGCCATCGGCCTCGATGCCGTCGATCAGCAGGTCGACGCCCTGATCGGCCAGCGTCATCCTGATGTTCGCCACGCGCTTGTCGCGCAGAACCTGTCCGAGCAATTCACGCAGCGGCGCGACGAGCGCGAACAGGGCAGGATGCAGCACCGCGCAATCGACCATGTCGACGATACGATGGCTGGCACCGGCATTGAATCCGATCAGCACACGCTTGCCCCGCCGCTCGGCTCTCAGGCTGGCACGGCGCCGTGCGCGCGGCGGGGAGAGATGGACGGATGCCATATCGGGCGCGGCGATGTCCTGCGCCGCCAGGCCGACGGTGATGCGATCGCGGACGAAGCCGGCATAGCTCTCGTCATCGAGATGCTGAAGCTGACAGCCGCCGCATTCGGGGAAATGCGCGCATTGCGGCGGATTATGGTGATTTCCCTGCAGGATAGCGCCATCCGACGTCACGGCGTCACCGGGCGCGGCAAAGGGCACGAAACGCCCATCCGCGGTTACCCCGTCGCCGCGTGCGGCGATACGAACGATTTCAGAAGCTTCGGTCATCGCCCCACTTAGAGCGTGATCGGTTGCGGTGGAAGCGCTTTGCGCTTCCGTCGAAATGCGTGAAATGCCGGTTCGGCGAAGCCAGTCAGGCTCTTTTCAAAGGGCCGAGACATGGCGCAAGCGCGCCGGAAAGTTGTGGTGCCAGATCGTCGGCAATGAATGCCGGGCCGGCGCGGCGGGCGGCCTCGGCATGGAGCCATACTCCAGCGCTTGCGGCGGCGAACGCGTCCAGTCCGCGTGCGCGCATGGCCGCGATGATGCCGGCCAGCACGTCTCCGGTCCCCCCGGTCGAGAGCCAGGCCGAATTGGGCGGTGCGACCGCGATCTGGCCGTCGGGTGCGGCGATCACGGTGTCGGGGCCCTTGTGGACGACGACGGCGCCCGAACGCTCAGCCGCGGCGAGCGCGCGGTCGATCTTGCTCGCGCCATCACTGCTCGCTCCGCCGAACAGCCCTTCGAATTCGCCGTCATGCGGAGTCAGGATCGCCATTGCCGGCAAATCGGCCAGCCGCTCGACCCCGATCCCGCCGACCAGGCGAAGCGCACCGGCATCGAGGATCAGCGGATGCCCTGACTGGAGCGCGGGATCGAGCAGGCTCCGTCCGCAATCGTCCGTCGGCATGCCCGGGCCGACCAGCACGGCGTTGACCCGGGGATCCGCCAATCCGGCCGGAACCTCGTCGATCGTGCGACAGATCAGCGCGTCCGGTCCGCCCTGCGCGCCATAGAGCCGGACCATACCCGCCCCCGCGCGAAAAGCCGCCGTCGCGGCAAGCCGGGCGGCGCCGGGCATGCCGCCGCCGATCACCATCACCATGCCGCGCGTATATTTGTGGTCCTGCGGCCCCGGTCCGGCGAGTTCGGGGCGAGCCACCTCATGCCAATGAGTCGATACCGGCACGCCGATCTCGGCGAGCAGCACGGCGCCACACAATTCGGCGGCGGGCTGAAGACGATGCGCGGGCTTCAACGCTCCGAGCGCAAGCGTCGCATCGAAGCGCGGAACCGGCGCGAACAGCGCACCGGTGTCGGTCTGGAGACCGCTGGGCAAGTCGACCGCGAGACTGAAATGCGCGGCGCGGGCGAGGTTCGCCAGCGGATCGGCCACAGCGGGGTCGAGCGGCCGCGACAGGCCGGTACCGAACAGCGCATCGACCAGCACCGGCGCGGGCGCGGCATCGGCGATCGGTTCGACCGGTCCGTCCCAGCCGGCGCGCGCGCGGATCGCGGCGTCGCTGCGCGGATCGGCAAGGGCCGCCACCCGCACCCTGGCGCCCCGTGCCTTCAGATAACGCGCGGCGACATAACCGTCGCCGCCATTATTGCCCGGGCCGCACAGGATCAGCATCGGCCGGCCGCCACCGAAACGCCAGGCGGCATCGGCGACCGCACGACCGGCGCGGTCCATCAACATGTCGACCGAGGTTCCGGCGCGAATGGCCCGGTCCTCCGCCGCGCGCATCGCGGCGGCGGTCAGGATCGGGCGTTGAGCGGTCATTGTCCGGCCGCGACGGCGCCGGGCTTGACGGTGGCGGGCAGGCGATAGCGGTTACCGCCCAAAGCCACTTCGATCTCGCGCGGCGAGATTGTGGCGACCGAGGCCTGTTCCGCACCATCGGCGGCAACGACACCGCGACCGTCATTGGCGATCAGCAGGCGCCGAAAGCCGCCATCGGGATGACGGATGGTCAGGATCACCGCGCCGTCCTCGTCGCGGCTCCGCTCGATGTCGCAGGCGCGCAGGAATGCGGTTTCGCCGGCGGGCTTGCAGTCGATCTTGCCGTCGTCCGCGGCTTCCGAACGTGCCTGGGTCTCGGCCTGGGCAAGCGCAGACTGATTTGCGGTCGGATCGCCGCTGCACGCACCCAGCGCAGCCGCCAGGATCATCGATGCGGCAACGCCGAAAGCCCGATCAGATATCCGCATAGACATGGGTTTCGGCGCTCGCTCCAGGATGGGTGACCGCGCCCTTATAGGCGGGCCCGACATTCTGGGCATAGCGCCACAAGGCACCCGATTGATAGTCGTTGACGCGCGGGCGCCAGTCGGCGCGCCGCGTCGCGAGCACGTCATCCGCAACCTCGAGGTCGATCGTGCCCGCCTCGGCATCGATGGTGATGACGTCACCATCCTCGATCAGCGCGATCGGGCCACCCTCGGCAGCTTCCGGACCGACATGGCCGATGCAGAATCCGCGCGTCGCGCCGGAGAATCGACCATCGGTGATCAGCGCGACTTTTTCGCCCAGGCCCTGGCCATAGAGCGCGGCGGTGGTCGACAGCATCTCGCGCATGCCGGGGCCGCCCTTCGGCCCCTCATAGCGGATCACCACCACCGATCCTTCGCGGACCTGGCGCGCCTCGACCGCGGCAAAGCAATCCTCTTCGCAATCGAACACCTGGGCCGGACCGCTGAACTTGAGGCGATGCATGCCCGCCACCTTCACGATCGCGCCATTGGGCGCCAGGCTGCCGCGCAGGCCGACGACCCCGCCGGTCGGCGTGATCGGCGTGCGCGCATCGTAGATCACCTTCTGATCCGGGTTCCAGGTGATCTCTTCGATATTCTCGGCAAGCGTGCGCCCGGTCACCGTGAGGCAATCGCCATGGAGCAGGCCCTCGGCCAGCAGGGTCTTCATCAACATGTAGACGCCGCCGGCGTCATGCATGTCCTTGGCGACATAATTCCCGCCAGGCTTCAGATCTGCCAGATAAGGCGTTGATTTGAATATCTCCGCAACATCGAACAGGTCGAATTCGATCCCCGCCTCATGGGCCATTGCGGGCAGGTGCAGGCCGCCATTGGTCGATCCGCCCGTTGCCGCCACGATCCGCGCCGCATTCTCGAAGGCTTCGCGTGTGCAGATGTCGCGCGGGCGGATATTCCGTGCCAGAAGCTCCATCACCTGACGGCCGGCGGCGCGCGCGATCTCATCACGCGCCTTGTAAGGAGCAGGCGCCATATTGCTGTTCGGCAACGACAATCCGATCGCCTCACCGACACAGGCCATGGTGTTGGCAGTATATTGACCACCACAGGCGCCGTGCCCCGGGCATGCCGCCTTCTCGATCGCTTTCAATTCCGACAGCGGACACGAGCCCGAGCTGTAGCGCCCCACCACCTCGAACACATCCTGCACCGTCAGGTCGCGGCCCTGATAGGTGCCGGGGAGGATCGAGCCACCATAGACGAAGATCGACGGCACGTTGAGCCGGATCATCGCCATCATCATGCCAGGCAACGACTTGTCGCATCCGGCAAAGCCGACCAGCGCATCATAGCAATGGCCGCGGACCGACAGCTCGATCGAATCGGCGATCACCTCACGGCTGACCAGCGAGCTTTTCATGCCCTGATGCCCCATGGCAATGCCGTCGGTCACGGTGATCGTGTTGAAACGCCGCGGCATGCCGCCCGCCTCGTTCACACCCTCGCGACAGATATTCGCCTGTGCATCGAGCGCGGTGTTGCAGGGCGCGCTGTCATTGCCTGCGCTGACCACACCGACGAACGGCCGGGCGATCTCTTCCTCGGTCAGCCCCATCGCATAATAATAGCTGCGGTGCGGCGCACGCTCCGGTCCGACCGACACATGGCGGCTGGGGAGTCTGGATTTGTCAAAAACATGGGTCATGGCGCAGGCCTATTTCCTCAAAAGGACGATTCACGCAAGTGGGTTGCGCGTATTTGCAATTATAGGTGCGAGAATTTCACCCCAACGGGCCACGCCGGCCGCATCGGCAATCAGGTCCTGGCGGACCTCCAGCCCGAGATAGGCCAGTCCCCTGCCCTCGCCATGGCGGTTCATCGTCGCGTTCAACACCTTGCCCGAATAGGGAAAATTGTCTCCCGTGGCGACGCCGGCGGCCTCCAGCAACGGAATCGCCGCACGCGCCGCGCGCTCATCCTGATTGTAGAGCACACCGATTTCCCAGGGGCGCTGCTGGTCCGGATCGCTGGTCAGACGCGGTGTGAAGCTGTGAAGCGAGACGAGCATGCGCGGGCGAATCTCGCCGACGATCCGGTCGATCGCGGCATGATAGGGTCGCCAGAAACGCTCGATTCGGGCGGCGCGGTCGGCATCGGCAAGATCGGCATTGCCGGGAATCGCATGACCGTCGCTCGCACGCGGGATCAGGCCGGGCGCATCCTCCTCCCGATTGAGATCGATGACGAGCCGCGAAACGGTGGCGAGCAGCGCCGACGCGGAAAGCCGGTCGGCGAGCAGGTCGCACAGCGCCTCCGTACCGATATCGATCGCCATATGCTGGTCGAGCAATGCCGGATCGATACCGAGCGCGATGTCGTCGGGCACATGGTTGGATGCGTGATCGACGATGATCAGCAGGCCCGAATCGGGATCGCCAGTGACGAAACGCGGGTTCAAGCGCCGAAGTCCGGCGAACGCCGCGCGCGCATGGCCGCGATCCCCTCGGCAAAATCGGCGCCGTCGAACGCGCGCTCGAAATCCTCGTCGAACGCGGCCCCCGACCGCTCGCCCCCTACCGCCGCGGCAATGGCGCGCTTGAGCAGCGCGACGCTGGCCGGGGAGGATTCGGCGCACAACGCGGCCAATGTGCCGACGGCGCCATGCGCACTATGGGCGGTCAATTCGATCAGGCCGATGCGATGCGCCTCGTCGGCGCCGACCCGCTCGCCCGTCAGCATCAGGCGGGCGGATTGCCCCGGGCCGACCAGCGCCACCAGCCTGGCGACATCTTCCTGCGGATAGCCGATACCCAGCCGTGCGGGCGGGATCGAGAATTGCGCGGCATGGCCGGCAACGCGCAGGTCGCATGCCATGACGAGCGCAACGCCCGCGCCGAAGCAGCCGCCATCGATCGCAGCGATCGTCGCGGCGGGCAATCGGGCAAGCCGATCGAGCGCGTCGCACATCGCGCCGCGCATCGCGGCTTGCCCGGCGGAATCGCCCGGAAGCGCCTCCAGCTCGACCAGATCGGCCCCTGCACAGAAGATGCCGGTGGTCGCGGAGCGTATGATGACGGATCGTGCGCCGTTCGCCACCGCCCGCTCGGCGGCCTCCGCGAGCGCGGACCAGTCGGATGTCCGGATCGCGTTACGCGCCTCGGGTCGGTTCAGGCTGATGCGGGCGACACGCCCGTCTTGCGCAAGATCGAACATGTCTTCGTCTCTGCCTTTCCGTGCGGTGATTGTCACGCCTATCGCAACGCCGCCGACAACTGCCAATAGCCGGGCCAGCGCGCCGCAATCGCCGCCGCAGCCCGGTCGCGCGCGCCGGCATCGGCGAACAGGGCGAAACAGGTCGCGCCCGAGCCGGACATGCGCGCAAGTGTCGCCCCCGGCGCCTCCGCCAACGCGGCGACGAGCCCACCGATTTCCGGAACCAGCGCGATCGCGGGCGGCTCCAGGTCGTTACGCCCGGCACGCGCCGCGGCCAGCGGCGCGCCATGTGCGAGCGGGCCACGATCGATCCCGTCCCACCGCTTGAAGACCGGCGCGGTGGCAAGCGCAATGCGCGGATTGACGAGCAGGATTGGCACGCCGGCAAGCGCCGCATCATCGAGCAGGTCGAGCCGGTCGCCGCGTCCCTCCCCCCTGAGCGTTCGGCTTTCCAGGCAGGCGGGGACGTCGGCACCGAGCCCCGCGGAGATCCGCATAAGCAGCGCGTCATCCTCGATGGCCCAAAGCCGGGCGAGCAGGCGGAGCGCCGCGGCGGCATCGGCAGAACCGCCCCCGATTCCAGCAGCAACGGGCAGTTCTTTATCGAGCGCGATCCGCGCGCCCCGGTCGGGTGCGGCTTCATCGCGAAGCGCATGGGCAGCGCGCAGAACCAGATTGTCGTCCCCATTCGACAATCCGGCTGCGAAAGGACCGGTGATCGTCAGCGAGAGCCCGTCGTCGAGCGTCGCCGTCAGGACGTCACCCGAATTCGCGAAAGCGAACAGGCTTTCAATGTCGTGATAGCCATCGGCACGACGGGTGCGGACATGAAGTGCGAGATTGACCTTCGCCCAGGCGGTTTCGTGCATGATCGATCCGGTCAGGGCGCCGGTGGGCCGAGATCGATCTTGGTACGCAACCGTTCGGATCCCGGCCCGTCGGCAGCTAGCAAGGCCGCGCGCCATGCATAGCGCGCATCGATGCGCCGGCCCGCCGCCCAATAGGCGTCGCCGAGATGCTCGTTGATCGTCGGTTCGTCGGGCTGGCCCTGCACCGCGCGCTCCAGCGTCTCGATCGCCTTGGGCAGGTTGCCGCGGACATAGTAGGCCCAGCCGAGCGAATCGGTGATCGCGCTGTCCTTGGGGCGCAATTCGCTCGCCCGCCGGATCAGCCGCTCGGCCTCCTCCAGATTCTCGCGCCGCTCGAGCTGCGCATAACCCAGATAGTTGAGCACCGCAGGCTGGTCGGGTGCAAGCGCCGCCGCCTTGGCCAGCGCAGGCTGGGCATTGGCCCAGTCGCCAGCCTGTTCATAGGCGCCGCCCTTGAGCAGCCACAGGGTCCAGCCCGGCTCGGTTCCATCCTTGCCGGTCAGTTCGATGGCGCGCGCATAGGATTGGGCGGAGTCGGCATGACGACCCATACCGCTCTGCACGCCGCCAAGCCTGATCCAATCCTGCGCGGTGGCATCCCTGGCATGCGCCGCACGCGTGGCAAGGGCCAGCCCGGCATCCCCCTCGCCGCGTTCGGCGAGAAGCTGGACGCGCGCATCGTTGACGCGTGAAACCCATGGGCCCTTGGGATTGACGCGATCGAGCGCGCCCAACGCCCCGGCGCTGCGGCCGTCGGCGGCCAGCATCGACGCGGCGAGCAGATTGACCGCATCGCTGCGCGGATCGAGCAGCCCCGCGATGCGGGCGAGCGACAGCGCAAGCGGTGTCGGCTGCTGTCGCTGGATATCCTCCGCCAGCCGCACCAGCAGCAGGGATGCGCCGGCCGAAGCCGTCACCACGGCTCCCGGAAGCCGACGCTTCGCCGCAAGCACATGCGCGGCATGCAGGTCGACATCGTCGGCGCTCAGCAACGACAGCGCCGCATCGCGATCGCCCAGCCCCACCAATCGCGACGCCGCAGCGATACGGACCGCATCGCGCGAGATGCCGGGGCCGCCCCCGCTCATGGCGCGCAATATCTCCACGCCCTCGACCTTGCCCTCGGCAAGCAGCAGCAAGGCGCGCTGCTCGCCGCCATAGGCGGCGGTGAGGCCCGGAAGCCGCCCCTGGAGCCGTGCGGCCGACGGGCCGTCCCCGGCGCCGAGATCGACCCAGGCGCGCAGGATCGGCGCGAGGAACTCGAATGCCTGCTCCTCCTCGATCCGGTCGATCGCGAGCCGCGCCCTGGCCCAGTCGCGCGTGGCGATCGCTTCCGCGGCAAGCAGCAGGCGGCCTTCGGCCGGCAGCACGCCGCGCGCATCGAGGAGCCGCTCCGCGCGCGATGCCAGCGCCATATCCCCCGCCGCCATCGCGCCGCGCCAGGCACGCAACGCCAGCGCCGAATCGTCGGGCTGCTGGGCCAGCAGCGCGGCATAGCCGGGCGCGGCCTGTTCGGGCGCGCCGGCCGCATCGGCCAGCCGCGCGCGGACATAATTGCCGATCGCTTCCGCATCGCCACGCGTCGCGGCGGCCGGCGCGACCACGCACACACTCAGCAGCAATGCTGCGGCAAGGCGACTACATGTTCGGATAATTGGG
>JASBTC010000151.1 GCA_030148625.1 Sphingobium sp. | reverse complement strand
GGTCTGGATCGATTTCGAAAGCGCGTTGGTGCAGGTGCCGGTGATCGCGCGGCTGGTCGGCGGGCGCCTGCGGATCGAGGATTATCGCAGCCTACTGCTCAACCTGCGCCAGCAAGTGGTGGAGGGCAGCCGCTGGATCAGCCGCGCCGCCTCCAATCTCGGCCCCGATCACGAGGAATTGCGCTCGCTGTTCGTGCGCCACGCGGTTGCCGAGCATCGCGACTATCGCCTGCTCGAACAGAATTACGTCGCGGCGGGCGGGCAGGTTGAGGATATCCGCACCGCACCCAAGAATATCGGATCGGAGGCACTGTCGGCCTTCATGTACCAGACGGCATCGCGGCCCGATCCGCTGGGCATGCTCGGCGCGATGTTCGTGATCGAGGGGCTCGGCGAAAAACTCGCCACGCCCTGGGCGGAGGCGATCCGCGCGCAGCTCGGCCTGGGTGGGGACGCAACGAGCTTCCTCGCCTATCATGGCGAGAATGACGGCGGGCATCTCGACATGTTCGATCACGCGCTGACGCTGGCGGTCAGCGATCGGGCCGTGGCGGACAATATCGTGCGCCATGCGAAGATCGTCGCCCGGCTCTACCGCCTCCAGCTCGAGGAACTCGACAATGTCTGACGACAGGCTGGATCCCGCATCCTACGACCCGCGCGATCCCGATCCCTGGCTGGCGCTGATGCTCGATCGGTCGCTGCCCTTCGCGCCGGCGGCAAAGGCTGCGCTGATCCGCGACCAGGCGTCGCGCAGCCGACAATTCCTGCTGCCGATCGTCCGCCCGCTCGCCCGGATCGCGATCATACTGGCGCAGTTGGTCCACACGATCAGCCCGCGCTGGCCGCACGCGCCCCGGCTGCTGCATCGTTCTATCGCATTCGGCATGCGCCATTTCCTGACGCCCGACGCCAATCGCCTGATCCTGCGCCACTTCCATCTGGGCGCACAGATCCTGCGCTTCATTTCGGACAATGCGACGCCGGGTTTCCACCCCTCGCTCGAACCGATGACGCCGCGGACGATCGACGATGTGAAGGACAATCTGTTCCTCAAACACGATCTCAACATCTTCAACTTCCTGATTCAATTGAATCAGGAAATGGATCGCCGCGCCGCCGTGCTCGGCCGTGTCGAGCATGTCGATTTCTCTGCAATCACCGACGATATCGCGATCGATCCCCTGCCCCATGGCCGGTTCAATGTCATCGACCTGCAGACCGCGATCGAACTCTATACGCCTGCCTATGCGATGCTGCTGACCGACCGCGATTTCTGGCGCGCATCGAATTCGCTGCAGCTCGACGAGACCATCGGCCTCTACGCGGCCCGGCTGACCGGCGAGGAAAAGCATCTGGCGATGATCAACAACCGCCATCCGCTGGTGCCGCATTCGACATTGCGCGCGGGTTTTCGCCTGATGCTCCACGGGCTTTCGACCGAAGTGCTTCATGGTTTCCTGACGGAACTGAAGATGCGTCGGGCGGCAGCGGTAAGCCCCGCCTGATCGGTTCCGGCCGGGCCATGCCCACCGTCTGGCCGAACGGAGCGATATGCGCCATTATCCCCCCATGACGGGGGTCACCCATCCAAGTGCATCCGCGTTGAGGGGAAGCGGCGAATGCTGCGTATGAACGATATGACATTGGAGACTCCTGCTTGACCGATATCGACGCCATGCTCGCGCAGCTTCGCGACGGCCCCGTCCATCCCGGCCTGTCGTCGATCGACGACGCCGTGATGGACGAGCTTGCCGTGCGCGCGCAGGCGACGCCGGTGCTCAGCGGCAAGGCGTTCGGCATGGCGGCCGCCATGGCGCTGATCGTCGGCATCGCCGGATCCGCCCTGCCCGGCGGAGAGGTCAGGGCCGCGCCGATCTCGCCACTCGGAGCGCCGCCCATGCTTGCGCCCTCCACGCTGCTCGGCAACGCACGGTGAAGGACTATCGTCGTATCGCACTGATCGCGCTGATCGCATTCGTCGCCGCGATCGCCGGCGTGGTGATCGGCCGCGAATATGTCGTCCCGCAGCGGCCGGTCGAGAATGAACTGCACGACCTGCTGCACAGCCAGCTCGATCTGGATGCGCAGCAGCACGCCAGGATCGAGGTGATCGAAAAGCATTTCGCGGTGCGCAAACAGGCATTGGAGCAAGAGCTTCGCGACGACAATGCGCGGCTGGCCGGGGCGATCGAGGCGGAGCGTGGCTATGGCCCGAAGGTCGCCGGCGCGGTCGATCAATCGCATGAAGCGATGGGTCAGCTCCAGAAAGAGACGCTCGAGCATATCTTCGCGATGCGCGGCGTGCTGCGCCCCGAACAGGCCGCGAAATTCGATGCGGCGGTGGTGAAAGCGCTCACGGCCAAGGAGAGGTGACTGCCGATCTTGCCGGCTGCACGGACGGGGAACTGGCCGTGATCGCCATGGCGGGGCACCAGGCCGCCTATGGCGCGCTGATGACCCGTCATCGCGACTGGGTCTATCGGCTGATCCGCAGCCATATCGGCGATGCCGACGAAGCACTCGACGTCACGCAGAACAGCTTCGTCGCCGCCTTTTCGGCGCTGGCCCGTTATGACGGCACACGATCGTTCCGGGCGTGGATCGCGCGCATCGCGATCAACAAATGCCGTGACTGGGCCCGCAGGCGCGCGGTTCGCCGCCTGTTCGCCTTTGCCGTGCCGATCAGCGAGACCGAGGAGATCGCCGACGGCAATGTCGCCATCGACGATTCACTGGGCGCTGCGCAGGAACTCGATCGCGCGATGCGCGCGATCGGCACGCTGCCGGCATCGCTCAAGGAACCGCTGATCCTGCGGACGATCGAGGATATGACGCAGGCGGAAACCGCGCAGATCCTCGGCATCAGCGAAAAGGCCGTGGAAATGCGCGTCTATCGCGCGCGGATGAAATTGTCGGAAATATTGAGGGATTGAGGCGCCGTGCGCGTATCATCCCGCAGATGCCCATCATTTTCACAGCACAAGCAGGACCAATGACAGTATCGCGTTTCGATCGCCGCACGCTTTTGCGCGGCGCGGCCATCTCCGGCAGCACCGCAGCCCTCGCCGCCTGGTTTCCGGCATGGGCGCAGCCGGTTTCGGCCGGGCTCGTCCGCCCCCTTCCCACCGTAACGGGAACCGAGATTTCGCTCCGGATCGCGCACCAGATGATCACGGTCGACGGCCGTGAAAGCCATGGCATCGGCATCAACGGCACGATCCCCGCCCCGCTGGTCCGCCTGCGCGAAGGCACCAATGTCCGGCTGTCGGTCATCAACGATCTCGACGAGGACAGCTCGATCCATTGGCACGGCCTGCTCGTGCCCTTCCATATGGACGGGGTGCCGGGCGTCAGCTTCCCCGGCATCAAGCCGCGATCGACCTTCACCTACGAATTCCCGATCGTGCAGTCGGGCACCTATTGGTATCACAGCCATTCCGGGCTGCAGGAGCAGATGGGCCATTACGGCCCGATCGTCATCGATCCCGCCGGCCCCGATCCGATCCGGTCCGATCGCGAGCATGTGATCGTCCTGTCAGACCACAGCCCGATCCACCCGCACCAGATCTTCCGCAAGCTCAAGCAGCAGGGCGGCTATTTCAACTATCAGAAACAGACGCTGGCCGGACTGATCAAGGGTGACGACCAGCCCGCCTCCGAACGAACCGCCTGGGGCGGGATGCGGATGGACCCGACCGATATCAGCGACGTCACCGGATCGACCTATACCTATCTGATCAACGGCCATGGCCCCCGCGACAATTGGACGGCATTGTTCCGGCCGGGCGAGCGCGTCCGGCTGCGCTTCGTCAATGCTTCCGCCATGACGACCTTCAACGTCCGGATACCGGGGCTGAAGCTCACCATCGTCCAGGCCGACGGGCTCAGCGTGCGCCCGGTGACGGTCGACGAGTTCCAGATCGCGATCGCGGAAACCTATGACGTCATCGTCGAACCGGCCGACGACCGCGCCTATACGCTGATCGGCGAGGCGATCGACCGGTCGGGCCTGGCCCGCGCGACGCTGGCGCCGCGTGAGGGCATGCCGACCGAAATGCCCGCGCTCCGCAAGCGCCCGCTCGCCACGATGACGGATATGGGCATGGGCGGCATGGATCATGGCGCAATGGGTGCCAAACCGGCCGGCAACGACGAATGCCCGCCCGAACATGCCGCGATGGGCCATTGCACGCCCGCGGATGCGGCGAGCGGTCATGGCGGCACCGCGATGAAGCATTCGATGCGCGACATGTCGTTGGCGCCGACGGTCAAGGACACGCCGACCGTCCAG
>JASBTC010000135.1 GCA_030148625.1 Sphingobium sp. | reverse complement strand
GATCCGCTTCGCCTTCGCGTCATTTCCCTTTCCTGGGCCGAAGGCCGGGGTGGATCGCAAGCCTTGATCGAGGCATTCCACATAGCCTGACGGCATAACCTTCATATTGCCGGCGATGGCATCCGCTATGGTGGGCGTTGTAGGGTGTACGATCATGAGGCTGTAGGCTAGTCGAATTAGCATGTGCCTCACGCAGGCTGCGAAACGAAGGTGACGGGATTATGGGTCAGGTGTCTCAGGCGACGAAAGCGGAGGCTGGCAAGGCTTTCAACTGGCTGCTCATCAGTCTTGCGCTCGCGATCGGCCTGGCGCTGGCCTGGCGTACAACGACCCTGCCGGCGTCGCTGCCCAAATCCGCGCCCGCCGACGCATTCTCCGCCGAGCGTGCGATGGACGATGTCCGCGCGATCGCGGTGCGCCCGCATCCGATCGGATCGGCCGAGATCGAGCAGACCCGCACCTATCTGATGTCGCGGATGCAGGCGCTGGGGCTCGATCCGCAGATCCGCACGCAGACCGCGATCACGACCCATCCGCATTTCAAGGACCTGGCGCTTGCCGGCCGCGTCCGCAACGTCGTCGGCGAGCTGAAGGGGAGCGATCCCGCGCTTCCGGCCGTGCTGGTGATGGCGCATTACGATACCGTGCCGCATTCGCCGGGCGCGGGTGACGACACGTCGGGCGTTGCGGTCTCGCTGGAGATCGCGCGCGCTCTCAAGGCTTCGGGCGGGCTGAAGCGTTCGGTGATCTTCCTGATGACCGATGGCGAGGAAGCCGGCCTGCTCGGCGCGAGCGCCTTTTTTCACGACGATCCCCTGCGCAAGCGTGTCGGGCTGGCGATCAACCTGGAGGCGCGCGGCGACAATGGCCGCACCCAGATGTTCCAGACCAGCCCGAACAGCCGCGGGCTGATCGAGGTCTATCGTCAGGTCGTGCAGTCGCCCTCGGCGGATTCGCTCACCGCGACGCTCTACAAGCGCATGCCCAACGACACCGATCTCACCATCCCCCTGTCGAAGGGTTATGCGGGATTGAACTTCGCCTTTGCCGGCAACCAGATGGCGTATCACACGCCGGTCTCGACGCCGGAGAGCCTGAACCCCGGCAGCCTGCAGCATATGGGCGATCAGGTGTTGCCCACGGTGCGCGCCTTTGCGCAGGCCGGAACGCTGCCCAAGGCCATCGACGAGATGGTCTATGCCGATCTGCTCGGCCTCACATTCCTGTCCTATCCAGCCTGGTTCGGCTGGCTGCTCGCGCTCGTCGCCGTCGGCACCGCGTTTGGCGCGCTGGGGCTGGGCATCGCCCGGCGCCGGATCGGCTGGGGAGAAGCGGCGCGGGGTGCCGGCGGATTGCTGGCGCTGCTGCTTGGCATCGCCACCGCCTTGCTGGTCGAGCTGCGCCTGGCGTCCTTCCTGCTCAAGGATGTCGCGTCGCCCTATGCCCTGATCGCGCAATTCGACTGGCTGCTCGTCGCCGCCGGGCGGATCGCCGGCGGTGCCGGCGTGCTGCTGCTGCGCGCTGCCGCCGATGGCAAGCGCCGCGCGGCGGCGCTCTGGCTGCTTGCGGCGGGGCTGTTGTGCGGTGTGCTCGGCAGTTTCAGCCTGGTCGCGATGGCGGTCGGTCTGGTCGCGGCGTTGCTCGCCTTTGTCAGCTTCGGCCGGCCGGCCGGCCTTGCCGGCTTCGTCGCGGGCGCGGTTGCGCTGCTCGCATTGCTGACGGCGGTGCTTCAGGTCGTGCTGCCCAATGGCGCGCACGCATTGGTCTGGCCGCTGTTGCCGCTTGCCGGCATCTCGGCGCTGCTCGTGCTGGCGCCCGAGCGCGCGGCCCGGCCCGGGGCCTGGATTGCGATCGGCGTCGCCGCGGCGCTGCTTATCGGGCTGATGGCGATACAGGCCTATGGCTTTTTCGTGCTGCTGGGGCCGATGCTGCCGATGATCGTCACGCCCTTCGTCGCGCTGGGCCTGCTCGGCCTGGCGCCGCTTTTCTGGTCGCTCAGGGGATCGGCATGGGCGGGCGCCGCCGTGCTTGCCGCCGGCATCGCGCTGTGCGCGTTCACCGGCATTCGCGGGCGCACGCCGACGCCGGCGACGCCCGAACTGGTGCAGGCCTTTTACCTGACCGATCTGGACAAGCGGACCAGCTATTGGGTCACCACCAAGCTCGATCCCGCGGGATGGACGAAGTCGGTGCTGGAGCAGGATGGCGGCACTGCGCGCCGCCAGCCGATGGAGCCGATGTTCAAGGAACCGCCACTGGCCGCGCGCGCACGGCCCGTCGCCTTTGCCCGCCCGATGCTCGACCTGGCGATCGCCGGCGAGGGCACGGCGCGACGCATCGGCCTGCGCGTCGCCAATGCCAATGGCGGCCGTTATCTGCAGATCTTCCTGAAATCTTCGGTCGATATGACGGGGGTGACGCTGGAGGGGCGTCCGCTGCCGGGCAAGCTGAGCGCGGGAAAATGGTCGCAATTTCCCTTTTATGCCAGCGGCACCGATCCGGTGACGGTGACGATGGCGGTACCCGGCGTGCGCGGGCAACTGGAGGTCGAACTGATCGAGGTTCGCGACGGCTGGCCGGCGGGTGCGAAGGTGCCGGCACGCCCTGCCAATATGGTGCCGATCGGCCGCGCCGATACCAGCATGATCCTGGCCCGGTCCAAACTCGGCTGGTGATTTCGAAAGGCGTTCTTACCGCAAAAGGCTGAGCGCCAGCGACGCAGCGCGGGATTGCAGTCTTTCGAGTTCGGCCACGCCGATCGATGCGACCGCGCCCGAATAAGGCCAGACGAGCGACACCAGGACGGTACCGAACATCATCGAGAAGAAGCCGGGGTCGAGCTCTTGCCTGAACAGGTTTGCGGCGATGCCGCGCTGATGGGCGGCGCGAAGCGCGCCGACCATGCGGACGACCCCGTCGATCCTAGGCGTGTCTTCGACCGCACCCAGGGCGGCGGAGATCGGGCCGAATCCGCCCGGCGTCGCCAGATCGCGAAGGATCATCCGGGCGTAGGCAGGCTTGTTCGCGAAGAACCAGACCAGGCCGCGCGCCCAGCTTTCCATCCATGCAATGGGGTCGAGCGCGGGATCGGGGCTCAGAAATTGCGCCAGATCCTCCACCGTCGAGCGGGCGAGCTCGGCGATGATCGCTTCGCGGCTTTCGAAATGGCGATAGATGGACGGAATCCGGATACCGACCGCATCGGCGATATCCTTGAGGCGCATCTCCTCGACACCGTCGCGGGCGATCAGGCGCATCGCTTCTTCAAGGATCAGGCTGCGCGTGCCGACCTGCTCGTTCTGGCGCAGCCGGCGGCGCGGCGCTCTCTCGCTCATCAATCGTTCCCCGGCGCTCGTCAGGATTGGCGAGGCTAATTGTCATAGCATCAAGGGGCTTGTCGATGCGCGATTCCCGAGCCTCTTGTCGACCGGCGCGGTTTCGTATCAACTAGGGATCATGCATCGCTACGATGAACGCGCCCTGTGGCTGGCCCGCAACGTGCTTCCGCACGAGCCGGCGCTGCGTGCGTGGCTGTCGCGGCGGCCGGTCGACGGGCTCGATATCGACGATATCGTCCAGGAAACCTATGCGCGGCTGAGCACGACCCAGTCGGTCGAGGAGATCCGCAATCCGCGGACCTATCTGATCACCACCGCGCGTTCGGTGATCCTGAGCCATATCCGCCATGCCCGCGTCGTGCCGATGCATTCGCTGGCGCAATTCGAGGCGGTGGATTTCGTATCGGACGAGCCCGACCCCGAAACCATTGCCGCCGACCGCGACGAGTTGCGCAAGCTGGCCGAAGCGATCGCGCAATTGCCGCCGCGCACGCGCGAGGTGTTCGTGCTGCGCCGGGTGAAGGCGATGTCGCAGCGCGAAGTGGCGCAAGAACTGGGCGTCGCCGAAAGCACGATCGAAAAACAGATGAGCAAGGGTTTCCGCCGCCTCGCCGATATCCTCGGCAGGGGTGGCAAAGCGGAGGCTGGCGCGTCTAGGGATAGAGTGGAAGGAAATGTTGCGGCGCATGCCAAGAGAGACAAGCCAGGAGATTGACGTCGTCGCGGCCGACTGGGCAGCGCGCATCGATCGCGGTGCGCTGTCCTCGGCGGATGAAGGGCAGCTGGACGCCTGGATCGCGGGCGATCCCCGGCGGCTGGGCGCGTTCATGCGCATGCGTGCCGTCGCGCTCCAGTCGAACAGCGCAAAGGCGCTTGGGCCCGATTTCGAGCCCGAAGCCTTTGCCCAGGCCGATCCGCCCGCCGCCACGCCGATCACGCGCCGCCGCATGTTCTGGCTCGGCGGATCGGCGGTCGCGGCGTGCGCGCTCGGCGCGATCGGTCTCAGGCTGGCGACCGGTGCGACCACATACGATACAAGGATCGGCGAAATGCGCGTCGTGACGCTCGAGGACGGATCGATCGTCACGCTGAACACCGCGTCGCGCATTCGCGTTGCGTTCACCGACACGCGGCGGACAGTGACGCTGGAGGAAGGCGAGGCGCTGTTCGATGTCGCCAAGAATCCGCAGCGTCCTTTCTTCGTCGAGGCGGGCGGCACATCGGTGCGC
>JASBTC010000128.1 GCA_030148625.1 Sphingobium sp. | reverse complement strand
CGTCTGTGCGGCCCTCGGGAGAACCGGTGGTCCGGCCGCGCGGCCAAAGCAAGGGGCCCGATGCCGCGGTTCCCGTCGTCGAACCGACCCGGCGCCTCGACTATGAACTCGAACTCGGCGTCTGGATCGGGGCGGGTAATGTACTGGGGACGCCGATTGGGATCGGCGACGCGCCCCGGCATATCGTTGGCCTGTCGCTATTCAACGACTGGTCGGCGCGCGATTTCCAGGCTTGGGAATATCAGCCGCTCGGCCCCTTTCTTGCGAAGAATTTTCATTCGACCGTATCGCCTTGGGTGGTCACGATGGAGGCGCTCGCCCCGTTCCGCATCGCACAGCCGTCGCGGTCGGCGGGCGATCCGGCGCCGCTGCCCTATCTTTGGGACGACGACGATCAGGCGCACGGGGCGCTTGGGATCATGATGGAGGTGCTGCTGTCGACCGAAAGGATGCGCGCGGCAGGCGATGCGCCGGTGCGGCTGAGCAGCGGTCCGGCGTCGAACATGTATTGGACGATTGCCCAGATCGTCACCCACCATTCGTCGAACGGCTGCGACCTTCGTCCCGGCGACCTGCTGGGAACCGGCACCATTTCCGCGCCGACGCGGGACGGGTTCGGCAGCCTGCTCGAAATCACGACCGGCGGCCAGCATCCGCTCCAGCTCGAAAATGGCGAGACGCGGCGTTTCCTCGAGGACGGCGACGAGATCATCCTGCGCGGGGCGGCGTCGGCGGACGGCTTTGCACCGATCGGGTTTGGCGAATGTCGCGCGATCGTCATGCCGCCGCGATGAGCCGCCGAAACGGGCAGATCGATAGAGAGTTTTTGCAGCCAGGGAGCGCAGGATGAAATATATTGTGACCGGCGCGGCGGGCGTGCTCGGGCAGGCGGTAGTGCGGGCGATCGTGGTCGGCGGCGGGACCGTGGCGGCGATCGACCGGATTGCCGGCGGCGACATATCGCCGGCCGTCCACCCGATCGCCTGTACCGATCTGGCCGATCCGGGCGATGCCGCCGCAGCCGTGAGCGCCGGGGTGGCCGCGCTGGGCGGGGTCGATGCGTTGGTGCATGTTGCGGGCGCCTTTGAATGGGTTCCGGTCGAACAATCGACGCGCGACCTTTGGCACGCGCTCTATCGCAGCAATGTGGAGACCGCCCTTGCGGTCGCGCAGGCGTGCCTTGCTCATCTGGGCAATGGCGCGAGCATGGTCTTTGTCGGCGCCGCTTCGGCGCAGCCGGCGGGCGCCGGAATGGCGCCCTATGCCGCCGCCAAATCGGGGGTCGCCCGACTGGTCGAGGCGCTTTCGGCAGAGCTGAAGCCTCGCGGCATCCGGGCCAATGCCCTCTTGCCCGCGATCATCGATACTCCGCGCAACCGCTCCGATATGCCCGATGTCGACTTCGCCGGTTGGACAAGCCCGGCCGCCGTTGCGGACGCGCTCCTTTTCCTGTCCAGCGATGCGGCGCGCGCGATCAACGGCGCGCTGATACCCGCAACCAATAACCGATAAGGATCGCCATGATGATCGCTCCCTTGCCCGAAAGCGAGCGCGCGGCGGCGCTGGCGGCGCTGCCGCTATGGGCCTATGACGAAGCGCGCGGCGCCTTGTATCGCCGCATCAGCCTCGGCACTTTTTCCCGCGTGTTCGGTCTTATGGCCTGCATCGCGATCGAAGCGGAAAAGCGCGATCATCATCCCGAATGGGCGAATGTGTACGACACGCTGGATATCTGGCTCACAACCCACGACGCCGGCGGAGTATCGACGCGCGATGTTCAGATGGCCGGGCTCATCGATCATTTGGCCGTGCGATAGTCCTCAAAACGCCGATCGAATTCGCAGTCGACCGCGAAGCAGCCTCCCGAAATCCGCCATTCGCGAACGTCTTAGCACGAGTCAGCAATGCGCCTTATTCTGTTGAAGAAGTCGCCCGGCACACTGCGGAGGGTGGAAGCGGACGGGAGGCGAGCAGCCTCCCCACCTTGATCAGGCGGTGGCGAGATTCTGGATCGGGAAGATCTTTGCCATTTTCCGGAGGTTTTGGGCTGCGGCGGCGAGGTGGAACTCGTCACGGGCACCATTGGGACCGCGTAGGCGCAAGCGGTCCAGTTTCAGGATGCGCTTGAGGTGGGCGAACAGCATTTCGACCTTCTTCCGCTCTCTGCTCGACACAAGATAGGCGTCGGTTGTCGCGATATCGCGGGCCATGTCGCGCGCGCCTTCGTGGATCGAACGCGTAATCTTGCGGGCGGGCGCATTGGGTGTGCATTGCGGCTTTAGGGCACAGCCTTCGCAGTCGTGCTGACGCGCGCGGTAGCGGATGGAGCCGTCCTTATCGATCCCGGTTCGTGGCGTACTGAAGTTGCGATTGGAACGCCGTAAGCGGTTGCCGCCCAGGCAGGTATAGCTGTCGTCGTCATGGTCATAGATGAAGTCGGCCCGCTCGAAGCTACCGTCATCGCGACCGGATTTTTCGAACACCGGGATATGCGGCTCGATGCCTTTCTCTTCCACCAGCCAAGCCAGGTTCGCGGCGGAACCATAGGCTGCGTCCGCTACAAGCCGATGCGGCCAGATGCCGAAGCGCTCCTGTGTCCGGTCGATCATTCTTCGCTGTGCTGTCACCTCGGCCTGCCGCACCGAGGTCGTCGCCTCGACATCGATGATCACCGCGTGATCGAGGTCGATCAGATAATTGGTGCTGTAAGAGTAAAAGGCCCGCTCGCGCGTAGCGGCCGTCCAGCGAGAGGCCGGATCGGTCAGCGCGATCCGCTTCGGCTGCACAGGCGTTGCACCGCCGAACGCCGCATCGTCCAGCACCTCCAGATATTCGCGAACGGCGCGGCCCGTCACATCGGGCGGCAGGCCTTCGTCCCCCGGCACAGATCGCCGACGATAGACATCGGCCCGGATCAGGCTCGCATCGACGGCAAAGCCCTCGCCACCGACCAGACCTTCCGACATGCAGCGCGACACCGTCATCTCGAACAGCTCGCGAAGCAGATCGCTGTCGCGGAAGCGGCCATGCCGGTTCTTCGAGAAGGTCGAGTGATCGGGCACCGCGCCATCCAGCCCGAGCCGACAGAACCAACGATACGCGAGGTTTAGATACACCTCCTCGCACAGCCGCCGCTCCGACCGGATCCCCATGCAATAGCCGACGATCAGCATCCGGATCATCAGCTCCGGATCGATCGAGGGCCGACCCGTCTCGCTGTAATAGGGGCGTAGATGCTCGCGTAGACCGCCGAGATCCACGAACCGATCGATCGAGCGCAGCAGGTGGTCCGCCGGCACATGATCCTCAAGGCTGAAGCTGTAGAACAGCGCCTCTTGCATCACCGTTCGTTCGCCCATCATCAGCTGTCTCCCGATAACAAGACAACTGAATCATTCCCCGCGCTTCACTGCAAGCAGGAGTTTTTCAACAGAATACGCCTCATGTCGGCCATTCCGGCCGTTGGCGACCAGTGCTCGAAAGCGGTCATTCGACTTCCGCGCAAACTGCGATTGCTGAGCAGTTGAGCTTTGCGACGTCTGCGGGATCGGTGAGGTCGGGTTGGCAGACGCCGGGGTCGGCGACACGTCGACAGCCAGTGGGAGCGCTGCCAGCAGGACGGCGGGGAGGAGAGCCAGAATGCTTTTCTGCGTGGGTATCGTTCTTTCTGTTTGTTGTTTTATGATCGCGGGAAGCTGGCATCGCCTGCCGTCTCCCACGTATCCCAGACGATTGGGCGGGAGATATCCGCAACGATTTCCGTAAGGGAATTTCGAGCTCGCGGCGTGCCGGCCAAAGCTGCGCCCGGCGATTAGGAGCGAGCCGTATTCATAGCATCGGCGACGCGATTTCGTGTCGGTTGGCGCGTTCCATCCCTCGCGCTATGGAATGGCCGATTGGCAATCGCGGACGGAGAATATGTAACCTAGGGATTGCCGGATGATGGAGCAGCCGGGCGAGCGGTGAGCGCTCGCTCAATCTATGAAGTTCATTTCGCGCAGTTCGGGTTCGATGAGGGCTGTGAGCATGCCGGTGAACAGGTCTGCTCCCGACAGGAATGCGCGGAGCTCGCCAAGTGCTTCGTCGATATCCTGCGAGACATCTTCGCGGCCTTCGGCATCGTCGGGATCGAGCGCGTCGAGGCGGTAGATTTTGCGCCGCAAAGTTGCGAGGCGGGCCCGGGCTCGGGTGCGGTAGGCTGATCGCTTCTCAACCAGCCCCTGGCGATTGAGCCCATAGATGTCGATCGATGCCCGGGCGCGCCGGAAGCTGAGAGACGCCGGGTCGGGGTCCACAGGAACCGCGATGCAGAATTCGTCGGAATCGACGAAGGCGATATAGTCTGCCGGATCTTCGATAGAGGGATCGATCAGGAGAGGGGTTTCTCCCTTTTCGCCGTCGATTGCATCGGCCCGCTTCGTTTCGTCGGCGAGGGGGAAACGCTCGCCTTTGCCGGTCTTGAGCAGGGTGCCGTCGTAGAGGGGCTGTGTCTCTTCGCGATTGCAGCGGATGCACGAGGGCAGCAAATTCATCCAGTCGGCCGCCAGCCACCAATAAGCGGGCTGAATGCGGCCGTTCGCGCCTTCGACCGCCCCCTTGGGCCGGAAATGCTCTACGTCGACCGGTTGCGTCGCGTCATAATCCTTCTCGCAATAGGCGCATTTCTTCTCGCCCATTTTGGAAAGCGCGGCCTTGACCCGGTGATTGCCATAGGCGTTGAAGTCGAATCCGTTCGTCCTGCCCGTGCCTTCGAAATAGAGACGCGCAAGCGCAAGTTCGGCTTCGTAAATCGTCTTGTATCCGTCGGGCCAATCGCCACGATCGAGCTTCCTCACGCGGGCCGCTCCAGAGGCTTGTTCGTACGTTCGGCGATCTCGCGAAGCTGACGAAGCGTTTCCGGCCTGAGTTCTTTACGCAGCGCCGGGTCGTCGGCTGTCTCGCGAATGAAGTCCTCGGCGGCTTCCAGCATCAGCCGTTCGCTCTCGGTGCGGCCGAGGAGTTCGAGGTTGCCGATTTCGTCCTTGATCGCCTCGATGCGCTCGT
>JASBTC010000126.1 GCA_030148625.1 Sphingobium sp. | reverse complement strand
CCATCCGCTTGGCGTCGCGCGCGGACAGGTTGCGAAGACCTATATCGTGGCGGAAGCGGAGGATGGGTTGGTCATCGTCGATCAGCATGCCGCGCACGAACGGCTGGTGCTCGAACGGATGCGGCGCGCGGTGGCGGATGGCGGCGTTGCGCGACAGGCATTGCTGCTGCCCGAAGTCGTCGAGCTCGACGAATCGGCCTGCGACCGGCTGGAGGCGCGCGCGCCCGAACTGACCGAGTTCGGGCTCGAACTCGAACGCTTCGGCCCAGCCGCGATGCTCGTCCGTGCCACCCCGGCAATGCTCGGGGCGGGCGACGTCACCGGCCTGATCACCGACCTGGCCGACGAACTGGCCGCTTATGACGAAGCGCTGTCGCTCAAGGAACGGCTCGATCATGTCGCGGCGACCATGGCCTGTCACGGCTCGGTCCGCGCCGGCCGCGTGCTTTCGGTCGCCGAAATGAATGCGCTGCTCCGTGAGATGGAGGTGACCCCGCATTCGGGCCAGTGCAACCATGGCCGGCCGACCTGGGTGAAGCTGGCGCATGGCGACATCGAGAAGCTGTTCGGGAGGAAATGACATGAAGCCTTTCCATCTGCTCGCCTTCGCGATGATAGCCCTGTCCGCGCCCGTTGCGGCGCAAGATGGCTGTGAGCCGATCCCCGCCGAATGGGCGGGCTGGTCGGCCAGTGCGCCGTTGTCGGGCGATCTGCGCGCGGGTGGGCGGAACGAGATGGCATTGGCGCCGGTCGGCAGCGTCAAGCTGGCCGCCGCGCCGGTGAAACCGCCCGTTACCGGCCTTTACGCGGGTATTGCGGCGTTCGATGTGGCCAAGGCGGGGCGCGTCAGGATCGCGCTCGACCAGGGCGCCTGGATCGATGTGGTGAAGGATGGCGCGATCGTGAAATCGGTGGCGCACGGCCACGGCCCCAAATGTTCGGGCATTCGCAAGATCGTCGATTTCGACCTGATGCCCGGCCGCTACACCGTGCAGATCGTCAACGCGCCCAAGGACAGGATCGGCGTGATGGCATTGTTGCCGTAACCGGGCGATGGCGGGCGTCGTCATCTCGGTCAGCGCCAGGGCGACGCATAGCCTGTGGAAGGAACCGCGTGACGCGATCCGGTTGATCGCGGGGCTCGGCGTCGAGGGCGATGCGCATTGCGGCGTGACGGTGAAGCATCGCTCGCGTGTCGCGCGCGATCCCAGCCAGCCCAATCTGCGTCAGATCCATCTGATCCATGCCGAATTGCTTGATTGGCTTGCCGATCGTGGCTTCGCGGTTTCGCCCGCCGATCTTGGCGAGAATGTCACGACGCGCGGTCTCGACCTGCTGGCGCTGCCGACGGACACGGTGCTGCGCCTCGGCGATGAGGCGATTGTCCGGGTGACGGGGCTGCGCAATCCCTGTGCCCAGTTGAACGGCCATGCACCCGGCCTGATGGACGCGCTGATCACGCGCGGCGCGGATGGTGCGTTGATCCGCAAGGGCGGGGTGATGGCGGTCGTGACGGCCGGCGGGGCCCTTCGTGCCGGCGATGCGATCGGCGTCGAGCTGCCGGCCGGAGTGCATAAGGCACTTGAGCCCGTTTAAGGTAGAAAGTCTTCACCCGAACAAAAATGTTATAAAGTGATCTTTCATCGATCGCGTCCACGGAGTAACGTCCGCCGGAGCCGAAAAGGCCGATCACGCTGCCGGCGGGGCGGCGGTGTCAGGGAGGATGAAATGTCGATCAGATCTCACGCCATGCGGCGGACCATTCGACGCGGGGCGATGTATGCGGGCGCTGCGCTGTTGGCCTGTGCGATGACAATGCCGGCGATGGCGCAGCAGGGCGGCGGGCTGAGCGCCGACCAGACGGCACGGATCGACGCGCTGTTCGGCGACTATGCGAAGCCCGATTCGGCGGGCTGTGCTGCCGGTGTGATGCGCGACGGGCGCATGCTCTATGCCAAGGGTTATGGCATGGCGGATATCGAGCGCGGCGTGCCGATCACGCCGGCGAGCGTTTTCGACATCGGATCGACTTCCAAGCAGTTCGCGGCGGCCTCGATCCTGCTGCTTCAGGCCGACGGCAAGCTAAAGCTGACCGACGATGTCCGCAAATATGTGCCCGAGCTGCCCGATTTCGGGAAGACGATCACGATCGACCATCTGATCCACCACACCAGCGGCCTGCGCGATTATATCGGGCTGCTGATGCTCGCCGGCTTCTCGCTCGAGGATGTGACCGGCGATGCGCAGGTGCTTTCCTTGCTGTCGCATCAGCGCGCGCTCAATTTCCCGACCGGTTCGCGCTACGAATATTCGAACACCGGCTATTTCCTGCTTTCGGTGATCGTGCAGCGCGTCAGCGGCAAGAATCTGGCGGCCTTTGCGCGCGAACGCATCTTCGCGCCGCTGGGAATGAGCCACACGTTGATCCGCGACAATCATGCGATGCTGATCCCCGGCCGTGCGCTGGGTTATGCGCCCGACGACAAGGGCGGCTTCGTCAACCACCTCTCCAACTGGGAACAGCTCGGCGACGGTGCGGTGCAGGTGTCGGTCGACGACATGCTGCACTGGGAGGGCAATTTCCTCGATCCCAAGGTGGGCGGGGCCGCGATGGTCGATGCGCTGCAGACGCCGGGCGCGCTGGATGACGGCAAACCGATTACCTATGCGCGCGGGTTGATGACCGGCACCTATCGTGGCCAGCCGCACGTCCACCATGGCGGTGCATGGCAGGGCTATCGGGCGATGTTCGAGCGCTTTCCCAAGCAGCGGACGGCGATCGCAGTCTTCTGCAATTCCGATGCGGCGTCGCCTGGCACGCTTTCAAGCGGCATCGCCGATATCGTGCTGGCCGATGTGCTGACGGCCGAGAGCAAGCCCGGCAAGGCGGGAGCGGGCAAGACTGCGAGCAAGGATGTTGCGGCAAAGCCCGTCGATGCCGCACCCTATCTCGGCAGCTATTTCGACGCCACGACCGACACCGTCTATCGGATCGCGGAGAAGGATGGCGGCGTCGTGCTCGATATGTCGGGCCGGACGCTGTCGCTCGTCTCCGACGGTCCCGGCCGGTTTTCGGTAAAGGGTTTCCCCGCGACGCTATCGTTCGAACCGGCCGGAAAGCGCGCGACCGGATTCGGTTTCAGCATCGGCGGCGAGCCGGCGAAGCAGGCGAGCCGTTTCGAGCCCATCACGCTGGCGCCCGATGCGCTGCGTGCCTATGCCGGCAGCTATTACAGCCCCGAACTCGACGCGACGCTGACCTTGACCATCGAGGACGGCAAACTGGCCTTCCGTAGCATCCGCCATGCCTATGCGGAGTTTGCCGGACCGCTCAGCCCGGCGATGCGCGACGCATTTGATGGCCCGCTCGGTTTCCTTACCTTCACGCGCGATTCCGCGGGCCGGATCAGCGGCTTCGGCCTCAGTGCATCGCGAATGAAGGCGATCGCGTTCGAGCGCCGCGACTGACCGGCCGGAAAATCTGCCGGAGCGGCGAATTCAGCAGGGCGCGGCCACGGCCGCGCCCATCATGTCCAGGATCCGGCTGGTCACCCGCGCCTTGAACAGGGCGACGTCGCACAGCAGGGCGAAGATCGACACCAGCCAGGCGGCATATGCGAAGCCGGTGAAATCGGCATAGAGCAGGGTGGAGAACCAGTTCTGCCCGAACAGATAGGCTGCGCTTGCCGTCAGGGTGGATATGCCGAGCAACAGGCCGGGCACGAACAATTGGCGGACATGGTCCGGCCTCGCGATTGAGAGCGCGAACAGCAGCAGAAAAGCGAGCAGATTTGCGCCCGTGAAGATGCGCAGGTCGCGCAGCAGATCGGTGACGATCTCGCCATATCGTCCCTCGACGATCTGGCGCAATTGAGGTTCGGCACGTTCCAGCGCCGAAATACGCGACGATGCGATGCCCTGCAGCATCTGCGTCATCCGTACCCGGCATATGCAGTTTGGATCCTGCATATGGCCGACCATGGTGGCGATTTGTGTGCTGAGATTCACCGCAAGGGCTTGGCGAAGCGCCGCGATTTCTGCGCTATGCTGTTCGGAGAGCGCCATGGCGAGGCGGCCCGTTCGTGTTTCCGCTGCCGCTGCGCCAATGATCGCCGATCGCTCGCCAAGCTGCCGTTCGATCTTCGTCTCGATAAAGCCGCGCGCGCTTCGCTCGAAATGGATTGGCGATAGAAAGGTCATCGCAAAGGCCACGCCGAAGAGAATTATGCCGGCAAGTGCCGAAATGCGCAGTGTCCACCTCATCTCGTTTTCAATCTACCCGGTCCTGGGGAGAAGCGCGGCGAAACGATCGGCAGAAAGGTCATGCCGGGACGCTATCATGCAGGAATGGCGGCCGGCTCTTTGGCTCGAGGATTTGGGCCATAGCGATTGGGGCCAATGGTCCCGGGGAAAAGGAGCATTGAGACAAACGCGATCGCGAGAAGGAGGAATGCCAAATTCCAGTAACTGAGTGCCGGCCATTGCGGGTCGAAGGCGTGAAAGTTCACCTGCAGCATAGTGTAGATATTCTGCGCGGCCAGGGGCGGCAATATAAGCGCCCACCATCCCGTGCGACCCTGATCATGAAGTCGCCGGACGAAGAGTGCGATCATGGGCAGTGCGAAGAAAATGTCGACGACCGATCGGGCGAGGATTCGGCTTTCCCATGCCCAGAGCTTGTCAGTAGCCAGGTGAAGCGCGGCAGCCACAAGCATTGATGCCAACCAGTAATTGGCAAAGTCGAGCCTGCGCGAGCGACCGGTGAAGACGAAGGTGGAGAGGATGGTTCCGCGCACCGATGCGATCGCCTCGCGCAACCCTTCCATCACCCACCCCCCTCAAGAGAATGCAGATTCGCCGATCATGAAATCCTTGTCGAGGCTCAGTTCAGGATGACCGGGATTCCGAGGAATTTCGGCCTGTCTAACCCAGCCCGTTGGCGGCCCCAAGAACGGCGCGGACGCTGGCGGTCGCGACATCCTCGTCGATGCCCACGCCCCAGACGGTGCGA
>JASBTC010000115.1 GCA_030148625.1 Sphingobium sp. | reverse complement strand
GACACCGCGGCGCCCACCAGCAATTTCTCGGCGTCATCAAGACCGGATTGCCGGATCACTCGAATGGTCGATCGCCTGGCTGCGCGCGCTGCTTCGAACCAGATCTCGCCAGACAGGATCTGGTTGTCGTCATCAATCAGGACCGGCAAAGCCCTGTGACCGTAGCGAGCAACGAATGTCTTGGCTCGGTCCACGTCCTTCTTGCTGGTAGAAAAGGGATGTCCCGTCAGCGGCTTGAGAACATCGACACATACTTCGACGAGCGCGGACAGGTTGTCGCCTATCCCCGCGAATGTGCCTCGAGCGCTCACTTTCATACTCATGATTACCCCCATCTGATTCGGAGGGCATCTCAGTGGACCCAAAAAAATCGGACAAAAAAGCCCCTATTTTGGGACTCGAGATTTTTTTTTGTCCGCGTTTCAGGTCAGTGCTGAATGGCAAAGTCAGCGGCCTGGGCGAAATGGTAGTCGTAGCTCTGCCAGCCCGGTAAGTGCCGCCTAGCGTGGCCTGCGCTACCTCCCGTCTGATCATCCGGTAATAGCGGGAAAGGGTTTTCGGATGGATCGGGCGATCCGGCATGTAGGCAATGCCCTGTTCGGTCATTTCGACGCGATAGGGGGTGAAGCCTGCAGCGGCGATCTGCTCTACTTTATATCCTTGCGCGATATGGTGCTCGAAATGGGTCAGTATCTGCAGCTTATCAACGGTACGCGGCCGACCGGGTCCGGGACGCCGCCATTCTGAGGCCTTTTGCATCGCTTTCTAACTCCCTTCTCACGGCAGGGTGGGCTTGGTCGAAGTCCGTGGCAAGCCCCCCGGCTTGCAGCAATGAACCGCGAAACTCGGGTCGGAGCGAGCGCTGGAAATGGCTGCGGCTGTGCTCGCTGGATTCCGGGATAGGATCCCTGAGTCGATCGGGGTCGCTCCCTAAATGGCCATGAGAATTCCCTAAACCGTCGATAGGGAATTTGCATCCTAAGCCCCTGATATACGGCAGCATTTGGGAACGGCGAAGACGTTCCGAGCGCTGATTCTGCCGATTTTCCCTATCGACACCTCCGATAGGGAATTCCGTACTGCTCCCTGGTGGCCCAGAGAAGATGGCGTGTGGTTGGTTCGTTTCAGCGGCAAACTGCGCTCTCTCGGTACGGAATGGACCGACTTATGGCGCGGAATTGCGCCACTTTCTGGCGCTCTTCTCTGTGGAATCTGAAACCTGAGGACTGGCTGGCGGAGACGGAGGGATTCGAACCCTCGGTACGGAATTCTCCATACGACGGTTTAGCAAACCGTTGGTTTCAGCCACTCACCCACGTCTCCGAAGCAGCAGCGAAGCGCGGCTATAGCGGGGGGGCGTACGGTGATCAACTGGGGGACTGAGAAGTTTTTCGATGGACATGCCGTGGGTTCCGACTCGGGTGGGCGCGGGATCGACTCGCTTCGCCGCCCGTTCATTGCAGGCTCATGCGATCAGGCGATAACCTGCGAAATGCATAGTTCCGGGGGTAGAAGATGTTGAAGACCCTGTTCGCGCGCACGATCATCGTTGCCGCGGCCTTCTCGTTTGCAGCGGTGCCCGCCGTTGCGCAGGTGCGCGACGTCGATCCCAATGAGGCGATCGATGCCGATCTGCTGCCGCCCGATCAGCAGACTCAGATGCCGAGCGATACTGCGCCAGCCGCGTCGTCGCAGGCCGATTTCCCCGCTGATTCGGTCGCCGAGCCGGCGTCGGCATCCGCATCGGCCGCAACGGCGGCTCCGATGGCGGGACAGCCCAATACCTTCCAGAGGGGCGATCTGATCGGCGCCGCGGAGGGTGTGTTCGGTCGCGGGGCCCAGGGCCTCGCCAAGATCATCGAGGATATCCTGAAGGATCAGGGTGAGCCCAACGCCTATATCACCGGTTCGGAGGCCTCGGGCGCGATCGTCGTCGGGGTCCGCTACGGATCGGGCATGCTCCATCACAAGGTGGAGGGCGAACGCAAGGTCTATTGGACCGGCCCGTCGATCGGTTTCGACATGGGCGGCAACGCATCCAAGAGCTTCGTGCTGGTCTACAATCTCTATGACAGCCAGGAACTCTATCGCCGCTATCCGCAGGGCGAAGGCACCGCCTATTTCGTCGGCGGCTTCACCGCGAGCTATCTGCGCCGCGGCGACGTCGTGCTGATCCCGATCCGTCTTGGCGCCGGCCTGAGGCTCGGCGCCAATATCGGTTATATGAAGTTCAGCGAGAAGGGACGCTGGATCCCCTTCTGAGGATCAACCGACCCGTCCTGCGAAACGCCATGAAAGCGTTTCGCCGGCATGGAAGGGCACCAGCGATGTCGCGCCGGTGCCGACGGTCTCCGGTACCGTTACCGGGGCTTTCTCCAGCACCACACGATCCTCGTTGAGCGGCAGGCCGTAGAAACGCGGCCCATTCTCCGAAGCGAACGCTTCGAACCGGTCGAGCGCGCCCTCCTCGTCGAATACGCCGACATAGCTTTCGAGCGCGAAGGGCGCGTTGAAGATGCCGGCACAGCCGCAGGCGGCTTCCTTGCGGTCGATCGCGTGCGGCGCGCTGTCGGTGCCCAGGAAGAATTTGGGCGAACCCGAGGTCGCCGCGCGGCGCAGCGCCAGCCGGTGATGCTCGCGCTTGGCGATCGGCAGGCAATACGCATGCGGACGGATGCCGCCGGCGAAGATCGCGTTGCGGTTGATGATCAGATGCTGCGGCGTGATCGTCGCGCCGATCGTCGGGCCGGAGCCCAGCACGAAATCCGCGGCCTCGGCGGTCGTGATATGCTCGAACACGATCTTGAGTGCGGGAAAATCGCGCGCCAGCCCCGACAATGTGCGCTCGATAAAGACGGCCTCACGGTCGAAGATGTCGATATTGGGGTCGGTCACTTCACCATGGACGAGCAGGGGCATGCCGATCCGTTGCATCGCTTCGAGCGCCGGATAGATGGCGCGGATGTCGGTCACGCCATGCGCGGCATTGGTCGTCGCATGGGCGGGATAGAGCTTGGCGGCAGTGAACACGCCTTCGGCAAAACCGCGTGTCAGTTCGTCGGGATCGGCGCCGTCGGTGAGGTAGCTGGTCATCAGCGGCGTGAACGCCGCGTCGTCGGGCAGCGTCGCCAGGATGCGCTCGCGATAGGCCGCGGCGCCGGCGACCGTCGTCACCGGCGGGGACAGGTTGGGCATCACGATCGCGCGCGCGAATTGCCGCGCGGTCTGGCCGGCGACGGCGGCAAGCATCTCGCCGTCGCGCAGATGGACATGCCAGTCGTCGGGGCGCCTGATCTCCAGTCGCGTAATTTCTGTCGCGGTCATTGCTGCTCCGGCTTGGGATTCTTCGCGACCGTCCTTAACTAGTGGCGATGACTGGCACCACCCTTAGCGACCGCGCCGTGGTCCGTCTTTCCGGAGACGATGTCCGCGGCTTTCTTCAGGGCCTCGTCACCAACGACGCCACTGGCCCCTTGCCGGCCTGGGCAGGGTTGCTGACCGCGCAGGGCAAGGCGCTGTTCGACTTCATCCTGTGGGCCGATGGCGAGGATGTGCTGATCGATTGCGAAGCCGAACAGGCCGACGCGCTGATCCGCCGTCTGTCGCTCTATCGCCTGCGCCGCCAGATCGTGATCGCGCGCGACGAATCGCTTGGCGTCCATTGGGCTCTTCAGGCCGAGGCGCCGGAGGATCCGCGCCTGGGCGGCCTCGGCCATCGCTGGATCGCGCCGCCGGGTGAGCCGGCGACGGGCTGGCATGCGCATCGCCTGTCGCTGGGTGTCACCGAGGGCGCGGCCGAACTGGGGCAGGACAAGACGCTCTGGCTGGAATGCAATGCCGCCGAGCTGAACGGGGTCAGCTTCACCAAGGGCTGCTATGTCGGCCAGGAGAATACCGCGCGGATGAACTGGCGCCAGAAGGTCAACCGCCGCTTGGCCGTGGTCCGGGCTGATGCCGATCCGGGCGATGCCGCAATGGCCTGGTATCCCGAACTCGGCATGGCAGTGATGCGGTTGCGCGTCGAGGCGCTGGCCGCGACACCGGGCGCGATTCTGCCGGGCTGGCTGGCGGATGCGGTCGCATGAGGCGATTGCTTGCCGCCCTGCTGCCGCTTTTCCTATTGGGTGCGGCGCCGGGTGCTATTCCCACCGAACAGCCGGAAGTGGTCGCTACTTTCCCCCATGATCCCTCTGCCTTCACCGAAGGGCTGCTCTATCTCGATGGGCGGCTGTTCGAGAGCACGGGGATGGAAGGCCAGTCGGTCGTCCGCGAGGTGCGGTTGGAAGACGGCAAGGTGCTGCGCGAGGCGGAGATCGAATCGCGCTATTTCGGTGAGGGGCTGGTCGACTGGAAGGGCAAGCTGATCAGCCTGACCTGGCAGCACGGCATCGGCTTCATCTGGGATCGCGCGACGTTCCGGAAGATCGGCACGTTCAAATATCGCGGCGAAGGCTGGGCGCTGACGCGCAACGATCATGAGATCGTGATGAGCGACGGCACGCCGTTTCTGCGCTTCCTCGATCCCGAAACGCTCAAGGAAAAGCGCCGGATCCAGGTGACGGCGGACGGCCGCCCGGTTCCCAGGCTTAACGAGCTCGAATGGGTGAAGGGCGAGGTCTTCGCCAATATCTGGCTGACCGACCGGATCGCGCGGATCGATCCGGTGACGGGCAAGGTGAAGGGCTGGATCGACGTTTCGGCGCTGTCGGCCAATTCGGGCCGGCGCGGCCGCGACGATGTCGCCAACGGCATTGCCTATGACAGGAAGAAGGACCGGCTGTTCGTGACGGGCAAGAACTGGCCGGTGCTGTATGAGATTAGGCTGGGTAAGTAGCGCTAACGGCTAACCCCCACCGCTTGTCCCGAGCGAAGTCGAGGGACATTTGGGGCCCGCGCTACGTGTCTCGACTTCGGCCTATGGGCCGAAGTTCATCCTGAGCGCCCGCCCTGGCGGGCAGTCGAAGGGCTCGACACGAACGGACTTTGGGGCGCGTGGAATGATATCCGTCCAACTGATCCACCGATTCAACTCACCCACCCGTCGTCACCCAACCGACCTTGGGATCGTTGAAGTCGATCACATCGTCCAGCTCCCAGACATTGGCATAGCCATAGCCGACCAGATTGATGAAGGTCTGGATGTTGAGCGCGAGCGGACGCGATTTCAGCATCACCGGCGGCTTGTCGTTGCGGAAATTATTGTTGCAATAGATCAGGATCGGGCGATCGCGGTCGGGGCCGATCGCCTGCGCCAGGCTTTCGGCGGTGAAATCGGTGAAGGGCAGATTGACCGCGCCGGCGATATGGCCCCGCGCATAGGCATCGGCCGAACGCGCGTCGAGAATCAGCGTACCGGATTTCGCGGCCTTCGCCTTGAAGCGCGCGAAATCGATCAGCCGGTCGCGGCGCTGGGTTTCGACCTTCAGCGTGAGTTCGCGAAAGCCCGGATAATCGACTGGGGATTGCGCGCCGTCTGGGCGGATGCCGGCATCGCCGCGGCAAGCGGGAGCAATATGAGCAGGGTGCGGATCAACGGCCGTCTCCTCGATGGATGACGAAGGCTAGGCGGCCGGTGCTGCACGCGGGCTGAACGGCCGCGGCAGGCGGATCAGTGCTTGCTCTCGCTCCCGGGCAACCTAAGGCTTGGGCAATATCGGTTCCAGGAGATGCCCATATGTTTCGTCGCCTCGTCCTTGCCGCTGCGCTGTGCCTGCCGATGCCTGCATTTGCGCAGGACAATCCGATCGATGCGGGGCGGATCACCGAGACGGTGAAGACGCTGGCGTCCGATGCGTTCGAGGGGCGTGCCCCCGGATCGCCGGGCGAGGGCAAGACGGTCGACTATCTGATCGGACGCTACAAGGCATTGGGGCTGGAGCCGGGCGGCAGCGATGGCGGCTGGACCCAGGCGGTGCCGCTGCTCCACACCCGGCTCGGCACACCCGCAAAGCTCGGCACGACGCGCGGCGGACAATTTCGTCCGCTCGCCACGGCGAAGGATATCTATCTCAGCACGCTCCAGCCGAAGGATCGCGCACTGGTCGACGGCGCGCCTCTGGTCTTTGTCGGCTATGGCATCGATGCGCCCGAACGCGGCTGGGACGATTTCAAGGGCGCGGATCTCAAGGGCAAGATCGCGGTCTTCCTGATCAACGATCCCGATTTCGAGGCGGCGGCGGGTGAGGATGCCGTCGGCAAGTTCGGCGGGCGGACCATGACCTATTATGGGCGCTGGACCTACAAGTTCGAGGAAGCCGCGCGGCGCGGCGCGATCGGCGCGCTGATCGTCCATGACATGGCGGGTGTCGGCTATGGCTGGAATGTCGTGGTGAGCGCCGGCGGCGAGAATTACGACATTGTCCGGCCAGCCGACAAGGTGACGAGCCTGAGACTGCAGGGCTGGCTGAGCGGCGAGGCGTCGAGGGCGCTGTTCCGCGATGCCGGGCTCGATCTGGCGGCGCTGCGCGTCGCCGCGCGCCGCGCCGATTTCAGGCCGGTGCCACTGGCCGGTCTGGACTTCTCCGCCGATATTCCCGTGACGCGCGAGACGGTGCAGAGCCGCAATATCCTGGCCAAAATCCCCGGCGCCGTGCGGCCCGACGAGACGGTGATGCTCGGCGCGCATTGGGATGCCTATGGCATCGGCGCGCCCGACGCACAGGGGCGGACGATTCGTGCGGGCGCCAATGACGACGCCATCGGCATCGCCGCGCTGCTCGAGATCGCGCGCGCCTTCAAGGCCGGCCCGCCGCCCGCGCGCAGCCTGGTCTTCGCGGCCTGGACCGCCGAGGAGCGTGGGCTACTCGGCTCCGAATATTATGCGACCAACCCGATCTATCCGCTCGAGCGGACGGTCGCGAACCTGACGGTCGATGTCCTCCAGACCGCGGGCCGCGCACGCGACGTCATCCTGGTCGGGCAGGGTCAGACGATGCTCGAGGACGATCTGGCGCGCCTTGCCGCCACGCAGGACCGCACCGTCACGCCGGAAAGCCTGCCCGAACGCGGGCTGTTCTATCGCGCCGATCATTTTCCCTTTGCCAAGCGCGGGGTGCCCGTGCTGCTGATGATGAGCCTCGCCGGCGCATCGGACATGGTTGCGGGCGGCCGTGCCGCGGGGCAGCGCTGGGTCGATGACTATACCGGAAAATGCTACCACCAGCCCTGCGACGCCTGGAGCCCCGACTGGAATCTAGACGGTGCGGTGATGGATATCGACCTGGTTCGCCGCATCGCCGTCGAGCTGGCGGGTTCGGGTCACTGGCCCGGCTGGAAGGATGGATCCGAATTCAAGGCCGTTCGCGAGCGGAGCGCCGCCAAGCGGAAATAAGGCTCTGGGCAATATCCCCGCCCATTCTTCCTCATGACTGCCGTCATGATTGGCCATGCCGGGTTTGGTCAGGCAGCCGCGCGGACGGACGAAGCTGTTGATCCGCCGCACCGGCATCTCGTGCCACTGGATGTTGAACGCCCAGTTGATCGGGAAGAAGCACAGATTCGAATAATCGAGATGGTCGTGGATCCACCAGGCGAGTCGCGTCCAGTCGCCGGGCTGGTTGAAGCGTTCGATGAAGCCGGGAACGACGATGCAGGCGGTCGCGCCCATGAAGCCGCGCGCATCGCGCCGGTCCCAGATATGGTCGGCCGCGCTCGCCTCGTTCATCGAGCAATTATAACCCTTGGCGCCTTTGCGCATCAGCCGGTTGCCGAGCCCGTTCACTTCGGCCGAGCGATAGGCGCCGCGGACCGCGATGCGGCCGAACGCGTCCTGCAGTGGTTCGAGCAACTCCTCGCACAGCCGCGTGCCCGCGGCGATGGCGAGATCCGGATCGTCCGGCACGTTCGCGATCCCGTGGATCGCCGCGATCTCCGAATGCAGGAAATCGCGCATGAAGAAGGATTTCGATAGCCGGACCCGGCCAAGTTCGGTCAGCGCGGCGACCGTCTGGGGTTTTCTCAAATGCCGTCCCCTCCCGAAAGGTGAAGGGGGCACTCTAGCACCGCAGGGTCAGCCTTGGGGAGGCAGCCCGATCCCGCCAAGGGGACGTGTCGTCGCTGCGGTGTCGAATCCCGCGATCAGTGGCATCGCTTCGGTGATCGCAGCGCGTACCGCCGGAATCTCCAGCGATGCCTTGTGGCTTGCTTCGCTGTCCCAGGCCTCGCTGACCCAGATCAGGTCGGGGTTTGTCGCGTCTTCGGCGACGATATAGCTGAGGCAGCCCGGCATCTCGTCCGAACCGGAGAGGAGGAGTCTGGCCAGTGCGTCGCGCTGGCCCGGTTTCGCGGTGATCTTGCCGATCATGCCGTACATGCGTGTCCCCTCCCGTGCGAAGGCGGCGGGGCCGATCAGGGCGAGCGCAAGCCCGCCCGCGATCGCCCCGCGCCGGCCAATGATCAAGCCGCCAGCTTCCTCAGCACATAGGGCAGGATGCCGCCGTTGAGGAAATAGTCGAGCTCGTTGACGGTATCGATGCGGCACAGCGTCTCGAAGCTTTCCTCCGAGCCGTCGGCGCGCGTCAGCTTGACGGTGACGGTCTGGCGCGGGCGGAGCGCCGAGACATTCTCGATCGTGAAGCTCTCCGATCCGTTCAGACCCAGCGTCTGGCGGTCGACACCATCGGCGAACTGCAGCGGCAGCACGCCCATGCCGACCAGGTTGGAACGGTGGATACGCTCGAAGCTCTCGGCGATGACGGCGCGGACGCCCAGCAGGTTGGTGCCCTTTGCCGCCCAGTCGCGGCTGGAACCGGTGCCATATTCCTTGCCTGCGATGACGATCAGCGGCGTGCCGTCGGCCTTGTAGCGCATGGCGGCGTCGTAGATCGCCATCTGCTCGCCCTTATAGGCCGAATAGCCGCCTTCGACGCCCGGCAGCATCTCGTTCTTGATGCGGATATTGGCGAAGGTGCCGCGCATCATCACGTCATGGTTGCCGCGACGCGCGCCATAGCTGTTGAAGTCCGCCTTGCTGACCTGATGCTCCTGCAGGAAGATGCCGGCCGGGCTGTCGGCCTTGATGCTACCCGCGGGCGAGATGTGGTCGGTGGTGATCGAATCGGCGAAGATCGCGAGCGGACGCGCTTCGATGATGTCCTGCACCGGGGCGGGCGTCATGCTCATGCCCTCGAAATAGGGCGGGTTGGCGACATAGGTGCTGCCCGCGCGCCAGCTATAGGTGTCCGAACCCTCGACCTCGATCGCGCGCCACTTCTCGTCGCCCGAAAAGACATGGGCATAGCGCGCCATGAACATGCCGCGATCGATATTGGCGTCCATCACCTCGCGGACCTCGGCGTTGCTCGGCCAGATATCCTTGAGGAACACGTCCTGGCCGTCGGTGCCCTGACCGATCGGCGTTTCGATCATATCCTCGGTCACGGTGCCCTTCAGCGCATAGGCGACGACGAGCGGCGGCGAGGCGAGGAAGTTGGCGCGCACGTCGGGCGAGACGCGGCCTTCGAAGTTGCGGTTGCCCGAGAGGACGGAGGCGGCGACGATGTCGTTGCCGTTGATCGCGGCGGAGATCGGCGCGGCCAGCGGCCCCGAATTGCCGATGCAGGTGGTGCAGCCATAGCCGACCAGGTTGAAGCCGACGGCGTTCAGGTCGGCGGTCAGGCCGGCCTTGTCGAGATAGTCGGTGACGACCTGGCTGCCGGGGGCGAGCGAGGTCTTGACCCAGGGCTTGGGCTTCAGGCCCAGCGCATTGGCCTTGCGCGCCACCAGGCCCGCGGCGACGAGCACCGACGGGTTCGACGTGTTGGTGCAGCTCGTGATCGCGGCAATGACGACGTCGCCGTCGCCGATGTCATGATCCCGGCCCTCGACCGCGACGCGTGTCGGGCGCTGCTTCGAATAGACCTTGGACAGGTCGCCGTTGAACACTTCGTCCACCGCGTCGAGCGAGACGCGGTCCTGCGGGCGCTTGGGGCCGGCCAGGCTCGGGCGGACGCTGTCCATGTCGAGTTCGAGCGTGTCGGTGAACACCGGATCGGGCGCATCGGCCGACCACCACATGCCCTGCGCCTTGGCATAGGCCTCGGTCAGCGCGATCTGCTCCTCGCTGCGGCCGGTCAGGCGCATATAGTCGAGCGTCTTGTCGTCGATGCCGAAGAAACCGCAGGTCGCGCCATATTCGGGCGCCATGTTGGCGATGGTCGCGCGATCGGCGAGGCTCAGCGCATCGAGGCCGGGGCCGAAGAATTCGACGAAGCGGCCGACCACGCCCTTGGCGCGGAGCATCTGGGTGACGGTGAGCACGAGGTCGGTTGCGGTGATGCCTTCGGCCAGCGTGCCGATCAGCTTGAAGCCGACGACTTCGGGGATGAGCATCGAGACGGGCTGGCCGAGCATCGCGGCCTCGGCCTCGATGCCGCCCACGCCCCAGCCGAGCACGCCCAGGCCGTTGACCATGGTGGTGTGGCTGTCGGTACCGACACAGGTGTCGGGATAGGCGACGGTCTCACCCGAGGCGTCGACCGAGGTCCAGACCGCCTGCGCGATATGCTCCAGATTGACCTGGTGGCAGATGCCGGTGCCTGGGGGAACGACCTTGAAATTGTCGAGCGCCTTCGAACCCCATTTCAGGAATTCATAGCGCTCGCCGTTGCGCTGATATTCCAGCTCGACATTGTCCTCGAACGCCTTGGGCGTGCCGAACTCGTCGACCATCACCGAGTGGTCGATGACGAGATGGACAGGGACCAGCGGATTGATCTTCTGCGCGTCGCCGCCCAGCGCGTTCATCGCGTCGCGCATCGCCGCCAGATCGACGACGCAGGGAACGCCCGTGAAGTCCTGCATCAGCACGCGCGCGGGGCGATACTGGATCTCGCGGTTGGAGCGCTGCTCCTTCTGCCAGTCGACGATCGCCTGGATATCCTCGACAGTGACGGTGACGCCGTCCTCGAAGCGCAGCAGATTCTCGAGCAGCACTTTCATCGAGAAAGGCAGGCGGCTGACATCGCCCAGCTGATCGGCCGCCTTGGCCAGTGAATAATAATGAACCGTCTGTCCGCCCGCGGAAAGCGCGGTGCGGGTGGAGAGCGTGTCCTGGCCGATGGCGGTCATATGCTTTTGCCCCTTCGCTGTGCGGCACGGGCGGGGATACGCCGTTCAGGCGGCCCGTGCGGGTTGTGAGAAAGCCCGCAAATGCGGGAGTCGGGCGGGCTTTAGCAGGGGGTTTCGGGGGTGGAAAGGGTGTGAAGGCGGTGAATCGCACGCACGGGGCATTCTGCCGCCGAGGTGACGCGTTTCCGTGTGTTTCTCAATCGACCAGTTGCTGCCAGGACAGGTCGAATCGGGCGAGATATTTGCGCAGCCGGTCGGCATCGTTGGCCGAGGTTCGTCGCGACCGCGATGCCACGAACAAGGCACGGCCGGCTTCGGACAGCGAACGGCTGTGCCGGCAGATCTCGACGACATGGGCGAGCTGGACGCGGTCGAACGGATCGAGCGCCGCGATCTGGTCGGGTGTCAGCAATCGGTCGAGATCGTCGGATATCTGGGTGCCGGCCGACCAGAGCCGTTTCAACCGCGCGACTTCCGCATCGACACAGTCCATGTCGATCCGACCCTTGGGCGAAAAGGTCGCCATGCGCGTGATGCTGGCGGCGAGATCGCGGAAATTGCCGGGCCAGCGCGCCTCGGTCCCAGTCGCGAAGGCGAGATAACGTTCGCGCGCCTCGCGGTTGAAGGTGACGCGCACGCCTTCGCGTTCGGCATGGCGATCGAGCTCATAGTCGAGATTGGGCGCGATATCCTCGCGCCGTTCGGCGAGGCCGGGCAGGGTGAAGGTCCACAGATTGAGCCGTGCGAACAGATCGTCGCGGAATCGCCCTTCTGCCACCGCCTGCGCCAGATCGCGGTTGGTGCCGGCGATCAGCTGGAAATCGCTGCCGACTTCCTTGTCGGCGCCGACGGGCAGGAAGCGCTTGTCCTCGATCGCGCGCAGGATCATCGCCTGCTCGTCCAACCCGAGCTCGCCGATCTCGTCGAGGAACAGGGTGCCGGTGTCGGCGGTGCGCAACAGGCCCGGCCGGTCGGCGGCCGCCCCGGTAAAGGCGCCGCGGCGATGGCCGAACAGCGCGGACATCGCGCCGTCGCCTTTCAGCGTCGCGCAATTCACTTCGACGAACGGGCCCTTCACCTGGTGCTTGAGCCGCTTGAGTTCATAGATGCGGCGCGCGAGCTGGCTCTTGCCGGCACCCGTCGGCCCCATCAGCAGGATCGGCGCGCGCGACCGGATCGCGACCTGCTCGATCTCGTCGATCATCCGGTTGAAGCCGGCATTGCGCGTGTCGATGCCCGATTTCAGGAAGGACGTGCTTTCCGCGCTCGCCGCCGCGAAGCGCGTCGCGATGCTGTCGTAGCGCGAAAGATCGAGGTCGATCACGTTCCAGCTGCCCGGCGCCCCGGTCGGTGCGCCCCGCTTCGGCTGGGTCTGGAGCAGCCGCCCGGGCAGGTACCGCGCCTCGGTCAGCAGGAACAGGCAGATCTGCGCGACATGCGTGCCGGTGGTGATGTGGATCAGATAATCTTCGCTGTCGGGATCGAACGGCTCGGCGCGCGCGAAGTCGAGCAGCTTGCCGTAGACCTCCTCGAAATCCCAGGGATCGTCGAAGCTCAGCAGGCGCCGATCGACCGTGGTCTCCGGCGATACGGCGGCGATGTCTTCCGCGATATAGTCGGCCAGCCGGACATGCTGCGTTCCGTGCAGCATGACGAAGCGATCGACGCGCAGATCCTCATGCATGGCGAGCCCGACCGATGGGCGCCACTTGTTCCAGCGATGGGCCGAACTTGCTCGCATCGAGCGTCGATCCCAGGAATCCGATAACGACGAGCGGCCTCATGTCTATCCTGTAGGATAAAATAATAGCTGTTGCGATATGAAATTCCGCCATGCCTGATCGATGCTATTTTGCATGATCCGTCTGCGATCGGACAAATACTATTATATATCAGATGGATATAAGAATTTTTCGGCGAGGCCGACCGAACTGGCACGGCATGTGCTGATGAAGGGCATGTCGGACGGCGCGTTATGCGGGTGCCGACAGTGCAGCCAGAGGGGCGGCCGGAATCGGCCGGCCGCCCCCGAAGCGCAAACAGGGTGTAGCTCAGGTGCGTGAGAGCGCCGGCCTTGGGAGCCGGAGGCCGCCGGTTCGAGTCCAGCCGCCCTGACCAGTTTTTCGCCTTTGCCGTCCACCGGACGCTAGGTTTTGTTGTGAATGGAGGTCGCGATGACCGAGACGATGTATGACTACCAGCATGTCGAGAGCGGCGTGCCGATCAAGATGTGGACGCGCGGCGTGCCAGTCGATGACAAGGCACGCGCGCAGCTTTCGCGCGCGGCGCAGATGCCGTTCATCTTCAAGCATGTCGCGGCGATGCCGGACGTGCATGTCGGGATCGGCGCCACCGTCGGCTCGGTGATTCCGACCAAGGGTGCGGTGATTCCCGCGGCGGTGGGCGTCGATATCGGCTGCGGCATGATGGCGGCGCGGACCTCGCTGGTCGCGAGCGACCTTCCGGACACTCTGGAAGCCATCCGTTCGGCGATCGAGCAGGCAGTGCCGCACGGCCGATCGGTCGGGCGCGGCAAGCGGGACTCGGGTTCGTGGGGCGATCCGCCCCCGGCGATCGTCGAGGCCTGGGCGACGCTCGTCGCCCGCTTCGATCGGATCACCGACAAATATCCACGGCTGAAGAACACGAACAATCTCGTGCATCTCGGCACGCTGGGGACCGGCAATCACTTCATCGAGCTGTGCCTCGACGAGGAACAGCGCGTCTGGGTGATGCTGCATTCGGGATCGCGCGGCGTCGGCAACGCGATCGGCAGCTTCTTCATCGAACTGGCGAAGCAGGACATGCGCAAATGGCACATCAACCTGCCCGATCAGGACCTCGCCTATTTTCCCGAGGGGACCGATCATTTCGACGATTATGTCGAGGCGGTCGGCTGGGCGCAGGATTATGCGGCGCTCAACCGGCGGATGATGATGACCAACGTCATCCGTGCGCTCCGCAAGCAGATCGCCAAGCCGTTCGATGCCGAGCTGGAAGCGGTGAATTGCCACCACAACTACGTCCAGCGTGAGAATCACTTCGGTGAGAATGTGCTGGTCACCCGCAAGGGCGCGGTGCGTGCGGCCAAGGGTGTGATGGGCATCATCCCGGGATCGATGGGCGCGAAATCGTTCATCGTGCGCGGGCTGGGCAATGCCGAATCGTTCGACAGCTGCAGCCACGGCGCTGGGCGCGTGATGTCGCGCACCCAGGCCAAGAAGGAGGTGTCGCTCGCCGAGCACATCGCCGACACGGCCGGGGTGGAATGCCGCAAGGACGAAAGCGTGATCGACGAGACGCCGCGCGCGTACAAGCCGATCGAAGCCGTGATGGCCGCGCAGGCCGATCTGGTCGAGATCGTCCATACGCTGAAGCAGGTGGTGTGCGTGAAGGGGTGATCCCTTCGCGCACATCCTTCCCGTTCTCATGAGGAACTGGGTCAACGAATGGCGCCAGGACGGGCGGCTGTGCATATGGCATTACGCCGATCCTGGGCGAAACTGGCGCGGCTGGCATTTGTCTGCGGATCCGGCGGGGTGCCGCTCGATAAGGGGGCTTCTGGATCGCATGTCCGGCGGTGAGGAGTGTTTTCGGACGCTGACGCTTGCGCCCGTCACTGACGTCGTACTGAACGTGCCGAACGCCGGCCGAAAGATCGAGCCATGCTTCGAGAAACTGCGGATCTCATACTCGCCCGCTTTCGACGGTTTCGGCCTCTCACCGGAGGATGGGATGCTGCACATGACGGTGGGCGGTCGACGGATGCACAAATTGTCTGCGGCGTTCGCTTGCGTCGAAAAGGGGGGCGGTGATTTCGGCATCCGTACGTCGGATGATCGCAAAGCCGATTACTGGATGTTCTGGTGGATGCCCGACCTCAACTATCATTTGGAAAACAGAAAATGATCATCATCGATGGATCGGAGGGCGAAGGCGGCGGGCAGGTGGTGCGCAATGCGTGCGCGCTGTCGCTCGTCACCGGCCAGCCGTTCCGCATCGTCAATGTGCGCGGCGGGCGCGAGAAGCCCGGCCTGATGCGCCAGCACGTCACCGCGATCGAAGCGGCCTGCGCGCTCGGCAACGCCGAATGCGAAGGGCTGGCTGTCGGCTCGTCGGAGATCGTCTTCCGGCCGGGCCGCGTTGCGCCGGGCGACTATCGTTTCTCGGTCGGCACCGCCGGTAGCACCGGGCTCGTCCTCCAGACGATCCTGCCGCCGCTGATGCTGGCGGACGGGCCGTCGCGGCTCGTGCTCGAGGGCGGCACGCACAATATGCTCGCACCGCCCTTCGATTTCATTGCGCGCAGCTTTCTGCCGATCCTCAACCGCATGGGCCCGCGCGTCGAGGCGCGGCTGGTGCGGCATGGCTTCTACCCGCGCGGCGGCGGGCGGATCGAGGTGGAGATCGCACCGGCGCCGCTATCGCCGATCGACTGCGTCACGCGCGGCGCATCGCTGCATCGCGCGGCGACCGCGGTGTTTGCAGCGCTGCCGTTCGAGATCGCCCAGCGCGAGATCGCGACCACGCGCAAGCTGCTCAACTGGTCGGAAGAGGTCTTTGTGGTACGCGAGCTTCCCACCGAGCATGGGCCGGGCAACATCCTGCTGCTCGAAGCCGGTTTCGAGCATGTGACGGAGATCGTCAGCGGCTTCGGCAAGCTCGGCGTCTCGGCCGAAACGGTCGCCAAGACCGCGGCGGCGCGGATGAAGGGCTATCTGGCAAGCGACGCCTTTGCCGGCCCCTATCTGGC
>JASBTC010000104.1 GCA_030148625.1 Sphingobium sp. | reverse complement strand
GCGAAAATAGCGTGGATCGACTTCGATCAGGCAGCGGCCGCTCTTTGCGCAATAACCCTTCTCTTCGACGCCTTCTCCTCGCCATTCGAGTGTGATGCCGACATCCTCGAATGCCCATTCGACGAAGGTTCGAACGGGTGTGGTTTCGCCCGTTGCGAGAACATAGTCATCAGGTTCATCCTGCTGCAGCATCAGCCACATGCCACGGACATATTCGCGAGCATGGCCCCAGTCGCGTTTCGCGTCGAGATTGCCGAGATAGAGTCGATCCTGTCGGTTCAGGCTGATCGCAGCCGCAGCGCGGGTGATCTTGCGCGTGACAAAGGTTTCGCCGCGCAGTGGGCTTTCATGGTTGAACAGGATGCCGTTGGATGCGTGGATGCCATAGGCCTCGCGATAATTCACCACGATCCAATATGCGTAGAGCTTTGCCGCGGCATAGGGCGACCGCGGATAGAAGGGCGTGGTTTCGCTCTGGGGAACCTCCTGCACCAGGCCGTAAAGTTCCGACGTCGACGCCTGATAGAAACGGCATGTCTTCTCCATGCCGAGAATCCGCATCGCTTCCAGCAGCCTCAGTGTGCCGATGGCATCGGCGTTGGCGGTATATTCCGGGGTTTCGAAACTCACCTGGACATGGCTCTGCGCCGCCAGATTATAGATCTCGGTCGGCTTCGTCTGCTGTACCAGCCTGATCAGGTTGGTGCTGTCGGTCATGTCGCCATGATGGAGATGGAAGCGCGCGCCTTCGACATGGGGGTCCTGGTAGATATCCTCGATCCGGCCGGTGTTGAACGACGAGCTGCGGCGTTTCACGCCATGGACTTCATAACCCTGTTCGAGCAGCAGCCGGGCCAGATATGCGCCGTCCTGCCCCGTGACACCAGTGATCAGGGCGATTTTCTGCTGGGGCATGCGGCTGGTCTTCCTGCGATAACTGTACGGCAAATCCCTATGGAGAGACGGCAGGCCAAGTCAATTCACGCACGGTCGGCGGCGTCACCCCGACCACCGCCGAATGCGGTCAGCATCATCAGATGCAAGTCGCGCGCGAGCGACCAGGGGCGAAGATAGGCGGCATCGGCAATTGCGAGTTTTGCGGGCGTCGACATGTCCAATCCGGCGACCTGGGCCGGCCCGGTGATGCCGGGACGTAGCGCGTGGACGCCCCGCTGCTCGCGTTCTGCGATCAGTTCTGCCTGACTGGGCAAGCAGGGACGGGGGCCGACGAAACTCATCTCGCCGACCAGCACGTTCCAGATCTGCGGCAATTCGTCGAGCTTGGTCTTGCGCAGCAAGCGGCCGGTGCGTGTGATCTGCGCAGCGCCGACCTCATGCGAGGCACGGTGCTGCGTATCCGGCCGCATCGTGCGCAGCTTGACCAGCGGAAACGGCTTGCGGTGGCGGCCGACCCGCGTCTGGATGAACAGGGGGTTGGCGCGGGTCTCGATCGCGATGGGGATCGCCAGCAGCGCGCTGATCAATAGCGCCGGAAACAACGCGATCAGCGCCAGCGCCAGATCGAAGGCGCGTTTGCTCATGCAGCGTCCCGATAGCGACCGTCGAGCACCGCGCGCCACCAATCCTCGTTGCCGAGATACCAGGCCAGCGTTTCGGCGAAGCCCGATGAAAAATCGCGCGACGGCACATAGCCGAGCTCGCCGCGCGCCTTGGTCTCGTCGATCGCGTAGCGGCGGTCATGGCCCAGCCGGTCGGTGACATAGGTCTTGAGCGACGCACTGGGCTCGCCGCGCGCGGCGGGCGCGTGCGGAAAGCGGGTGGCGAGCGACGGATCGGCGGCGAACGCCTGGTCGACGGTCGCGCAGATCGCATCGATCACCGCCATGTTGGGCAGTTCCTGCCCGCCACCGATATTATAGGTTTCGCCCGGTTTGCCATGCTCCAGCACCAGCTCGATGCCGCGACAATGATCCTCGACATGCAGCCAGTCGCGCACGTTCATGCCGTCGCCATAGATGGGCAGCGGCTTGCCCGTCAGGCAGTTGATCAGGAACAGCGGGATCAGTTTCTCGGGGAATTGATAGGGGCCGTAATTGTTCGAGCAGTTGCTGGTCGTCGTGCGCAGGCCGAATGTGTGGTGATAGGCGCGCACGAGATGGTCGCTCGCCGCCTTCGACGCCGAATAGGGTGAGTTGGGTGCATAGGCCGTCGTCTCGCTGAAAGCGGGGTCCTCGGCGCCCAGGCTGCCATAGACTTCGTCCGTCGAGACATGGTGGAAGCGCCGGTCGCGGCCGGAACCCGTGTCGAGCCATTCGGCCTTGGCCGCCTTGAGCAGGCTGTGCGTGCCGACGACATTGGTCTCGATAAAAGCGTCCGGCCCGTCGATCGAACGGTCGACATGGCTTTCGGCCGCGAAATGCACGATCGTGTCGATATCGTGCGTCCGCAGGATCTCACGGACCCGGTCGGTGTCGCAGATCGACGCCTCGATCAGTGGTGCGTTCACGCCCGCCAGATTGGCGCGATTGCCGGCATAGGTGAGCGCATCGAGCACGATCACGGTGTCGGCTGGATATTCGGCCGTCCAATGGCGGACGAAGTTGGCGCCGATAAAGCCGGCGCCGCCGGTGACGAGAAGATTAGACACGTTCGGCCAGTTCCTTCAGCATGGTACGCAGCGATAGCCGCCAGTGCGGGGTGGGGCCACCCAGCAGCGCCCAGGCCGAGCTCTTGTCGAGCACGCTATAGGCCGGCCGGCGGGCGGGGGTGGGATAGTCGGTCGTGGCGATCGGGACGATCGTGGGGATGCGCGCCAGCAGGCCGATTGCGAACGTCTCTTCGGCAACCGCCACCGCCAGATCGTACCAGCTCGCGACGCCCGCGTCGGTCAGATGATGCGTGCCCGACGCGCCGCCCGCCATCAGGCTCCACAGCGCGCCGGCGAGCGTCGTCGCCCAGGTCGGCGTGCCGATCTGATCGGCCACGACGCGGATCTCGTCGCGCTCGCGCATCAGCCGCAGCATGGTCAGCGGGAAATTGCCGCCTTGGGCGGCGTAGACCCATGATGTCCGCACGATCAGCGCATCGGGATCAGCGTCGCGTAGCGCAATTTCCCCGGCCAGCTTGGACCGTCCGTAGACGCTGAGCGGATTGGTCGGGCTATCCGGCCGATAGGGTGTACCCGCAGTGCCGTCGAAGACGAAATCGGTCGAGATATGCGCGACACGGATGCCCGCGGCGCGCGCTGCCGAACCGATCCAGCCGGGCGCCGCACCGTTGATCGTTTCCGCCAACGCCGTCTCGGTCTCGGCGCGGTCGACTGCGGTATAGGCGGCGGCATTGATCAGCCAGTCGCATGGCGCGCCCGCAATCGCATTGCGGACCGACGTCTCGTCGGACAGGTCGCATGCAGCGCGGCCCAGTGCGATCACCGAGGCGCCGGCGGGGCAGGCGGCGCGCAGCGCGCGGCCGACCTGTCCGTCCGCGCCGAGCAGCAGCAGTTTCATGCGAAGACGTCCGCCGCGTCGAGCCCCGGCGCGGCCGCGTCCTTCCCCGAAAGCTGGGGTGCGCCGATACCGTCGAGCGGCCAGTCGATCGCCAGCGCCGGATCGGACCAGAGCAGCGAATGTTCATCGTCGGGCGCATAGAAATCGGTGCATTTGTAAAGAAATTCGGTGCCGTCCTCCAGGCTGAGGAAACCGTGCGCGAAGCCGGGCGGCACCCACAGCATGCGCTTGTTCGCTTCCGACAGTGTCACGCCTACCCATTTTCCAAAATTGGACGAGCTGCGGCGGATATCGACCGCGACGTCGAACACCGCGCCGCGAATGACGCGGACCAGCTTCCCCTGCGGCTGACGGCGCTGATAATGCAGCCCGCGCAGAACGCCTTTTGCCGAGCGGCTGTGATTGTCCTGAACGAAACTCAGGTCGAGCCCGGCCTTGGCGAATGCCGCGGCATTCCAGCTTTCCAGGAAGAAACCGCGATCGTCGCCGAACACCGTCGGCTCGACGATCCTGACCTCGGGCAGGTCGGTCTCGACCAATTTCACGCGCGCGACTTCTGGTCGAGCAGCTTCAGCAGATAATGGCCGTAACCGCTCTTGCTCAGCGGCTCGGCAAGGCGGAGCAACTGCGCGTCGTCGATCATGCCCTGGTTCCAGGCAATTTCCTCGGGGCAGCAGATCTTGAGGCCCTGGCGTTCCTCGATCACCTGCGTGAAATGCGCCGCTTCGAGCAGCGAGGCATGGGTGCCGGTGTCGAGCCAGGCATAGCCGCGGCCCATCAGTTCGACGTTGAGTGCGCCTTCTTCCAGATAAAGACGATTGACGTCGGTGATCTCGAGTTCGCCGCGCGCTGAGGGCGCGATGCGATGCGAGAAATCGACGACGCGATGATCGTAGAAATACAGACCGGTGATCGCATAGTTGGAACGCGGATTTGCCGGTTTCTCTTCGACCGAGACCGCGCGGAAGTCCTTGTCGAACTCGACGACGCCGTAACGCTCGGGATCCGAGACATGATAGCCGAACACGGTGGCGCCAGTGTCGCGTGCATCTGCGCGCCCAAGCAGTTCGGGCAGGCCGTGGCCGTAGAAGATGTTATCGCCCAGGATCAATGCGCTGGGGCCGCCATCGACGAAGTCGCCGCCGATATGGAAGGCCTGGGCAAGCCCGCCGGGCTCGGGCTGCACTTCATAGCGCAGCGTGATGCCCCAATCCGATCCGTCGCCGAGCAGATTCTGGAAGGCTGCCTGTTCATGGGGCGTGGTGATGATCAGGATTTCGCGGATTCCCGCCATCATCAGCACCGACAGCGGATAATAGATCATCGGCTTGTCGTAGATCGGCATGAGCTGTTTGCTCAGCGCCCGCGTCGCGGGATAGAGGCGCGTGCCCGTCCCGCCAGCCAGCACAATTCCTTTGCGCAAGAAACGCCTCCCGATGCTGCGATGCAATGTCGGCCGCCTTCATACCCAAATGATGGGTGAAGCAAAGCGGCTTCGGCGCCGTCGGCGACGAAAGGTGGCTAATGACGGGTTAGGAAACGTGCCGTCCCGATTTCAGCGCGTTCCATCCGCGAAAATCGCAATCATCTCCTCGCGCATCGCGAATTTCTGGACCTTGCCGGTCACCGTCATCGGGAAGGTTTCGACGAAGCGGATATGTCGGGGGATCTTGAAATGGGCGATTCGGCCGCGGCAATGGGTGCGGACTGCCTCATCGTCGATCGCGGCGCCGGGGCGCAGCACGATCCAGGCGCATAGTTCCTCGCCATAGCGTTCGTCGGGCACGCCGATCACCTGTGCGTCGGCGATCGCTTCGTGGGTGAGCAGGAATTCCTCGATCTCGCGCGGATAGATATTCTCGCCGCCGCGGATCACCATGTCCTTGATCCGTCCGACGATCCGGCAATATCCGGCGTCGTCGATCGTCGCGAGGTCGCCGGTGTGCATCCAGCCCTCGGCATCGATCGCCTCGGCCGTCCGCGCCGGATCGTCCCAATAGCCGATCATCACCGAATAACCGCGCGTGCACAGCTCGCCGGTCTCGCCATGCGCGACGGTTTCACCGACGGCATCGACCAGCTTCACTTCCAGATGCGGCTGGATGCGGCCGACGGTGGAGACGCGCAGGTCCAGCGGATCGTCGGTCTCGCTCTGGAAGCTGACCGGGCTGGTCTCGGTCATGCCATAGGCGATCGTCACTTCGCGCATGTGCATGCGCGCGATCACTTCCTCCATCACCGCGATCGGGCAGGGCGATCCTGCCATGATGCCGGTGCGCAGCGAGCGCAGGTCGAACCGGTCGAACTCCGGGTGATTGAGCGCGGCGATGAACATCGTCGGCACGCCGTAGAGCGCGGCGCAGCCCTCTGCCTCCACCGCTTCGAGCACGGCGAGCGGATCGAACGCCTCGGCCGGATAGACCATGGTCGCGCCATGAACGATGCAGGCGAGATTGCCCATCACCATGCCGAAACAATGATAGAGCGGAACGGGAATGCAGACGCGTTCGCCTGGTTGCAGCTTGATGCCGCGCCCCACGAACTGGCCGTTGTTGAGGATATTGCGGTGCGACAGCGTCGCCCCCTTGGGGAAACCCGTGGTGCCGCTGGTGAACTGGATGTTGACCGCGTCGTCTGGCGCCAGCGTATCGGGAAGTGCCGCGTCTCCACCGGCCGCCAGCGCGGCGAAGGGCAAGCAGCCGGCATGCGATGCGTCGCCGAGCGTGGCGACGAGGCGTAGCGCGGGCAGGCGCGCGGCGTGAAGCGCGCCGGGCGTGGCGCCAGCCAGTTCGGGCGCCAGTTCGCGCAGCATCGCGACATAATCGCTGGTCTTGTGCGAGGGAGCGAGCACAAGCGCGGCGCAGCCCACCTTGTTCAGTGCATATTCGAGTTCGGCAGTGCGATAGGCGGGGTTGATATTGACCAGGATCAATCCCGCCTTGGCGGTCGCGAACTGCATCAATGTCCATTCGGAACAATTGGGCGCCCAGATCCCGACCCGGTCGCCGGGGGCGAGCCCTGTGGCGAGCAGCCCGCGCGCCAGCGCGTCGACGCGCCCGGCAAGCTCGGCATAGGTCCAGCGGACGCCCTGATGACGGACGATCAGCGCGAGCTGGCCGGGAAAACGCGCGACGGTCTCGTCGAACTGGGCGCCGATCGTCTTCTCGATCAGCGCCGGGGCGTCCGCACCCTTCACATAGCTTTGGGTCATGTTTCGGTCTTGGCCCATTCCTGTTCGCGCAGTTCCTTCCGTCTTATCTTTCCGCTGACCGTTTTGGGCAAGCTCCCGACGAACTCGATTTTGCGCGGATATTTATAGGGGGCGGTTGTCGCTTTCACATGACTCTGAAGCTCGGCGGCCAGCGCGTCCGATCCCGAATGGCCGGCGGCGAGCACGACGAACGCCTTCACCACTTCGCCGCGCGTCGGATCGGGGCTGGCGACCACCGCGCTTTCGGCGACGGCTGGATGCTCGAACAAGGCGCTTTCCACCTCGAACGGGCCGATCCGGTAGCCGGCGGATAGGATGACGTCGTCGGCGCGGCCGACGAACCAGAAGAAGCCGTCCGCGTCGACGGTGGCGCGGTCACCGGTCAGATACCAGCCGTCACGGAAAACGCCGGCGGTGCGTTCGGGCTCGCCACGATAGCCGGTGAACAGGCCGGGGGGGCGGGCGTCGCCGGTGCGCAGCGCGACATCGCCTTCCGCGCCCGGCGCTGCGGGAACGCCATTCTCGTCGATCACCGCCAGATCGATGCCGGGGGCAGGGCGGCCCATCGCGCCGATCCGCGACGCGCCCGGGCGGTTGCAGCACAGCAACACCGTTTCGGTCTGGCCATAGCCGTCATGGATATCGAGCCCGGTCGCGGCCTTCCACAGATCGATCACTTCGGGATTGAGAGGCTCGCCTGCGCTGACGCAATGACGCAGCGCCGGGAATGCGCGGCCGGCAAGGTCGGCGCGCACGAACATGCGGTACGCCGTCGGGGGCGCGCAGAGCGTGGTGATCGGAAAACGTACCAGCAGGTCGAGCGTTGCCGCCGGATCGAAGCCGGGCGCATGGTTGACGAAGATCGCGGCCCCCATCAGCCAGGGCGCGAACAGGCTGCTCCACGCGGCCTTCGCCCAGCCGGTATCCGAGAGATTCCAGTGAAGGTCGCCGGGTTTCAGGTCGAGCCAGTAGCGGCCCGTGATCTGGTGCGCGAGCGCATAGCCATGGCCGTGGATCGTCATCTTGGGCTGGCCGGTCGTGCCGCTGGTGAAATAGCAGAGCGCGTCCTCGCCGAATGCGGTGTCGGCGATTTCGGCGAGCGGCGCTGCGGCCTGCTTTTCGGCGCCATAATCGCGCCAGCCTTCACGCGGGCCGCCGATATGGATCAGCACCACAGGCTGGCCTGCGAGCGCAGTCTCCACCCGCTCTGCGATATCGCCGCCCGCGATCACGCATGTCGCCTGCGCCGCATCTCGACGATAGGCGATGTCCTTGGCGCTGAGCTGGATCGTGCCGGGCGAGGCGATCGCGCCCAATGCCAGGCAGCCCAGCATCAATTCCCACCATTCGATCTCGCGCGACAGCAGGATCAGCACGGTATCGCCGCGCTTCACGCCCGCACCCGCCAGCACCGCCGCCGCGTGCGCGGCATGGCCGGCCAGCTCGGCGAAGCTGCGGTCGATCAGCGTGCCGCTGGCGTCGGTCCACAGCAAGACGCGGTCGTCGGGCCGTTCGGCGGCGAGGCGGCCGATCTCGTCCCGCGCGAAATTGTATCGCGCGGGCGGGGCCCAGTTGAAATGATCGTCGGTCATTTGGCCTCGTTGATCACCCGGATCTGCGTGAATTCGGCCAAGCCTTCTTCGGCGAACTCGACGCCGATGCCCGACTGCTTGGCGCCGCCGAACGGGATGTTGGGGCCGAAATCGAGATGCTTGTTGATCCAGACCGTACCGGCTTCCATCCGCTCGGCCAGGTCATAGGCGGTGTCTCGGTCGCCCGACCAGACCGATCCGCCCAACCCCCAGGGCGAGGCATTGGCGCGGGCCAGCGCGTCCTCGGCGTCGGAGAAGCGGATGACGGGAAGCACCGGGCCGAACTGCTCCTCATCGACCAGCATCGTCCCGTCGGAGATATCGCGGACGATGGTGGGGCGGATGAAATAGCCGGGTCGATCATCCACGGTGCCGCCGGCGATGATGTTGCCGTTGGCGCGCGCATCGTCGATGAAGGTCTTCACTTTCTCATATTGCGCCTTGTTCTGGAGCGGACCGATCTGCGCGCCCTGCAGCAGCCCGTCATCGACCACCGCCGCTTCGGCAAGCTTGGCCAGCGCCGCGCACATCTCGTCATAGATGTCGTCATGGACGTAGACGCGCTTGATCGCCAGGCAGACCTGCCCCGCGTTGAGGAAGGCGCCGCCGAAGATGCCGGGCGCCGCCTTGGCGGGGTCGGCATCGGGCAGCACGATCGCCGCGTCGTTGCCGCCCAGCTCCAGCGTGATCCGCTTGATCGAGGCGGCGGCGCTCGCCATCACTTTCTTGCCGGTTTCGGTCGATCCGGTGAACGAGACCTTGGCGACATCGGGATGGCTGGTCAGCCGCGCGCCCAGGTCGTTCTGATCGGTGACGATGTTGACCACGCCGGCCGGGAAGATCTCCGCGCAGAGTTCGCCCAGCAGCAATGTGGTGAGCGGCGTCGTCGGCGCGGGCTTCACGACGATGGTGTTGCCCGCAAGCAGCGCCAGCGGCAGTTTGAACGCGACGATCAGCACCGGGAAATTCCACGGGATGATCGCGCCGACGACGCCCAGCGGCTTGCGCTTCATCTGGACGCGGCGGCTGTCGCCGTCCTCGATCAATTTCTCTTCGAGTTCGAGCGTGGCGAGATGACGGATGAAGGCTTCGGTATAGGCGATCTCCGCCGTCGCCTCGGGCAGCGGCTTGCCCTGTTCCTGCGTCAGCAGCCGGGCGAATTCAGGCGCGCGCGCCTGTAATCCATCGGCAAGCTTGAGCAGCAGCGCCCGACGCTCGGTGATCGGTGTGGCGGCCCATGCGGGAAAGGCGGCCTTGGCCGCGGCGACCGCGGCGTCGAGCTGTGCCTCGGACGCGCGCGGGCAGGTGGCGAGCACGGCCTCGGTCGCGGGATTGAGCACGTCCATGGTCATGTCGCCATCGACGAGCGCGCCGCCGATCAGCAGCTTGTATCCGGTCATATCGCTCTCCTTGCGGGCGGCTTCACCGCCTTGTTTTTCGTCATGGTCAGAATCGCGTTCCGACGCTGATGCCGTAGGTCCGCGGCGTTCCGACGTGGTTATAGTCGAAACCGAAGCCCGCGAGCAGGTCGACGCGCGAGGTGAAGTAGAATTTGTTGGTCAGATTCTTACCCCAGATCGACGCATTCCATCGCCCGTCTGCCGATTCCCAGTCGATGTGGCCCGATAGCAGCGCATAGGCGCCCTGCTTCAGCCGGGGGACGTTGAGCACTTCGAAATATTGGCTGGTGGCATAGCTCATATCGCCGTGAAGGCTGAACTTGCCGCTCGGGCCGTCGACCACCGTCGCATCGACACCGCCGGCGAAGGTGAAGGACGGGGCATTGGACAGCTTGTTGCCCGCCACGTCGACGCCGCTGACGATGCCGCGCTTGATCTTGGTGTCGAGGATGCCGATGCCTGCGCGCAAGGTCAGCATGTCGCTCGCCCGTGCAGTCAGTTCGGCTTCGCCGCCCATGATCCGCGAGCTCGGGATGTTGAGCAATGTCTGCGCGGCGGTCGCCGGATCGACATTGATGAATTGCTGGTTGCTGTAGCTGTAGTGGAACACTGCGGCGTTGAGCGTGATCCGGCGATCGGCGAACTGGGTCTTGGCGCCCAGCTCGAACGCGTCGATCTTTTCCGCCTTGGCGATCGAGAGTTCCGACGGATCGAAGAAGGCCTGGGCATTGAAGCTCGGCGCGCGATAGCCGCGGCTGTAATTGGCGTAGATCAGCGCGTCGCGATCGATCTTGTAGTCGAAGCCGATCTTTCCGGAGAGGTTGTTGGTGCTGTAGCGCAGCGACGATGGCGGGATCAGGTTGACCACCAGCACGCCGTTGGGGCCGAGCGCGTTGGATTCGAAATTGGTCTGCGATCCCTTGTCCTTGGTATAGCGCAGGCCGCCGCGCAGCTTGAGCGCATCGCTGATCTCGAAGCTCATATCCGAATAGAGCGCATAGCTTTTCTTCAACTGATCGAAGCTGTTGCGGAACAGGCAACCGAGCGGCAGGCCGATCGCGCAATCCTGGTCGGTGACGCCGGGCAGGCCATCGGAGTCGATGTCCTTGCCGATCTCGAACGTGGTTTCGTTATAGACCTTTTCGCGGTTGAAATAGGCGCCGAGGATGAAGTTGAACGGCCCGTCGAAATCGCTGGTCAGGCGCAGATCCTGCGCGAACTGGGTCGCACGGTCGGCATAGGGGATTTCGAGCAGTTCGGTCGCGGTGCCGTCGGTATCCTCGTAGAAACGCAGACTCCCTTTGTCCCATGAGGTCACGCTGGTGATCGCAAGCGCATCGCCGACATCGAATGTGCTGGTGAGCGCCACCGAATAGGTGCGGGCATGGCGCCGGTCGGTGACGTTCGCCTCGATCTGGCGACGGCCGAGGCCTGGCCGGTTGATTGCTTCGGGCTGGGCATAAATGCCGTAATTGCGCGGATTCTGATAGCTGGTCGATGCGCGCAGCACGAAACGCACGCTGTCCGACGGTTCGAGCAGCAAGGATCCGCGCACGCCATATTCGCGTACGCCCGCCAGGTCGGGCTGGCCGGGCAGCTGGTTCTTGAACCAGCCATCGGCACGCGCGACGGTGACGGCGACGCGCGCCGCCGCGATATCGCCCAGCGGCACGTTGACCGCGCCGTTCATCTCCATGCGATTGTAATTGCCGTAACCGAGGTTGAAATAGCCGTCGGTCTCGCCGAGCCGCGGCGCGCGGCTGATCAGATTGACCGCGCCACCCGTGGTGTTCTTGCCGTAGAGCGTGCCCTGTGGTCCGCGCAGCACCTCGACACGCTCGAGATCGAACATCGCGACGCCGAGGAATGCGAAATTGCCCTTATAGACTTCGTCATAATAGGTCGCGACCGGGCTCGCCTGGTTGAGGCTGTAATCGGACATGGAGACGCCGCGCAGCGCGAAGATCGGCGTGTTGTCGCCGACGGTGGAGGTGAGCTGGAGATTGGGGATCTTGCTGACGAGCTCGTCGGCCTGGGTGACGCGCTGTTTCTGGAGCGCGTCGCCGGCGATCGCCGAAATCGAGATCGGCACTTCCTGAAGCCGTTCCGTTCGTTTCTGCGCGGTGACGACGATATCGGCGCCCATTTCGACGGGGGCCGGTTCGGCTTGGGCAGGTGTTGCGTCCTGCGCGATGGCTGTGCCGGAGCTTCCGGCGAGCAGCAGGGCGGCGAACCGCACGACGGTGCGGCGCGGGCTGGATATCGTCATTCTCTTCTCCCCTTATTATTCTGTTCCTCCACCGGAAGAGAGGCTGGCCAGGATGCGCGCGCGCACCGCGGCAGCTTCGGTCCGGAGCGGCCGGCTGCGTAATTGCCCCACCTCTTTGGTCGTGTAGGGCTTGAAATCCTTGGGGACGTGCGCGGGATCGACGCGCAGCAACGTCCAGTACAAACGCTCGGCGAGCTCGGCGTCGGGCAGCGCCGCGCTCGCCACGCCGGGCACGCGCGCCAGATAGTCGCGGCCCTCGGGCGTTTTCAGGAAAGTGCCGATGATGCCCGCCATCGCCGGCGTGGTCTGCGGTGTGCCGGTCGCATCGGCGCGGTGGCAGCCCTGGCATTTGAGGATCCAGTTGCTGTGCGCGCGTGCCGGCTTTTCGACGCCGGGCATGGCGATGCCTGCCGCCACGCCGCCGGTTGCCGCCACCCCGGCGGCAAAAAGCGCAAGGGTGGCGGCAAATCTCATTTGACCGACAGCGCCGCGTTGAGCTTGCCGATAGCGGCGGGGGTGAGACCGGCGGCACTCGCCTTGACCTGCGCGACCTCGGCGGCGGTGAAGGGCTTGGCGGTTCCGCCCTTGGCCGAGGTTGCCAGCACATGGTTGAGCACCGCGGCGATCTGGGGATCGCTCAGCCCTGCCTGCGCCGGCATCACGCCGCGATAGGGCTTGCCCTCCACCGTGATCGGCCCGGACACGCCCTTGGTCACGACCAGTATCAGATAGCGGCGGCCGTCGGGCTTGGCCGCGAGCGCGCGGATATCTGCGCGCAGCGGCGGAAAGGCGCCCGGCACGCCGGCGCCGGTGGCGAGATGGCAGGCGGCGCAGCGCTTGTAGATCGCGGCGCCGTCCGCCGTCTGCGCGGCCGCGGGGGCGGCAAACACGGCAAGACCCAGCAATGCGAACCGGCGGATCATTTCTCGTCAACCGCCACGCCGAGGATCACCGCAGTCGAGCAATTGTAGATCGCGCTTTCGGTGCCCAGGCACCAGTTGATGTCGTTGTTCGCCTGCGGACGCACCATCGGCCGGTCGCCGTCATTGCGGTTGCACAGGCAGTTCCCGCACGAGGATTTGCCGCAGCAGTCATTGTAGCTGATGATATAGGCGCGGTTGTCGGCCGGGTTGCGGCAGGTGCCGATCCAGGTGATCGGCGACATCTCGGTGCCCGGCGGGCAAGTGCTCGCCGATCCCCCGCAGCAGCTGCACAGAAAGCCGTCGATCGCGCAATAGCGCCAATAATCGCATTGGGTCTGGTCGCCGGGATCCTGCGGATTGCCCGTGGTCTGCGGCGCCATGCCGCTGGGGCCGCCGCCATGGCTCTGCGCCTGGGCGCGCGAGACCGGGAGGACGGGGATCACCGCCGCGCCGGTGATGGCACCGCCGATCAGGGTGAGCAGGCTGCGGCGCGAGGTCGACTGCGCGACCTTGCGCGTCATCCGTTCGGCGAAACTGTCGAGATGCGACATGGTGATCCCCCTGTCCGGTGTTCAGCGTTGTGCGAGATATTGCTGGATGGAGGCGACACCACGCTCCTTGGCCTCGAACAGGCTTTCCAGATGCTCACGGTTGTTGACGAGACCGAGCGACGCGATCTTGCCATTCTCATCCAGCAGCACGGCATAAGGCAGCTTGGACACGCCCAATTGCCGGCCGAGCGTTTCGGAAAGCACATAGGGGAAGCCCGCGAGATTCTCCGCCATCACCAGCCGGCGATGCGCGGCCGCCTCTCCGTCGCTGGCCAGCACGATGTCGAGCCAGTCATTCTCCGCGCCATTGGCCGAACGGATGATCGGCAGCAGGGTCTTGCAGACCGGGCAATCGGGCGAGAGGAAGAACAGCAGCTGGCTGCGGCCCGGACGGACGCCGCCGATCGTCACTTTCGTGCCGTCGAGCGCAGCCAGCGTCATGCTGGGGCCGGCATCGCCGACATTGACCTTTTGATGCAGGGTCAGCGCACCGGCAGGGGCGATGCGTTCGTGGAGCACGCCGACCTGGCGGGCGAGCGCGGCGACGAGCACGCCGAGCACGCCGACGGTGATCCAGAGGAAGATCTGCGAAGCGAGAAACAGGCTGCTCATCGGGCAAGGCTCCGTTTGGAGGGCAGGGCGGCGATCTCGCCGGCGGCAAGGAACAGGGCGTAGAGCGCGAGCGCGGCAAAGACGGGCTCGACAAGCGGGGCAGGGGCGCCCGGCGCCGAAGCGACGAACAGGGCGAGCAGGACCAGCCCGAAGGGGCGCGCCATGGTGAAGCTGTCGACGGGCTTGCGCTGAACGGCAAAGCCGCAGCCGCAATCAAAGCCGCTTTCGCCGCGTCGCCGCGCCGCGAGCAATGCCACGCCATAGCTTGACCAGAGCGCGGCGGCGAGCAGCGCGCCGATCGGCCGCGCGGGCGTCAGCACCAGCGCGATCGCGGCGGCGGCCTCGATCGCGGCCGCGGCGAGCATCGCGACACCGGCCAGCGGCGCATCGAGCCGAAGCAGCCGCCCGGTCGCCATGGTCAGCCGGTCGCGCGCCACCAGTTTATGGACGGCGGCGGCGGCCAGGACCAGCGCCAGGAAGAGGGCTGCAGCCTGGGTGATCCCGGCCATCAGCGCGCCGCCGTCATCGTCATCGGGTCATGGACCACGCCGACGATTGTCCTCTGGAATGCGCCGGTCGCCGCGTCATAGACGTCGAGCGATCCGTCGGGCTTCGACGCCACGAGCAGCGGGCTCGCCTGTTGCGTCGCCTCGATCGAGACGCTGTGGTTCTTGAGCGCGATCCGGCGGACCAGCGCCTTTTTCACCGGATCGATCACCCAGGCTTCGGTGCCGCCATCCTTGTGGCTGCCCTCCTTGCCGTGCGGATTCATCAGCACATAAAGCAGCCCGGTCTTGTCGGCGGTGATCACCTGCCACCCGCCGGGGCGCCATTCGGGATCGCCGCCCGCGGGCTTCGCGATCTTGAACAGACCCAGGTCGCGCGCCGCGGCGCCGGAGAAATCGATGCCGCGGATATTGCCGGTGAAGCTGACGAACCAGGCGGTGCGCCCCACCATGGCAGGACTCATGAACAGCGCGTCCTTGTCGATGTCGTTGAAGACCTTGCTGGTGACGGTGGGGCCAGCGCGGCCGGCTGCATCCAGCGCGATGCTGGTCATCGTGCCGTCGGCGCAAAGCGAGGTGAAACCGCGCGGTCCGGTGGGATAGACCAGCGAGCAGCCCGGCAGATCGATGTCCGACAGGATTTTGCGCGCGTCGAGGTCGACCACCGTCACCGACGATCCGGGCGTGAAGTTGAACACCAGCGCCCATTTCTCGTCATTGGTGAATTGGAGGCTGTTCTTGAGCGTGACGAACAGGCCGCGCTTGCCGCCGGGCAGGATGATCTCGCCCTTGGGCGCCAGCGTCTTCGTGTCCCAGATCGTGATCACATCGGTGCGTTCGCCACGCGTCAATCGCGACAGGAAGGTTTCCCCGACATAGAGTTCGGACTTGGTGGTGGCGGGCAGGAAGCTGGCGAACTGCGCGGCCGGGATCTGACCCTTCACATTGCGGTTCTCGGCAGCGACGTCGACCACCGCGACACGGCCATCGGGCAGGCTGTTGAAATGCAGGTCGTGCACGAAGACCCAGCTTTCGGGATATTTCTCCGGCAGCACCGCGACCGCAGGCACCGGTTCCTCGGGCAGGGGCTGCGGATAATCCGCGGCGATCGCGGGCGCTGCGATGTGCAGGCTGGCGATGGTCATGGCTCCGGCAATGCGGCTGGCGGCGCGGCGCATGCGAACTCCCCTCTTTCAGTCTGTCCGGCCTGAACGACCGAGTCGCTGAAATCTGGACTAGTGTCCAAATTTAGTCAATTGCCAAAAGTTGATCGCTTGCCCTAATATCGGGACGCGGCTAGCAGGGCGTCAGGATTGCTGATTTTGACCGATTTTATTGTCCCCGACCTGAAGATCGCGCCTCGTGAGGGCGGATATGCACGCGGCCAGGATGGCTTCGAGCAGATCCTCCGTGCCGCGCTGTCGCTGCTTGTCGAGCATGGATCGGGCGCGCTGACCTTGCGCCGCATCGCCACGGAAAGCGGCATGAATGTCGGCAATCTCAACTATTATTTCCGCTCGAAGGACGAGCTGATTCGCGAGCTGCTCAACGCGGTGATCAGCAGTTACGAGGATTCGTTCGACGCGATCATGCACGAGCCCGGTGCGACCGCCGCCGAGCGGCTCGAAAAGCTGGTGACGCTGATCCTGGAAGACATCACCACCAAGAAGACGACGCGCTTCTTCCCCGAACTCTGGGTGCTCGCCAATCATGATCCCTTCGTCCAGGATCGCATGGAGGAGCTTTACGATCGCGCGCGCGTCTCGCTCAACGAACTGATCGCGGAGATCAATCCGGCACTGCCCGCCGACGAGCGCGAGACGCTGGCGCTGTTCATCTCGGCCTCGATGGAGGGACTGACGGTGTTCGCCGGCTATGAAAAACCATGGCGCGCGCGGATGCCCTGGTTCGAACAGATCGCCAGGCGCTCGTTCGTCACACTGGCGCGCGAGCTGAAACCCGGCGAGATCAAGGGGTTGGCGGACGACCCGTCCTGACGGCGTCGGAGGAGGGGCGAGTGATGCGCGTCTATCTGCTGGGCACGCCGATCGACCTGCTCTCGCATGACGAGAGCGTTTCGCATGCCGTTGCGGCGATGGCGGGTCGCGTGCCGACCGTGCATGTCGCGCTCAATGTCGCGAAATTCGTCGAGATGCGCCGCGACGCGGATTTGCGGCGCGATGTCGAGGCCGCCGAAATGATCGGGCTGGACGGCATGGGGCTGGTGCTGGCGCTGCGCCTGTTCGGCGCACGCGGTGTCGAGCGCGTTGCCGGCATCGACCTGATGGAGGCGTTGCTCGCCGAATGCGCGCGGCGCGGGCTGAAACCCTATGTGCTGGGTGCGCGCGCCGAGATGCTGGCACGGGCCCGAACGGCGGCGGAAGTGCGCTGGCCCGGCCTTGTTCTCGCCGGGATGCGCGACGGCTATTTCACCGTCGATGAGGAAGCGGATGTCGTCGCGGCGATCCGGGCGAGCGGTGCGGATTGCCTGTTCGTCGCGATGCCGACGCCGCGCAAGGAACGCTTTCTCAGCCGCCACGCGGGCGCGCTCGGCGTGCCCTTCGTGATGGGTGTCGGTGGCGCGATCGATGTGCTGGCCGGATCGGTCCGTCGCGCACCGGTCTGGATGCAGAGGGTGGGGCTGGAATGGCTGTACCGTCTGATCCAGGAGCCGCGCCGGATGGTCTGGCGCTACGTGTCCACCAATATGCGCTTTGCCGGGCTGATGCTGGGCGCGGTGGTCATGCGTCTTTTTGGTCGGCAGGTGTTGCGGGTGGAATAAAACCTTTCACCGCAGATGTTTATCCATTCACGTCATTCCGGCGAAAGCCGGAATCTCACTTCCTGTTCATTGCCGTACCAAAAGAAGTGAGATCCCGGCTTTCGCCGGGATGACGAACAAACAGGGGAATGACGTGAGTGGCGAAGTCGCTGTATCTGAAAGACTTCCATGCATAATCGAGAGAAGGCGGGTTACCCCACTTCCTTCCGCCGACGATTGACCACCATGCGATCATGCAGGCGGCGGATGGTGTTGCTGCCGGTCGAGACGAACCAGGCGGGGATCAGGCCGTGGATCAGGCAGGCGATACCGGCGAGGATCAGGGACGTGCCGAAGCTGGTCGCATGCCCCATATGCTCCAGATAGCTTTCGCCGACCGAGGCAGGGTGATCGGTGAGCAGGCGACGCATTTTTTCCTCCGGGCTTGATCTGATGAGGAATTTATCGTCATCTGAGGCGGAAATGATTCCTGATTTTGATAGGAATCATCAAAATTCAGGGAAATTTCTCTCAATCGTGACTCGTTCGGAAAATCTTTCTCTCGATCGCCATGATCGACGCATCCTGCGTGAGCTTCAGCGCGACGCGACACTCTCCAATGCCGAACTGGCGTCGCGCGTCGGGCTGTCGGCGACGCCGTGCTGGAATCGGGTGAAGCGGCTGCAGGCGGCCGGGATCATCACCGGCACCGTCGCGCTCGTGAACCGCGAGGCGATCGGACTGGGCGTGACGATCTTCGTCGCGGTGCGGACCAATCGCCATGATCGCGACTGGCTGACCATGTTCGCCGATCATGTCAGGGATATCCCGGAAGTCACTGAATTCTATCGAATGAGTGGCGAGATCGACTATATGCTCAAGGTCGTCGCCGCCGACATTGCCGACTATGACCGGATCTACAAGAAACTGATCGCCAACATCGTCATCCACGATGTCAGCTCGTCCTTCGCGATGGAGCAGATCAAATACACGACCGAAGTGCCGGTGCCGGGGATTTGAACCCCACTTCCCGCCATTCCGGCGAAAGCGGGAATGGCGAGTGAAGGTTCGTCAATTGGCTGGTGACGGGCTCGCGCTCACCAATTCCACTCCCGGAAACCGCGTCCGCAGCGTCTCGATCCATTGTTTCGCGTCGCCCACCACGACGATATTGGCGTTGCCCGGCGCCAATAATGCGGTTGCGCGGGCAAGCTGGGCATCGCTCACCGCGATCGGGCCGGAGAGTTCGGTGCGCGCTTCGGTCAGCGGCGTGCCCGTCATGACCAGTGACGCCAGATAATCGGCGAGGCCGGCGGTGCGTTCGGATTGGGTGGCGCGCATATTGGCGAGGAAGCGGATTCGTTCTTCGCGTCGCGCGGCCATTGACGGTTCGCTCGCCAGCCGCCCGAATTGCACCAGGATCAGATCGGCCACCTCGGGCGCGGACTCGTTCTTGGTCTGCGATGCGGCCATGAGCTGCCCGCCGTTCGCGCGCATCGTGACTTCGCTGCCCGCGCCATAGCTCAGTCCGCGCTTCTGCCGGATCTCCTGCGACAGCCAGGCCTGCGAGCCGCCGCCGACGATCGCGCTGGCCAGCTCGATTCCGCGGAACGCCGTGTCCGATCGCGGTGGCAGGCGATAGCCGGCCAGAACGGCGGTCTGGCCGGACCCGGGCAGGTCGATCGCGACGATGCGCGGGGCGGGGGGCGGTGCGATCGCGGCGCGCGGCGGCGAAGCAGGGGCGCCATGCCAGCCGCCGAACAGCCGCGCCGCGAGCGCCTCGGCCTGGGCCGTGGCGAGCGATCCGGTCACGATCAAAGTCGCGCCATCGGGACGCCAGCCCGCGCGCGACGCCTTGACGTCATCGATGCCGATGGCGCCGAGCGATTGGGGGGTGGCGAGCAGTGCATAGGGCGTGCCGGCGAACGTCACCTGTTGCAGCATGCGGAGCGCGGTCTGCGTCGGTTGCTTCTGCGCGACCTGCAATGCCGCGAGCTGTTTCTTGCGTTCGCCGTCCAGTTCGGCGGCGACGAAATTCGGCCGCAGAACGGCGTCGGCAAGCAATGCGCCTGCCGCATCGATATTCGCCGTCGGTGCGGTCAATCGCAGCGTCGTCGCATCGGGCTGCGCGGTGGCGACCAGGTTGGCGCCCAGCGCGTTGAGCGCGGCGATGAAACCGGTGGCGTCGCGCCCGCCCGCGCCGCGCAGCGCCAGCGCCGCCGTGATGTCCGCAAGTCCGCCGCGTTCGGCGGGATCCCCGGCGTCGCCGCCGGGAATGACGAGGTCCAGCGTGGTGAGCGGCAGTTCGGTTGAGCGCGCCGTCACCAGCTGCAGCCCATTGGCCAGCCGGCGCTCGACGATCGGCGGAACCGCACGCGCCACGGCCGTGCCGGCGGGCGGCGGCGCTGCCCGATCGGCCGGTGCGGCGATCGCCACAGGGGGGCGAGCCGCCGCCGGGACGACGGTGCCCATCGCATCCACCGCATTGGCCGACCGGTCCCCGACATAGCCCGCCGGACGTGCGCTTTCGTCCTGATAGCGGATGGTGACGCGGCGTTCGGCCGGAAACAGGCGTAGGGCCGCGTGCTGGACATCGGCCGGGGTCAGCGCCCGGATCGCGGCGAGCATCGCGTCGTCGGATGCGGCGCTTCCCGTCAGGATCGCGGCCTCGCCGAGCGCATAGGCGCGGCCATCGACGGTTTCCCGGCCGGTCAGCGCATTTCCGAGCATCGCATTGCGGACCCGATCGAGCTCCGCCTGGCTGAGCGGCGTGTCGCGCAATGCGGCGATTTCGGTATCGAGCGCGGTCTGCGCATCGGCCAGTTTCGCGCCATTCGCCAGCGTCACCACAAGCGCGAAGCTGTAACCGTCGCGCGCCGGCAGATTATAGCTGGTGATGCTCGACGCCAGCTTCTTCTCCGAAACCAGCCTTTGGTTGAGCCGCGCGGCCGGGCCAGCGGTCAGCATTGTCTCGATCAGCGCAAGCGCCGCACGGTCGGGATCGCGTGCGGCGGGTGCACGCCAGGCGAAGATCAGCGCGGGCAGCGGCACATTTGGCGCATAGGCGTCGAGATCGACCGGTTTGTTCCGGGGCGTTTCGTCGCGCGTATCGCGCGGGATCGCCGCTGTCGGCCGCGGCAGCGATCCGAGATGGCGATCGACCCATTGGTTCAGCACTGCCGGGTCGAAATTGCCGACGACCACGACGATCGCATTGTCGGGCCGGTAATAGGCTTCGTGAAAGGCGCGGACCTCGGCCAGGTCGGCGCGATCGAGATCGGCCGCGGTGCCGCCGATCGGCCGGGCATAGGGATGGGTTGAAAAAGCGAAGCCTGGGATCAGCGTATAGAGGATCCGGCCATAGGGCTGGGCGAAGATGCGCTGGCGCAGCTCCTCCTTCACGACATTGCGTTCGGACATGTACGCGGGCTCGTCGATGACGAGATTGCGCATACGCTCGCCTTCGATCCACAGCATCCGTTCGAGCTGATCGGCGGGGCCGCTCATATTGTAGATGGTGAAATCCCACAAAGTGGAGGCGTTGGCGCGCACGCCGATCGAGGTCATGTAGCTTTGTGCGCCTTCGGGCAGGTTGCGCGTCGTCTTGAACATCAGATGTTCGAACAGATGCGCGAAGCCGCCGCGCTGGACGGGATCGTCGCGCTGGCCGACATCGTAGAAGACATAGACTGCCGCCGACGCCGCCTTGGGATCGCGCGATGCGATCAGGCGCAGGCCGTTGGGCAGGGTGCGCTCGGTGAAGCCCATTGGCGGCACCGCGATATTGGGGGCGGAGACGGGCGCGGCGGGCCTGTCCGCCAGTGCGGGAGCCGACATCATCAACAGCGCCACCGACGCGATACGCACAAGCTTCATCACTCAACGCCTCCCCATTGGGGATAAAGAGCGTCGGGCGCCGAATGTCCGCCATTGCAGAATCCGCATGGTTCGCGCGGAGCCGCGAAAACGCGAAGATGAACTGCCCTGCTGTCCGATGCGATCGACGATCCTCCGCGTCTCCGCGGCTCCGCGTGGACCGTCGCGGCCCAGCGGAGACATCATAGACCGACCGGTTCGCGCGGAGCCGCGGAGGGAGGGAGAGCTTTCGGCCCGGCGCCGGATATTGCATGGTCGGGCTGCGTTATTGTCGGCGACGATGATGGAGTGACGGAATTGGCCCGATCGAAT
>JASBTC010000082.1 GCA_030148625.1 Sphingobium sp. | reverse complement strand
CCCAGCACCGTGCTCATCACCGCGGCGTCGACATGCTCGAACGCGTGGAGCTGGCCGTCGGTGAACAAAGCGGGCGAGGTGGTGGCGAGCAGCGCCTTTGAGAGTTCGCGGCAGGTACGCGCGCGCGCGCGCTTGCCGTTGAACAGCGTCTCGCGGCCGGTGACGCCGAGCCAGCGTTCCTTGATGATCGGCTGGTCGATGATGCCGAGTACGGGCCAGCCATCTTCGAGCAAGGCGATCAGCGTGCCGAAGATCGGGCGCCCCACGATGAAGCTGCGCGTGCCGTCGATCGGGTCGAGCACCCAAATTCGGCCGCTGGTGCCCGGGCGGTCGTCCTCTTCCTCGCCGATGATCGCGTCCATCGGCCGTTCGGCGATGATCAGGCGCCGCATCGCTGCCTCGGCTGCCTTGTCGGCGAGCGTCACCGGTGAGGAATCGTCCTTGGACTCGAGGCCGTGCTCGGCGCGGAAATAGGGGCGGATCGCCGCGCCCGCCGCATCGGCGAGGCGTCCGGCAAGGTCGATATCGGCTTGGCTGACTGGCATGGCGCGGCCCTAGCGGGGCGGCGAGGCGCGCGCCAGTACTGCTGGGAAGCGGCACCGGCCAGCGCCCCCACCCGGCCACCCGCAGGATACTGGCGTTGGGTGGCCGGGTGGGGGAGCGGGCCGGTGCCGCCGGAGCGCGCTCGGCGCTCCCGAATCAAGCGCTCAGAAGGGGAACCAGCGGCTCTTCTCGCTGAATTTCATGTATCCGACATTGGCGCCGAGCCGCCAGCCGACGCCGAGCCGCACCGGAATCAGCACCACGTCGCCGCGGCGCAGATAGGTGGCAGAGAAGCCGCCGACGAAATAGACGCGGCCCTCGCCCGCCGGGAAGCGCTTGTAGAGCTCCTGGCTATCGTAGAGATTGTAGACCAGCACGAACACCTTGGTCGCGTCGCCGCCGATGTCGAAGCCCACCGAGGGGCCGGTCCAGAAGACCTTGCGCTCACCCTCGACCGCATGAACCATCTTGCCCGAGCCGTAGCGCAGCCCGACGACGATCGCGCCCGAACCTTCGCTGCCGGCGATATAGGCATTGGGTTCGCCCTGATCCTTGAGGATGTCCTCGATCAGCGCGGCGAGGCCGCTGGCGCCCTTGCCGAACACGCCCTCGGCCGCGGCGACCACGCGCACCCGGTCGAAGGTCGTCGGGGCTTCGGGCTTGACGAGTTGGGTGCCGGGGGGCGCCGGCGCCGCGGTCGTGACGGGCTGCTGCGCGGACGTCCCATCGGCGGGCGGCGGGCCGTAATCAGTGCCGGGATCGACCGGCTCGTCCACCGGCTGACTTGCCGGCGGCGGTGTCTGGCTCTGTGCGGGCTGAGGCTGGTTGAGGTCGGCGTCGATTGCGCTGTCCGGATCGACCGAACGGATCTGCGCCGCCGCGGGCGCCGCCGCGAGCGAGGGCACCGCCAGTGCCAGTGTGAGCCAGATCAACGCGCGTCGCATGGTAAGTCCTCCCGCCATGATGCCATTTGAATCCGCAGGTGATGTCCCGGCAATGAACGGGCGATGACCCGAGTCGATTTCGCGTTCACCTGAGTCCAACCGGAGGCGAACCGTGCGAAAAAGGGCCGTTGATCGCCCGCACATCGCTCGCTATAGCCCCCGCTTCGCCGCTGGGCACCGGAGACGTGGGTGAGTGGCTGAAACCAACGCTTTGCTAAAGCGTCGTACGGGGAACCGTACCGAGGGTTCGAATCCCTCCGTCTCCGCCAGGGCTTGATCCCTCCGCATCCACCGCGAATCGAAAAAGCCCAGTTTTCTGCGGCTTTGCAGGTGATTCGTGTCCTCTCGCATCCGCTCATTTCCACCGGCAACCGATTGGAAGTGTGGGAAAAAATGTGGGAGAATTTGAGCCATGGGAAAGCTCTCAGCCACTGCGGTGAAGGCTGCAACGCGCCCCGGCAGACTGGGCGACGGCGATGGATTGTTCCTTATCGTACAGCCCGGTGGGTCAAAAAGCTGGGTGTGCCGCGTACAGAAGAATGGCAACCGGCGCGATTTCGGCTTGGGTAGTGCCTCGAAGGTCCCGCTCAAAATCGCGCGGGAGCGTGCTGCCGAGATTCGGACCTGGGTCGAGATGGGTCTCGATCCCGCGTTCGAGCGGCGCAAGGCGGAGGGTATCCCGACGTTCAAGGAGGCTGCGGCTAAGGTTCTAGCTGCCCATCGCAAGACCTGGCGCAACGAGAAACACGAAGGGCAATGGCTTCGAACGCTTGAGGCTTATGTGTTTCCTGCGCTTGGAAACATGGGCGTGCATGAGATCACTGGGCCAATGATCCGGAACGTGCTCGCCGAAATCTGGTTGTCTAAACCGGAAACTGCTCGGCGGGTGCGCCAGCGGATCGGGACGGTGCTCGATTGGGCCTACGCGTCAGGTTATCGAGCTTCCGAAGCTCCGATGCGCGCAATTACTAAGGGCCTCCCGCGGCAGCCCAAGAAGGACGGACATTTCGCGGCGATGCCCTATGCGCATGTGCCCGCATTCATTACTGAGTTGCGCAAGCGAGAGTCGTTCAGTCGGCTTGCTTTGGAGTTCGCGATTCTGACTGCCGCTCGATCCGGCGAGGTGCGTGGCGCGACGTGGCATGAAATTGATGTCGAGGCGCGCATCTGGACAATTCCGAAAGGCCGGATGAAAGCGCAGCGTGAGCATGTTGTGCCACTGACCAAACTAGCGATGCGTATCATTGAACGGTGCCAGGAGCTTCGGATCAGCGATTGCCCGCTTGTGTTCCCAGGGATGCGGGGGTCTCAGCCGCTTTCGGAT
>JASBTC010000249.1 GCA_030148625.1 Sphingobium sp. | reverse complement strand
TCGCGGTGATCGGCGCGCCGTGCCCCGATATGGGCGAGCGCGTCGTGGCGATCGTCCAGCCCGTCGACCTGGCGGAGGCCGGCGAGGAAATGGCCGCCGAACTCACCACCTGGTGCCGGGACAGCCTGTCGGGGCTCAAGGTGCCGCGTCAGATCGATTTCGTCGCGGAACTGCCGCGCCATCCGACCGGCAAGCTCTACAAGCGGCTGTTGCGCGACCAATATTGGGGCAAGGCGGACAGCCGCATTGTCTGATCGATTCGTCCGGAGTCCAAACATGAACGACCGTGTCACCATCGCCATCGACCAGGGCGTCGCCGACGTCCGCCTCAGCCGTGCCGACAAGATGAATGCGCTCGATCCCGCGATGCTGGCGGGAATCGCCGCGGCGATCGAGACGCTCGGCGCGACCCCGGGGCTGCGCGCGGTAGTGCTTTCGGGCGAAGGGCGCGGCTTTTGTGCGGGGCTCGATATGGCGAGCATGGCATCGGGCGGTGCATCGAACGGCCTCGATCTCACGGCGCGCACCCATGGGCTCGCCAATCTCTTTCAGCAGGTCGCCTGGGGCTGGCGGACTTTGCCCGTGCCCGTCATCGCCGCGGTGCACGGCGTCGCCTTTGGCGGCGGATTCCAGATCATGTCGGGCGCCGATATCCGCATCGCGCATCCGGAGACGCGCCTGTCGATCATGGAGATGAAATGGGGGCTGGTGCCCGACATGGCCGGGGTGGCGCTGTGGCGGACATTGGTGCGCGACGATGTGCTGCGCGAACTGACCTACACCAATCGCGAATTTTCCGGCGAGGAAGCGGTGGGGCTGGGCTTCGTCACGCGGACCGCGGAGAATCCGCATGCCATCGCCACGGTGCTGGCGCGCGAGATCGCGGCACGCAACCCCGATGCGATCCGCGGCGCCAAGCGGCTCTACAATGCAGCGGCCGAGGGCGATGCGGCAGCGGTCCTGCTGGCGGAGAGCGAGGAGCAGGCCCGCGTGATCCGCACGCCCAATCAGGTGGAAGCGGTCAGGGCCAATTTCGACAAGCGCGCGCCACGGTTCAACGACTGAATATGCGCCTTGCGGCCCATTCCCGGAATCAAGGCTGCGCGGGCTGAGCTCAGCCCGGTTGCCGCACCATCTGCGCCGTCAATGCCGCCAGCATGTCGTCGGGCAGCGGTTCCGATCCGTCCGGGCCGGTCAGTACGATGCTGGTGTCGCAGGTCGCGACGCAGGCGCCGTTCTGGAAAGCGGCCGAGTCGATCCGCCAGCTCCGCGTGCCGATCATGCCGACCCCGCACAGGATCTCGATATCGTCGGGGAAATGCGCTTCGGCGAGATAGTTGATCGCAATCGCCGCGATCAGCCAGCGCTCGCCTTTGCGCCTTCGGTCGAACAGGCCGAGCGAGCGATTGAAACGGACCCGGCCATTTTCGAACAAGGCCGCCATGGCGACATTGTTGACATGGCCGAGTATGTCGAGGTCCTGAAACCGCGTCTCGGTCGTACAGCTGAAGGGGTAGGCGGCCCGTTCGAGTCGCCAGCCTTCGGGCCGTGCCATCAGCGCGGCGCCATCCGGATCGCGCCGTCCAGCCTGACGTCCTCGCCGTTGAAATAGCCGCACTCGATCATGGTGAGCGCGAGCTGCGCATATTCCGCCGGACGGCCGAGCCGCTTGGGGAAGGGCACCGATGCGGCAAGCGCCTGCTGGACGTTTTCGGGCAGGCTCATCAGCAGCGGCGTTTCGAAGATGCCGGGCAGGATGGTGTTGATGCGGATGCCCTCACCCATCAGGTCGCGGGCGATCGGCAATGTCATGCCGAGCACGCCGGCCTTGGACGCCGAATAGGCCGCCTGGCCGATCTGCCCGTCTTCGGCGGCGACGCTCGCGGTGTTCACGATCGCACCGCGTTCGCCCAGATCGTCGAGGGGATCGAGCGTCATCATGCCGGCCGCCGACTTGGCGATGCAGCGGAACGTGCCGATCAGGTTGATCTGGACGACCTTCTCGAACGCATCGAGCGGGAAATGCTTGATGCTGCCGTCGTCCTTGGAACGGCTCGCGGTCTTGATGCCGTTGGCGATGCCCGCGCAATTGACCAGGATGCGTTCCTGCCCGTGCGCCGCACGCGCCTTGACGAAGCCGGCATCGACGCTCTCTTCCGAGGTCACGTCGACCGCGCAGAACAACCCGCCAATCTCGGCCGCGACGGCCTCGCCCTTTTCGGCGTTGAGATCGAACAGCGCGACTTTCGCGCCCTTGGCTGCCAGTGCCCGTGCGGTCGCGGCGCCGAGACCCGACGCGCCGCCGGTCACCACGGCAGCGATGCCGTTTTCGATGATCATGGTCTTGTTTCCCTTGTTTTCGTTCAGAAGCGTTCGACGATGGTGACGTTGGCGAGCCCGCCGCCTTCGCACATCGTCTGCAGGCCATATTTGCCGCCATGGCGTTTCAGCGCGTTGATCAGCGTCGCCATCAGCTTGGTGCCGCTCGCGCCGAGCGGGTGGCCGAGCGCGATCGCGCCGCCATGGACGTTGATCTTCGCCGGATCGCCGCCGACATGCTGCAGCCAGGCGAGCGGGACGGGCGCGAACGCCTCGTTGACTTCGTACAGGTCGATATCGTTGATCGACATGCCCGCGCGCTTCAGCGCCTTTTCGGTCGCGAACAGCGGTTCTTCGAGCATGATGACGGGATCGCCGCCGGTGACGGTCAGGTGATGGATCCGGCCGATCGGCGTCAAGCCGTGATCCTTCAGCGCCTGTTCGGAAACGATCAGCACCGCCGAGGATCCGTCGCAGATCTGGCTGGCATTGGCAGCCGAGATCACGCCGCCTTCCTGGAGCAGCTTGACCGATCCGATGCTTTCGAGCGTCGCGTCGTAACGAATGCCTTCGTCGCGATCATGGCGGATCGTGCCTTCGGGCGTCTCGACGTCGAGCGCGACGATCTCGCTGGCGAAGGCGCCGGCCTCGGTCGCCGCGATGGCGCGCTTGTGGCTCTCGAGCGCATAGGCATCGAGCTGATCGCGGCCGAAGCCGTATTTCTTCGCGATCATCTCCGCGCCCATGAACTGGCTGAACTGGACGCCGGGATAGCGGGCTTCCTGGCCCGGGCTCTTCGACGTGCCGAGTCCGGCCTGCGCGAAGAGTGCTGCGGTGGAACCCATCGGCACGCGCGTCATGCTTTCGACGCCGGCGGCGATCACCACGTCCTGCGTACCGCTCATCACCGCCTGGGCGGCGAATTGCATCGCCTGTTGCGACGAGCCGCACTGGCGGTCGATCGTGACGGCCGGCACGCTTTCGGGCAGTTTCGATGCGAGCACGGCGCCGCGGCCGACCTGGAATCCCTGTTCTCCGGCCTGGCTGACGCAGCCCATGATCACGTCGTCGATCGCGCGCGGGTCGATCCCCGTCCGATCGACGATGGCATTGAGCACCTGACCGGCCATGTCGGCGGGGTGCCATCCGGCGAGCTTGCCGCCACGGCGGCCTCCGGCGGTGCGAACGGCTTCGACGATATAGGCTGTGGACATCGGGGCTCTCCTGTCGGACTCGAAGGGGGTCTCGAAATCCTCTTGCCGTTTACGTCAACGTTGGCAAGGGGGCTATCATCGACATTTATATGGAGTGATTGCGGTGACTGTTGGTGAAGCGATTGCCGCACGGCGCTCCGTCCGCGGATTTCTCGACACGCCGGTCGATCCGGCGGTCATCCGCGGGATCCTGGAAAGAGCGGCGCGCGCGCCGAGCGGCGGCAATCTCCAGCCCTGGCATATCGATGTGGTGACCGGCGGATCGATGGATCGGCTGAAAGCGCTGATGCGCGAGCGATTGGCATCGGGCGAGGGCGAGGCGCATGCCTATGACATTTATCCGCCGAAGCTGACTGTGCCCTATCGCGACCGCCGCTTCGCGGTGGGGGAGGCGATGTACGCGCATATCGGCATACCGCGTGAGGACAAGCCCGCGCGCCGGCAATGGTTTGCGCGCAATTTCCAGTTCTTCGGCGCGCCCGCCGCGATCTTCTGCACCGTCGACCGGCAGATGGGGCCGCCGCAATGGTCGGATCTGGGCATGTTCCTGCAGAGCGTGATGCTGCTCGCGGTCGAGGCCGGGCTCGCCACCTGCCCGCAGGAATGCTGGGCGGTCTATCCGGAGACGGTGACCGGGTTCCTCGGCACGCCGGCGGAACGAATGCTGTTCTGCGGGATGGCGATCGGCCATGAGGATCCGGACCAGCCGGCGAACCGGCTGGTGACCGAACGTGCGCCGATCGGGGAATGGGCGCGCTTTCTGGATTAGGGTGCTTTGCGCGCGGCTGCGGCGAGCGCCGCGATCGTCCATGCGCGCACGGCGCGGGCTTCATCGTCGTCGAGCTGCAGAACGTCCTTGAGCACCACGACCGCCTCGATGCCGATGACCAGCGCGATCGCGTGGGTCAGCATGGCTGCCGCGTCGCGATCGAGGCGATCACGCACGGGATCGAGCGCGGCTTCGATCGACGGGGTGCGCCGATTCTGTCGCGCCGGCACTTCGCCCTCGGCCATGCTCCGTTGCAGCGAATGGACCAGCATCGCGCGCAGCGCCGGTTCGTTCGCCGCGATCATGTCGTGCAGCGCCGAGTCGACCCGCATCAGTCGCGCCACGACGTCGCCGCTCGTGTCGCCGCCGAATATCTCGTCCGGACCGGGCACGGCGACGTCGAGCGACGCTTCGAGCAGCAGTGCGTCGAGCCCCGGAAAATACCGATAGGCTGTCGCGCGCGAGACGAGCGCTTCCTCCGCAATCTCCTCGAGCGTCGGGGTCTTGCCGGTCTTCATCAGCCGGGCCGCCGCCTGCAGCAGGTCCTTGCGCGTCCGGCGCCGCTGGTTGCCGCGACTCACGCGGCGGAGGCGGGCGAAAGCTGCTGAAGGATCGCGGCGAGATCGATCCAGACATTCTCGCGCTTGATGTCGCCGCTCTCGGCGAATTCCAGCACATGGAGCAGCCGGAATGCGAGCGGCCGATCCCGCCCTTCGATCCCGAACGGGCGGCCCGGCGCACGGCCCCGCCACATCGAATCGTCGACCATGAAATTGTCGCCATAAAGCCGCCGCCGCGTCTCGACCATGCCGTCGGACAGGTCGGCGAAAAGCGACTCGTAGAAGCCGCGGGCGGCCTCGGGCCCATGGGTCGGCCCGGTCGGCGCGCCGACAATGTCATGCTCGACATCCATGGTGAGCGTCCGAAGCACGCCCTCGACATCGTCCTGCGCTTCATAGCGGAAATGCTCGTCGAGTTTCCGGTCCATCTGTTCGTGCGTCAGTACCATGCCATCCCTCCAATCAGCGTCGATGGCGCTCATTAATGAGACTTAGATCTCATTTCAATACTATTTTCTCAATGCGTGTAAGTCAGTCTCGCAGAAAGGCGACGTTCCGCCGCGATAACCGCCCGCTCGGACGCACTCTGCGATTGACGGCGCACGCTGCGCCTCACAAGCCTGACCAACGGCAAGGGGATATTGTCCCAAGCCGCCCAGTCGCTTGCCGACCGTTCAGGGTAGCGTTTCCATCCATGTTCTTTTCGCGTTTCTTCAAGCTGGCCTCGCACGACATGGCCATCGATCTCGGGACCGTGAACACGGTGGTCTATGTTCGTGACCATGGCATCGTGCTCAACGAACCGTCGGTCGTCGCGCTCGAAACGCGCGACGGCGTTCGCAAGGTTCGCGCGGTCGGCGCCGATGCCAAGCTGATGATGGGCAAGACCCCCGCCAATATCGAGGCGATCCGCCCGTTGCGCGATGGTGTGATCGCCGACATCGACGTCGCCGAACAGATGATCAAGCATTTCATCGACAAGGCGCATGGCGGCGCGTCCCGCCTGCCGCGCCGGCCCGAAATCGCGATCTGCGTGCCATCGGGCTCGACGACGGTCGAGCGCCGCGCGATCCGCGATGCCGCGACCAATGCGGGCGCAAGCAAGATCTTCCTGATCGAGGAACCGATGGCTGCCGCGATCGGCGCCGGCCTTCCGGTGATCGAGCCGGTGGGCGTGATGGTCGTCGATATCGGCGGCGGCACGACCGAAGTCGCCGTGCTGTCGCTGCGCGGGCTCGCCTATAGCAATTCGGTGCGCGTCGGCGGCGACAAGATGGACGAGGCGATTTCGGCCTCGATCCGCCGCAAGCATAACCTGATGGTGGGCGAGGCGACCTCGGAGCGGATCAAGCTCGAGATCGGCAGCGCCGTGATGCCCGAGGGTGAGGGTCTGACGATCAGCGTCAAGGGGCGCGATCTCGTCGCCGGCATTCCCAAGGAGATCCGCGTGACCGAGGCCGAGATCGCCGAGGCGATCGCCGAGCCGGTCAGCCAGATCATCGGCGCGGTTCGTGCCGCGCTGGAGAACACGCCCCCCGAACTCGCCGCCGACATCGTCGATCGCGGCATCGTGATGACCGGTGGCGGCGCGCTGCTCCGTCGCATCGACGAGGCGATGGCGGTGGCGACGGGCCTGCCCGTCGCGGTTGCCGAGGAAGCGCTGATCTGCGTCGCCAAGGGCGCCGGCCGCGCGCTCGAGGATCCGGCCTATCGCGGCGTGCTGACGCCCGCCTGATCGCAAATCCTCAGAGCTTGCGCCCGATCAGTTCCTTCATGATCTCGTTGGTGCCGCCGAAAATCCGCGTCACGCGCGCGCTGCGCCAGGCGCGGGCGATCGGATATTCGTTCATATAGCCGGCACCGCCGTGGAGCTGGAGGCATTTGTCCATGATCTCCCATTGCAGCTCGGTGTGCCACAGCTTGGCGGCGGCCCCTTCCTCGGCGGTCAGTTCGCGCCGATTGTGGCGGGTGAGCGCCCAGTCGAGATGCGCCCAGCCGACCTGCAGCTTGGATTTAAGATCGGCCAGGGTGAAGCGGGTGTTCTGGAAATCGAAGACCGGCTTGCCGAACGCCTTGCGATCCTTGGTGAAGGCGACGGTCTCGTCGAACGCCCGCTGCGCCGAAGCCTGGGCGGAAACCGCGATCGACAGCCTCTCCTGCGGCAGTTCGCTCATCAGATAGATGAAACCCTTGCCTTCCTCGCCCAGGCAATTGGTCATGGGCACGCGGACATCCTCGAAGAACAGCTCCGACGTGTCGGCGGCGTCCATGCCGATCTTGTCGAGATTGCGGCCACGCTTGAAGCCTTCGCGATCCGCCTCGACCAGGATGATCGAGACGCCCTTCCATGCCGGCTGCACCTCGGTGTCGGTCTTTGCGCAGACCAGGATCAGATCGGCATTCTGGCCGTTGGTGATATAGGTCTTCGATCCGTTGACGACATAATGATTGCCGTCCTTGCGCGCGGTGGTGCGGATGCTCTGAAGATCGGATCCGGTGCCCGGCTCGGTCATCGCGATCGCAGTCACGGCTTCGCCCGAGACCAGCTTGGGTAGCCACTGCTTCTTCTGCTCCTCGGACCCGTAGGCGGTGAGATAGCCGGCAACGATGTCCGAATGCAGCGAGAAACCCAGCGTGACGCCGCCATGATAGGCGGCTTCCTCGTCGACGATGGCATTATAGCCGAAATCGAGGCCGAGCCCGCCATATTCCTCCGGCACGGTGGGGCAGAGCAGGCCGAGTTCGCCGGCCTTGGTCCAGATCGCCTTGTCGACGATGCCGGCTTCGTCCCATTTTGCCGCGTTGGGCGCCACTTCTTCCTGCATGAAACGGCGGACTGTGTCGCGGAAAGCCTCGTGATCTTCGGAATATGCGGTGCGCGCGAGGGCGTCGAGGGACATGGGCTCTTTCCTCTCAGGGGATTTGTCTGGATATTGATCGCAGCGAAGCCCAAGCTGACGTTAAGGTCAAGTGACTTTCCGTTTTCGTCAATTGCCGGCCCGTGGACAGATTTGGTTTCAATTGATACTAGATGCCGCCTGAACCCCATGCGGTGCATTTGGAGAGGATCCCTATGAAGCTTGCCAGCCTGAAATCCGGACGTGATGGCCGGCTCGTCGTCGTATCCAACGATCTCGCCTGGTACGCCGATGCGGCCCATATTGCGCCGACGCTTCAGGCGGCGCTCGACGATTGGGATCAATTGTCGGGCGATCTGGAGAATTTGGCGACCGATCTGGAACATGGCGCGATTCCGCGCGAACGCTTCCATGAACGCGAGGCCGCGTCGCCATTGCCGCGTGCCTATCAATGGGCCGACGGCTCGGCCTATGTGAACCATGTCGCGCTCGTCCGGCAGGCGCGCAATGCCGAGATGCCAGAGAGCTTCTGGCACGATCCGTTGATGTATCAGGGCGGATCGGACGGCTTCCTGGGCGCGCGCGACCCGATCCCGCTCGCCGATGAGAGCTGGGGCTGCGACATGGAGGCCGAAGTGGTGGTCGTCACCGGCGACGTACCGCTGGGCGCCAGTCGCGAGCAGGCACTGGCTGCGATCCGGCTGATCGGGCTGACCAACGACGTCTCGCTGCGCAACCTGATTCCCGGCGAGCTCGCCAAGGGCTTCGGCTTTTTCCAGTCGAAACCCGCCAGCGCCATGTCCCCGGTGTTCGTGACGCCCGAAAGCCTCGGCGCGCGCTGGAATGACGGCAAGCTTCACGGCCCGCTGATGGTCGATCTGAACGGCAAGCCTTTCGGTCGCGCCGATGCGGGTGTCGATATGACCTTCGATTTCGGCACGCTCGTCGCGCATGCCGCGAAGACGCGCGCGCTGGGCGCTGGCACGATCATCGGTTCGGGCACGGTTTCCAACCGCGATGCGGCCGGCGGCCCCGGCAAGCCGGTGGCGCAGGGCGGCCTCGGTTACAGCTGCATCGCCGAAGTGCGCACCGTCGAGACGATCCAGTCGGGCAAGGCCGAAACGCCGTTCCTGAAGGCGGGCGACAGCGTGCGCATCTGGATGGAGGATGAGCGCCATCACCCGATCTTCGGCGTGATCGAACAGACGGTCGGCTAATCTGCTGAAAACCGGCTGACGCCCGGCCCTCATTCATACCGTTCGCTTCGAGCGTAGGTTCGAGCTTGCCGAGAACCGCAGTCGAGAAGGCCTAGCACCATGCTTCTCGACGCTGCTCGAAGCCAGCGGGCTGGAGTGGGTGCCACTTCGCAATGGCTTGGCGATCCCGTCGGGCTCCGGCATAGGCTGGAGCACTCTTACCGACGGGAGCCACCAATGGCCGCTTTCACGCCCTTTCGCTGGGACGACCCCCTGCTGCTCGACGCGCAACTGACCGACGACGAGCGGATGATCCGCGACACCGCCGAGCAATATGCGCAGGAAAAGCTGCTGCCGCGCGTGCTGTCGGCGACGCGCGAAGAACGGTTCGACCGCGAGATCATGAGCGAACTCGGCGAACTCGGGCTGCTCGGCGCGACGATCGACGGCTATGGCTGCGCCGGCGTCAGCCATGTCGCCTATGGGCTGATCGCCCGCGCCGTCGAGCGTGTCGATTCGGGTTATCGTTCGGCGATGAGCGTCCAGTCGTCGCTCGTCATGCATCCGATCCATGCCTATGGGTCGGAGGCGCAGCGCGAAACCTATCTGCCGCGCCTTGCCAGCGGCGAGATCGTCGGCTGCTTCGGCCTGACCGAGCCCGATGCCGGATCGGATCCGGGCAGCATGAAGACGCGCGCGGTCGCGGTCGATGGCGGCTATCGCCTGACCGGCACCAAGATGTGGATCACCAATTCGCCGATCGCGGATGTCGCGGTGGTTTGGGCGAAGCTCGACGGTGTGATCCGCGGCTTCATCCTCGAACGCGGCATGGACGGTTTTTCGACGCCGAAGATCGAAGGCAAGATGAGCCTGCGTGCCTCGATCACCGGCGAGATCGTGATGGACGACGTGTTCGTGCCCGAGGAGAATCTGCTGCCCAACGCGCGCGGCCTCGGCGGTCCGTTCGGCTGTCTCAACAAGGCGCGTTACGGCATCGCCTGGGGGTCGATGGGGGCGGCGGAGGATTGTTTCCATCGCGCGCGCCAATATGTGCTCGAGCGC
>JASBTC010000057.1 GCA_030148625.1 Sphingobium sp. | reverse complement strand
GCCGATATTGGCGCAGACCAGATCGAGCGCCTCGACCGTATAGGGCAGCGGGAGCAGGTCGTGCGAATTGAACCCCTCGATCCGCGACCAGCTCAGATGGTCCGAGACGAACAGCGGCTCGATCTCGTCCACCAGCGCGCGCAGCCGCGCGAGATAGGCGCCATCGAGCCCGTCGGCCGAACCGAGCGACATCGACACGCCGTGCAGCGCAACCGGATAAAGCGCGCGGACGTCGCGCAATATCCGGCGCGGCTGGCCACCATCGACCATGAAATTCTCCGAGATCATTTCGACGAAATCGACGGCGACACGCTGCTCGAGAAACGCAGCATAATGCGGCTTGCGCAGGCCGAGGCCATGGCCCTGAAAAGGTGCGATCATCGGTGAACTTTCGGAGAGGTTTGCTTGCGAGGGCCCGGCCCAGCCGCGCCTGACGACCGGGCCGGAGACGATCACATCGGTGCGGTCACGCTGCCGCCGGCCTTCTTGCAGGCCTTGACCGACATTTCCTTGAAACCCGTGCCCTTGCAGTCATTCATGCCCTTGCAGTCGTTCTTGGCAGTCTTGCAGTCCGACGTGCCCTTGCAAGCGTTGACGCCGTAGCAATGGACCTTGGCGCCAGCCGATTTGGAGGCAGCCGCCTGGGTCGGCGCCGCGGCGGCGATGGCGATGACGGCGGCGGTGGCGGCGAAGCTCATGCCGGTGCGAAGGATGGTCATTGAGAGTCTCCTGAAAAGTGTTGCCGGGTTGGCATCATCCTTTCGCAGAGAGGAGGCGTGCGGTTACACTCCCGGGAAAATTAAGCGGACGAAACGGTCGCGCTCGGGTCGTTCGATGATTCCATCGAACCGCAGATCGCCCCAAGCGCCGGTTTGAACGAAGAGCCTATGCCACACAGCGGATGCGCATCGCGCCCTCTACCACCGCAGCAACCGCGGTCCGAGCAACGCCCCCACCAAAGTCGCCAGCAGGATACCGAGCGAATACCAGGTCAGCACGAAGATCGCAGACACCTCGGGGCAATGCAGGCAATAGACCGTCGCGGCGAATGCCCCCGCCGCCAGCCCCGCCGCCGCGCCGGCCGCCCGCAACCGGGTGGGCGCCAGCCGCCGGAACGACCAGAGCAATCCGACGAAGATCGGCATCGCCAGCCCCAGGACGCGCCATGGGCACTGCGTCCAGCTATGCCCGAGCCACATTGCCAGCCATTCGGTCTGCGGCGTGCTGAAAAGCTCGGTCGCGCCCACACCGGCGAGCAGCAGCACCGGAATCGCCATCAGCCACAGCCCGCGCAGCCGCCTCGTATCGGGCCGCGCCAACTGCGCCGTCATCGCTATCGCACCCACCGCCAGCGAGATCGTGTACGCCCATTTCATCCAGAACGGGAAACCGCGCATCGCCACACCGAAATCGGGCCGCACGCCCATATTGAGCACGACATAGGCAAGCGAGACCAGCGCACCGGCAAATATGCCGAGGACGATCCGCCGCCCGACCGCGCCGCGCCGCACCGGCGCGACATCGGCGGAAAGCGAATTGATGAGGTCGTCGGTATTCATCGCCGGCCTCCCTGGATCCTGGTCATCAGCGATTTCAGCCCGCGATGGACCGAGACCTTCGCGTCCGAAAGGCTGATTCCATCCGCGTCTGCCGCTTCGGCGACCGACAGCCCCTCGATCCGTGTCGCGCGGATGATGCGCGCCTGTTTCCCCGGCAATTCCTCCAGCAGCCCGTCAACATCCAATCGCGCGATCGATGCGTCCTCGAATCCTTCGGCGATCAATATGTCTTCGAACCCCTCGATCTGCTGGTAGCGGCGATTGCGCCGGAAATGATCGATCATCTTGTAGCGCGCGATCGAAAACAGCCAGGCGGTAAAAGGCCGGTCGCGATCATAAGTACCGCGCCGCGTGTGCACTGCGATCAGTGTTTCCTGGACCAGATCCTCGACATCGTCCTCCCTGCAGCGCCGCTGGCAAAAGGCGCGCAGCAGCGGGACGAGCAGGCGCAACAAGGCGGCGTGGTCGGCGGCATTGCCATCCAACCCGCCAATCATCAATCCGCGCAATTCTTCCTCGCTCGCTCGCATCCGCGCTCCCTGAAAGGAGGTTCGCCCGAACTGCGTGGAAGGTTACAGTAACGCGCGCGATCCGCCGCATGTTTTTCCGTGGCCTGTTTTGTAACCGTCGGACCGCCGGCGCCGAACTGGCAACGTGATCCGGCATCCAGCCTCCCCCGCCGGGTCATCGCGCGGCCTTGCCCCTCTTGTGGCGAGGCCGCGCGCCGAGGCTTCGATATCAAGGAATAAGATCATGCGTTCGACTCACGCCACTCTCGCCGCCAGCCTGGCGATCGCGGTTGCCGGAACCGCACTTGCGACCTCCGCCTCGGCCCAGACCAAGCCCATGATGGAAAAATGCTACGGCGTCAGTCTCGCCGGCAAGAACGACTGCAAGGCGGGTGCGGGCACCAGTTGTGCCGGAACCTCCAAGGTCAACTACCAGGGCAATGCCTGGAAGCTGGTCAAGGCCGGCACCTGCACGGGCATCAAGACGCCCAAGGGCAATGGCTCGCTGACTCCCAAGGCCTGACCCACTCACTGGGGCGCGACGGGTCGCGCCCCGGTCCCAATTCGGAGCTTTGCCATGATCCCGATCGTCGCGCTGTACAAGTGCACCGTCCGTCGCGCATCCACGCTGGTACCCGACGCATTCCTGCTGCTGGTCGCGCGACTGGGCATCGCGGCAGTGTTCTTCATGTCCGGCCGCACCAAAGTCGACGGTGTGCTGCACATCACCGACAGCACCTACGAGTTGTTCCGCACCGAATATGCGTTGCCACTGATCCCGTCCGAAATCGCCGCGGTCGCGGCGACCTGGTCCGAGCATCTCTTCCCAATCCTGCTGGTCCTCGGGCTGGCCACGCGCCTCTCCGCGCTGGCTCTCTTCATGATGACCCTGACGATCGAGATATTCGTCTATCCCGATGCCTGGCCAACGCATCTCAGCTGGGCGGCGATCCTGCTGCCATTGATGGTCCGCGGCGGCGGCGGCTGGGCGTTCGATCACCTGTTCCCGTGGATCTCCGCCACGGGAGGGCGATAGACGGGATATCGGTCGGCCGAACCGGTTCGCAGAGATTGCCGACGATCAGTCCCTTCCTCTTTGATTTTGCGCAGCCACATGCTCTGCGTTAAAAGCAGACATGATGGCTGAACGCATCGCGACCCGTCGCTGTGGCCAGTTGGAAGCCCGATGCACGGATGATCCCGTTCGCATTTCGGTTTGCGATTGCCTCGCCTGCCAGACGCGAAGCGGCAGTGCGTTTGCGGTTCATGCCGCATTTCAGAGGATATCCGCTCAATTCGCATGAGGTGAATCCATGACTGGGTCAAACGAACAAGCGAAGGGAAATCGGCGCTATCGGGCCGGCGTTGCCGCCGCAGTCCTGACATCGATCCTGACGCTGTGGACCATAGTGGTTCGCGACGACGGCAATGGCATCGGCTTTTTCATGCTGATCATGGCCGCGGGCGTTGGCGGGTTTTCCGCCTGGTTTCGGCCCGCCGGCATGGCGCGGACGATGCTCGGCGTCGCGATCATGCAAATACTGCTCGGCCTGCTCATTGCGACCGACCCGTCGACCGCGAGCCTGCCGGACGGCGGGTCCAGGATCCTGCTGTTCAGCGGCCTCTTCACGACGCTGTGGCTGATATCGGCTTCTTTCTTTCGTGCCGCCGCCCGGGCCGAACATGAGGCGATGGCGGCGCGCTGACGCCCTTCCCGTCCACGCACCTCAATCCGGCCGAAGCCATTGCGCGCCGCGCCGATCCCAGGGATTGTCGCCGGCGAACGGCGGCAAGGCATAAAGCGCGTCGCAGGACGTCGCGACGAGCGAGCCGACCGACATTTGCATCGTCACCGCCACGGCCGCGCCGCATGGGCCGTCGGCGAGGACCTGATCGACCGTGCCCGTGATCGTGACGGCGTCGCCGGCGAAGATCGACGAGACCATTTTGAACGTCATGCGCGCGAGCCGGCCGGACGGGCCGGACCAGTCGTTCAGGAAACGCTCGAACAAGGCCGCCTGGAATTGGGTGTTGGCGAAGATATCCCGCTGTCCGACGATGTCGGCGACATAGCGGCCATCATGATGGAGCGGCGACTAGTCGCGGCTCGCCAGCGCGCCGGCGATCAGCCGCGTCGCGGTGACGTCGAATGCGAGCGCGGGGATGGTGGTGCCGGGCGCGACGTCGCCGATCAGGCGCTGTGTCATGACTCCCCCCGCTCGAAGCCGAAGAACTCGTAGCGTTCGACGCCCATGAGGTTCGATTCCGCATCGAGATATTGCATGTCGATCGTCCAGAACCGCCCCAGGCCGAGCCTGGTCCGTTCGAGATCGCCGACGCTGCGCAGCAGCTGCTGCGTCTTCAGCCGGTCGCCGATCCGGACGGGCGCATAGAATGTTATGGTGTTGGAGACCGCGATCGACGCCGAATAGCCGAGCAGCGCCTTGAGATCGAAATGCGCCTGCAGCGCCTTGAGCGGTTCGCCCTGCCCCGGCTGCCACAAGTCGGGCCGGCCCCAGGCGGCGAGCATCGTCGCCGGGCACCAGGGGGCGCCGAGCAGTTCGATCGCGACAGGCTCGCTCCAATGCGCCGGATTGCCGTTCTCGACCGCCGCGCACATCGCATGGACGTTGATGTGGTTCGCCGCGATGCCCGCGTCGGTCACATATTGGGGCGTGCCGATCAGGCGGAGGACGCGATCGTCCAATGCATCGGGCGCGGTCATGCGAAGACATGATCGGCGATGTGCGCCTTCAGATCGGCGGCGGTGCCGTACATGAGTTCGTGGAATTTCGAGCGGCGGTAGAAAAGCTGCGGATCGCCCTCGGTCGAATAGCCGATGCCGCCATGCACCTGCACGCTGACGGTGGCGAGGCGCCGGAACAGCGACGTCGCCTGGAGCTTGGCCATCTGTGCGAGATGGCGACAGGGCATCTGCCCGTCGCTGGCCCAGGCGGCCTGGTAGACGAGATGGCGGACGCCCTCCAGCTCGGTCGCGCAATCGGCCAGCGGGTGCGACACCGCCTGGAAAGCGGCGATCGGCCGGCCGAACTGATTGCGCTGATTGGCATAGTCGGCGGTCAGCGCCAGCAGCCGATCCGACGCCCCGACCGCTTCGGCCGCGACCGCGATCAGCACGTCGCCGAACGCCTCCGCACTGACGCCCAGGGGCTCCGGGTCGGCCAGGATCTGCGCGCGATCGATCGCCACATCGTCGAAGCGGACCGCGAACAGCGCCTGCGACGCATAATTGGGCTGAGCGGCGATCGAGACGCCCTTGGCATCGGCGGGCACCAGCGCCCAGCCGCCGGTTCCGTGAACCAGGAACAGGTCCGCGACGCTGGCGAAGGGCACGAGCAATTTCTCGCCGTTGACGACGCTGCGCGCGGCATCGATCACCGTCCCCTGCCCTTCCCCGGCCAGGTCGTCTTCCTGCCAGGCGGGGATGACCACTGCCTCGCCGCCGGCGATCCGGGGCAGCCAATGGTCCTTCACCGCATCGGAACCGAGCGACGACAGGATCTTCGCCGAGAGCACACAGCTCGAGAGGAAAGGCGACGAGGCCAGCGCCCGGCCGAATTCCTCGAAAACCAAGGCAAGATCGAGCGCGCCCATGCCGGCACCGCCATGGGCCTCGTCGATGCGCAGCGCACACAGGCCATTGGCGCCAAGCGCATCCCAGAAATCGCGGTTGAGCTTGTCCGCATCGCTCTCGAGCGCGCGCACCTTTTGCGTGTCGAACAGCGTCTCGCAGATCCGGCGGACGGTGTCGCGCAGCAGCTGCTGTTCTTCGTTGAGGTCGAGATCCATGTCTATGCTCCGACCATCAGGCCAAGCCCACGCCGGGCAACGATATTCTTCTGCACTTCGGACGATCCGCCGCCGATCGTGTCCACCACCGTCGCCCGGTCCGACATCTCCCATTTGCCGCCGAAGGGCGCGTGCGGCGCCTCGGTTCGCAGCAGGCCCAGTGGCCCGAGACAGTCGATTGCATAGTTGGCGATGCGGCGGCCGAGCTGGGTGCTGTAGAATTTGTACATCGCGGCTTCGACGCTCGGCACTTCGTCCTTGATCGCCTTTGCGATCACGCGCCGTTGCAGCATCTTCGCGGTTTCGACCTCGCAGGCGAGTTCGGCGACGCGCGCGCGGACGACCGGATCGGCGGCCAGTGGCGCGCCGTCGCGCCTGGTCAATTTCAGCAGCTCGACCAGCGACTGGAATTTCAGCAGCAGCGGCCCGACCGTGTAGAGCGCGAACCGCTCATAATCGAGCGCTTCGCAGACGTAGCGCCAGCCGGCATTCTCCTGCCCCACCAGATAGTCGCCGGGCACCTCGACATCGTCGAAAAACACCTGGTTGGTGCGGTGATCGCCCATCGTCGTGATTTCGGTGATGGTGAGGCCGGGATGATCCATCGGCACCAGGAAGACGCTGATCCCCTGATGCTTGGCCGCGTCCGGATCGGTGCGCGCGGCGACCCAGTACCAGTCCGCGAAATGAGCGGATGTGGTCCACATCTTCTGGCCGTTCAGCACCCAGGCGTCGCCCCGTCGCTCGGCGCGCAGCTTGAGCGACGCGAGGTCGGACCCCGCGCCCGGTTCCGAATATCCCAGCGCGAATTCGATGTCGGCCGCCAGGATCCGGGGCAGGAATTCCCGTTTCAGCCGGTCCGAACCATGGGCGATGATGGTCTTGCCGATACAGCCGACGCCCTTGCCGATGATCGGCGCGCCCTGGCTCGAAAGCTCTTCGTTGAGCAGATAATCGTAGATGCCCGGCATCTCGCGCCCGCCATAGTCGCGCGCCCAGGACATGCCGATATAGCCCGCCTCGGCCAGCCGCTTCATGAAGCCGCGCCGTTCGGGAGAATCGACCAGCCAGGAATCGGTCTCCCGCTGCGGGGCGAAGACGATCGCGGCGTCGGGCCGCTGTTTCTCGCGATCGAGGAAATCCTGGAAATGCTTCAGGAAATCCATCTCCTCATCGGAAAATGAAAAGTTCACGACGCATTGTCCTCCATCAGCTCGACGGTGTTGCCATCGGCATCCTCGACCAGCGCGACCTGTACGCCGGGGCGCAATGTCCGGATCGGCACGGCGACGGCGAAGCCCGCCGCCGCGACGCGATCGACGGTCTCGGCGAGATTGGCGATCTTGAGCGCGAGATAGCGGATGCCGATCGTGCCGGAGAAACCACGCCCGGCGGGCGGGCGGGCGGGCGCCGCGATCGGCACGAGCACACGCAGGATGCTGTTGCCGACCTGGAAGCGCGTGACCTGTCCGACGCCCGGAATGTCGACGCTGCCCGCCAGCGGGAAGCCCAGCACGTCATGGTAGAAGCGGGTCGGCCCGGCGATGTCGGCGGAGACCAGCCCGATATCGAGCTGCGGAGCGGTGAGAATCGCGACCATGGCCCTATCCTCTCGGCGCCGAAGCGAGGTTCTTCTCGATCGTCGCCGGATCGAGGCCGCGATGACCCCAGATATCGCCCTCGACGAATTCGTTCGCGGTCCAGCTCTCGTCGATGATCCGCCCGCCGAAGCCGATCTCGACCTCGAAGCCAAAGGGGGAGCGCATGTAGAAGGACAGCATGTCGTCATTGACGTGCCGGCCGATCGTGGAGGTGATGTGGATGCCCGCGTCCTGAACGCGCTGAAGGCATTGCAGCACCATGTCGACCTGCGTCACTTCCAGCATCATGTGGTGGATGCCGACGACGTTGCCGACCTTGAGCAGGCCGATCGAATGGTGCCGGGGATTGCAGCCATAGAAATTGGCCGAATTGCCACCACCGAACCGGATATAGTCGGTCAGGCCGAAGCCCAGGATGCGCGTGTAGAAATGCTGCGCGGCCTCGAGCTTGTCGGAGGTGATCAGGTTGATATGGCCCAGCCCCAGATGGCCGGCGAGGAACTCCATGCCCAGAGGCGACTGGAATTTCCGGTCGATCGTCGGGCCGACGAACAGCTCGATCGCATTGCCGCACGGATCGGTCGTATGGGCGATCGCGGTCACCGCGCGCTGCCGCGCCTGTGCGGTCGTGCCCATTTCGGCGGGGAAGCCCGCGTCCCTCAGCCGATCGACAAACTCCTCCAGATCGGCGTGATCCTCGACCTCCAGGCCGATATACCGGATCCCGCGATTGGTCTCGTCCGGGTGCACAGCAATACGCCACTGCCACTCGTCCATCTTCAGATAGATGCTGCCATCCTCCGCGATGCCGCTGCCCGCGCTTTTCGGGCCGGAGCCCGGGATCGCGGGAATACCCCAATCCTCGCCCGCACAAGCGCGCGCGGGCATCAGCCCCAGGATATTGGTGGCATAGTCCAGCCAGACCGCCGGATCCGGCGCGCCGAACCCGACATAGCCGAGGCTTCGAATTGACATGGTAACGCTCCTGAATTGCTGAGAGTTGCCGGCGCTAGGCGCCGAGCTCGACGGGGACATGATCGAAGCCAGAGAGGAATTCGCTGTAGGCGCGCGTACAGCGATCGGTGTCGACGCGGTAACGGCCGGCGACCTTGAAGAACTCGTCGAGCGCGATCGTGCCCGCCATGGTGGCGAGGTGCATGCCCAGGCATTTATGCCCGCCGATCCCGTAGGTCAGGTCGCGCGGATAGCTGCGATGGATGTCGAAGACGTCGGCGCGCTCGAACTCCGCTTCGTCGCGATTGGCCGATGCATAGACCATCAGCAGATTCTGGCCGGCCCTGATCTGCTTTCCGCCGACCGTGAAGTCCTTCACCGCGCGTCGGCACAATATGTTGGTCGGCTGGTCGAATCGCGCCGCTTCGAAGAATGCCTTGGGCGTCAGCGACAGATCCGCGAGCACCGCATCCTGCTGATCCGGGTGCTGCGCCAGATGATAGACGGCGCCCGCGCAGACATTGGGGGTCGTGCCCGAACCGACGGTCAGGAAGATGATGATGATGCTGACGATGTCCTGATTGTCCAGGCGGCGGCCATCGACCTCGGCCTCGAGATATTTCCGGCAATGGCCGCCGGCGAGTTCGGGATTGTCGCGGATCTTCTGCACATAGGCGTGCAGCTGCTCGAACAGCGCCATGCCGGCGGCCTGGTTGCGCGGCGACGAGGTGCCGACCTGCCCCTTTTCGCGGTGCATGGTCTCATCGATCAGCCGCCGCCATTCGATCGAATCCTCGCGCGACAGGCCCAGATTATGGCCGGCGTTGATGACAAAAAGCCGGTTCACATAGTCGGCGAAG
>JASBTC010000040.1 GCA_030148625.1 Sphingobium sp. | reverse complement strand
GCTGAGCCCCAGGCCGGTCCCCTTGCCCACCGGCTTGGTCGTGAAGAAGGGATCGAAGGCGCGCTCGATCACCTCCGCGCTCATCCCCGTGCCCGTATCGGTCACGCAGATCAGCACATATTGGCCGGGTATCACCTCGGCCTGGGCGGCGGCATAGGATTCATCGAGATGCGCGTTGGCGGTCTCGATGGTGAGCTTGCCGCCCCCGGGCATCGCGTCGCGCGCATTGACCGCGAGATTGACGATCGCGTTCTCGAGCTGGCCGACATCGACATGGGTCCGCCACAGGCCGCCGGCCAGGACCGTCTCCACCATCACCTGTTCGCCGAGCGTCCGCCGCAGCAATTCCGACATGGAGGCGACCAGCTTGTTCGCATCCGCCGGTTCCGGCGCAAGGGGCTGCTGCCGCGAAAAAGCCAGCAGCCGCGCCGTCAGCGTCGCCGCACGTTCGGCCCCTTCATGTGCATGATCGATCGAGGCCAGCGCGCGCGCCGGATCGCTCGTCAGCCGTCGCTTGGCAAGATCGAGATTACCAAGGACGATCGCCAGCATATTATTGAAATCATGCGCGATACCGCCAGTAAGCTGGCCGATCGACTCCATTTTCTGCATCTGGCGGAGCGTGCCCTCCGCCGCCTCGCGCGCGGATATCTGCTCGCGCAAGGCCACCGATGATGCCTGTGCCTCGTCGCGGGAGAGCCGCATCTCGGCGAATTGTTCACGTTGCGACCGCCACCAGAGAAAGACCGTGCCCAGCAAGATGGCGAGCCCCGCCAGCAGGCCGAACATCAGCACACGAGACTGGCGGGCAACGCGGAGCTGCGCATTCTCGATCGCCATCCGGGACTGGGCGCGCTGCACGCCGATCGCCTCGCGGATCCGATCCATCAACGCGACGCCCTGATCGGTATCGACAAGCGCACGCGCGTTGTCGCTCTGGCCGGCGCGGACCAGATCGATCGTCCTCTGCATCTCGGCGAACTTGCGGTCGGCCAGAGGCCTCAGCGCCGCGACCACGGCGGCGCCGTCCGCCGAATGCCTCACCGCATCGTCGAGCGCCGGGCCGATGCGCTTCCGCCCCGATTCATAAGGGACAAGATAGTGGGATTCACCCGTCAGCACATAGCCGCGCTGGCCGATCTCACCGTCCTTGAGCGCCGACAGCATCTCGGTGAGTGCCGCATGATAGTTGAAAACCCGTGTCGCCTCACCCGCCGCGAGGGACTGGGCGCGCGCGAACCACAGGCTGCCGACCACCATCGCCACCAGCAGACCGAAGCCGAACAGCACCGGTGACACCGAACGGATCGAGTGTTTTCCCCCCAACATGGAACGGTTGGTAACGATCCCGCCGCGTCTGGCAAGTCAGGCCGCGCGGGATCGTCAAATCGTGCCAGAGGGCCTGTAAGCCGGGTTCTGTCCATCCCGGCAAGCCGGGATTGGGCGACCATTCCTCTAGCCCCCGACTTGCATCGGGGGTCAAGCAACCAACCCGGACGACCGGCCAGAATGAGGCCATGCGCCGTCCCTATTCGGTCTTGCTCCCGGTGGGGTTTACCATGCCGCTTCCGTTACCGGCCGCGCGGTGCGCTCTTACCGCACCCTTTCACCCTTACCTCGTGCCGAAGCGCGAGGCGGTCTGCTCTCTGTGGCACTGTCCCTGGGGTCGCCCCCGCCGGGGGTTACCCGGCACCGTCATTCCGTGGAGCCCGGACTTTCCTCGCCCCCGTCTTGCGACGGGGCCGCGGCCGCCCAGCCCTCTGGCCGGGGCGCTATAGTCGCGATGTGGAGCGCATACCAGCATGCAATGCGGGAAAGGCCGCATCCTCGCGATGGCGTATCAATCGTCCCCTTGCGGCTGGGGCAGGAGCAAGGCGAGCAGGATCGCCCGGCATTCGCCGTCGATCTCGCCGTCGATCAGTTCCGGACGAAAGCGTCGCTGAAAGGCCACCACGGCCGCCAGCGGATCGGCAACCTCATAACCGAAGCGTTCCAGCGCGAGCAGGAATCCGGCATCGGACCATTCGGGGTCGAGCAGATTGCGGGTCGGGCGCGGCAGGGCGAGCCGCAACCGCGCGAGCCGGCCCCATGGGAACAGTTCGCCCGGATCGCGCTTGCGCGTCGGTGCGATATCCGAATGCCCCACGACGTTGCCGCGCGTGATCGCATAACGGTCCTTGATATCGGCGACGAGCGGGATCAGCGCCTCGATCTGCGCATCCGGAAAAGGGCGATAGCCATGATCATGCCCCGGATTGACGATCTCGATGCCGATGCTGATGCTGTTGATGTCGGTGATGCCGCGCCAATGCGAGCGCCCGGCATGCCAGGCGCGCTTGTCCTCCGCGACCATGCTGACCAGGCGGCCATCCTCGTCGACCAGATAATGCGCCGACACCTTGGCGCCGGGATCGGTGAGTCGGGCAATCGCCACTTCGGCATCGGTCATGCCGGTATAATGGAGCACGATCATCGAAACCGGCGCGGCCCGCTCGTCGAAATTGGGGGACGGAAAATTGGCAGATGGCGTATCGATCAAACTGCCTTGCCTCCCCCTTCATGCACGCGCGCGGTACGGATCGTGACGATCGCGACGCCGACCAGCGCGACGACGCCGCCCGCGATCATAAGCGGCGTCAGCGGCGTGGCAAAGAAAAGCGACGCGACGACCACAGAAATCACCGGCGCCGCGAGCGTCAGAGGAACCACCGCACTGACCGCATGGCGCTGAAGCAGCCACGACATCGCGCCATGGCCGCCGATGGTCGAGCCGATCGCCGAAAAGGCGATCCAGCCGAAATCGCCGAGCCGGAGATCCGGCAATGCCCGAACTGTCTCGGGCTCGAACACCAGTGACACCGGCACCAGCGTGATGGTGCCGACCAATCCCATCCAGGCATAGATGGTCAGCACGGGAACACCGCGCAGTCGGCGCTGGATCAGTGACGAGACCGCCCAGATGAAGCTGCCTGCCGCCGTCAGCAGCATGCCCGGGATCTCGCGTCCGGCCGCCGGGTCGAACACCAGCAGCAACACCCCCAGAAAGGCGAGCCCCATGCCCGCCATCCGTATGAAATGGATGCGTTCGCCCAGGAAGATCACGGCCAGGATCATTGAAAAGGGAACGCCGACCTGTCCGGCAATGGCAAGCGCGCTGACATTGTCGGCGACGAACAACGACGCATTGACGAACATGTAGAAGATGCCGCCCGACAGCAGACCCAGGCCGATCAGCTCACGCATCCGCCCCGGCACGATCCGGAGCGCGGACGCGCAGACGATGAAGACTATCGCCTGGCGCAGCGCGGCGGCGGTGAACGGCCCGGTCGCCTCCACGCCCATTTTCACGGCGATGATGTTGAGCCCCCACAGGACGTTCATCATCGCCGCGACGAGCAGGTCGCGGGTGCCGAAGCGGATCGGGGCCGGGGCAGTCACATCCGAGGCCATAAAGGCTGATGTCGCGCGGTGGAAGCGCTTCGCGCCACCGAATCGAATGAATCATGCGCGGGCTCGAAGATGCCGGCGCATCCGGGATCGGTTCGCTCAGGCCGCGCGGTGCGATTGGTGGGGATTGCCCGGGGTTGGGCGGTAAAGCCCGCGCAACGTGCGCTCGGTGGCGAATTTGCCGGTCTGGCCAAGCACGGTCTCGCCCGCGCCGAGCATCAGCACCCCGTCGGGCACGATCGCCGTGGACAGGCGATCGAACGCCGCCGTGCGTGCCTCCAGCGGAAAATAGAGCAGGACGTTGCGGCACAGGATCAGGTCGAAATGGGCCGGCTGAGGCGGACGATCGAGGATATTGTGACGCTCGAAGCGGATCATCCGTCTGAGTTCGCGCTTTGCGGTCCAGCTTTCGCCGCTCTGGTCGAACCAGCGCAGCATCGAGCGGACCGGCAGGCCGCGCTGGATCTCGAACTGGGAAAACACGCCCCGGCCCGCACGCTCGACCGCATCTCGCGAGACATCGGTGCCGAGAATGTCGATCGTCCATCCCGACCAGCGCTCGGTGGCGTCGGCGAGCATGATCGCAAGCGAATAGGTTTCCTGCCCCGTCGAACAGCCCGCCGACCAGATGCGCAGCCGCCGTCGCGGCTCGCGCGCCGCGCGGATCATGTCGAGCGCGGGACCGTCGAGCAGCCGGAACACGGTATGATCGCGAAAGAAATAGGTCTCGTTGTTGAGCAGCGCATCGACCACGATATCGGCAAGGCCGCTCTCGCGATCCGACACCACGGCGGCGGCGAGCGCATCGATCGAGTCGAATCCGCATTCGCGCAACACCGGCTTCAGCGATATCTCGATCCGCCAGATCCGGCTGGCTGCGAGCTGCTGTCCGGTGCGTGCCTGGAGCAGGCCGGCCAGCACACGGATCGCATTCGCGCTCGCGGTCATGCGCTTTCCCAGCGCTTCTGCAGGATATGCGCGATTTCGGCGGGGGGCAGCACCGCGCTTGCCAGCCCGCTCTTGGCGACACTGCCGGGCATGCCCCAGACCACCGACGTCTCCACATCCTGCGCGAACACGTCGGCCCCCGCACTCGCCAGGTCGCGCGCGCCGGCGCTGCCGTCGCGCCCCATGCCGCTCAGCACCACGCCGACCGCCGTCGCGCCATAAACCGACGCGATGGAGGAGAACATCGGATCGACCGACGGCAGACACCCTGTCTCCGTCCTGTGCTGAAGCAATCGCACAGCCACCCGGCCGTCACGATCCTCGACACACAGATGCGCATGGCCGGGCGCGATATGGAGGCGTCCGGGCTGAACCGGCATGCCCTCACGCGCGACAAGCGCCTTGCGCCCGGACAGCGTCTGCATCTGATCGGCGAAGAACGGCATGAAAACCGCCGGCAGATGCTGCGTGATCAGGATCGGCACGTCGAGCGTCGCCGGCAGCGCGCGCAACAGCGCGGCGATGGCGTGTAGCCCGCCCGTCGATGCACCGATCGCGATGCAATCGAGCGGCCGATCCCCGGCGCGCAGGCGAAGTGCGGGCGAAATCGGACGCGGCATGTCGACCGAGCGCTCGATCATGGTCGTGCCGCTGCTTTCCGGACGGCCGAGCCGCAACAGCCGTTCGCGCAATATCTCGGAGAATTGGCCGCCAAAACTGCCCGTTCCCGGTTTGGCAAGCGTATCGGCAGCCCCCAGGGTCAGCGCCTCGACGGTCGCCGCCGCACCGTCGTCGGCCAGCGCCGAAACGATCAGCACGCGCGCGCCGCTCCCCTCGATCAGATCGGGCAAGGCGGCGATGCCGCTGCGGCCAGGCATCTCGATATCGAGCAGGATCACGTCGAGCGGTTCGGCCAGATTGCCCAGCCGTGCGATCGCCTCCGCGGCGCTGGCGGCGGAATCGACGATTTCGAAGGCCGGATCCTGAGAGATCATCCGCGCCAGCACGGCCCGCGCCACCGCCGAATCGTCGACGATCATCAACCTGATCGGCCGTGCGTCGGGGCGGGTGCCCGATTGGGCCTCGGTGCGGAGGGTCCGGCCCACCATGCGTTTCAGGTCAGGAGAAACCGACGATCTGAAGCTTGGTCTCCAGCGTCTCGCGATCGAACGGCTTCATGACATATTCGTCGGCACCGGCATCGATCGCCGCGCGGATATGCCCCATGCCGTTTTCCGTGGTGCAGAACACCACTTTCGGACGGACGACGAGGTCGGTCTTGCGGAGGGCGCGGAGGAATTCCATCCCGCTCATCACCGGCATGTTCCAGTCGAGCAGGATTACGTCGGGCGGCGCCGCCATACACTGATTGAGCGCGTCGCTGCCGTCGACCGCCTCGTCCACGGAGAAGTCGAGTGTTTCCAGAATGTGGCGCGCCACTTTCCGAATCACCTTTGAATCGTCGACGACGAGACATTTTCTGGACATGTTACCCACCCCTCCCCGCCCGATGGGGCGCGAAACCCACCACGTGATAAGAGCAAAGCGTAAGCATGGGGTTAAGCAGCCAAATTCTGAGGTGCGCCCGCGACGATCAATGCGGGATCGAGCAGCAGCAGCGATGCCGTGCCGTCGTCGAGCATGCCGCGCACGGCATGTTCCCAACCCGCGCCCAGACGCGTGCGAAGAGGTGACGGCGCGCCGTCGATCTCGCGGACATCCTCGACGCGATCGACCACCAGGCCATATTGATGTCCCTCGACCTCGACCACCACTGCCGTCAGCACCGTCGCGGTCGCGCCCGGCGCGAGGGCAAGCGCGGCGCGGCAGTCGATCATCGTGATGATGCGGCTGCGCAGCGCGGCAAGGCCGAGAAGATGCGGCGGCATCAACGGGATCGGCGTGACATGCGCGACATGGACCACCGAATCGATATGCACCGCCTCGATCGCGATGCGTTGCCCGTCCAGCTCGGCGATCAGGTAAAGGGCCCGCATGGTTCAATCCCCCGCCCGCACGCGGCCGGCGCGAAGCGCGGTCATCAGCCCGGCACGATCATAACGATAGATGCTCGCCGGATCGGCATCACGCACGGCGATGTCGCTGCGCAGGCGCAACACGCGTGCCTTGGGCGCATGCGTCTCGGTGGCGCTGCCTTCATTGGCGATCACGATTTGCGCTTCCTCCGTGGCGGCATCCCCTGCAAAGGCGACGCGATATCCTGCGGCCTCGACAAGCGGACAGAGCACTTCGCGTATCCAGGGATCGTCGCGATCGCCAAGCAGGCATAGCGGCCGATCGACACCGGTGGAGCCGGATCCCGCGGCATCCGCGAACAGCCAATGCGGATCGAGAATCTCGACCTGCCGTCCGTCGAGCAATGCGACGCCGGCGACGATCCCCTCCTTGCGCGCCTGAACCACGGCACCCGACAGGCGGACGATATCGATCACTTCCTCGATCGCATAGGCAAGCTCGACTGCGCCGTCGTTCAGCCGCAGCACGCTCACCATGTCACGGCCCGCCAGCGTATCCAGGCCGACGAGCGGGATGATGCGATCCTCCACCGCCAGCCGCAGGCGCCCGGCGCCGAAGCTGATCTGGCCGCCCGCGACGTCCTCGATCCGTTCGATCACGCTCAGCCGCACCGCACGCTCGGTGCCGTCGAGATCGCGGAACAGCAGCATGGAGATGCCGGCATCGTCGACGGCCGCAACCGCCTCGGCCGGTTCGTCGGCACCGATGCCGGCGATGATCCCCGCGGTATCGGCAAGGCCGGCCGGATCGAGCAGCAGCATCGGCAGGCCGGTGTCGGGCAGCGTCATCCCGGCATAGATCCCGGCCGCCATGATCGCCGGGCAGGCGGGTCGGACCACCAGCTCCTGATGGTCATGGAGGTCCGCGACGCTGAGCGCATAGATCGCCCCGCCCGCCGGATTGAGGATGATC
>JASBTC010000247.1 GCA_030148625.1 Sphingobium sp. | reverse complement strand
ACTGGAGCAGACCGCGATCACGATCGCTTCCTTGCAATCCTTGCCGGCGACATAGGCGTGCCCCATCGTCGAATCGATGTAGATCGACTGGCCTTCGTCGAGCGGAATCGGGTCGTAGAATTCGGTGTGGACGACGATCCGTCCCTTCACGACATAGACGAATTCCTCGCCCGGATGCCGGACGAACTCGCCGAACTCGTCGGCCGATGCCGCACGGATCCGCGTATAGATCGGAATCATCCGTTTCCGACGCAATTCGGTGCACAGATAATAATAGTCGTAGTTCGAGGTCTGGACACGCACCGCGCGATCGCGGTCGCCGACGCTGCGCCGCGCCGTCACCGGCGTTTCACCCGTCCCCGGCGCATCCTCGGCAAACAGTTCCGACATGCGGATGTTGAGCCGCTGGCTCAGTTGGAGAAGCTTGTCATAGGTCAGCGTCAGCCGGTCATGCTCGACCTTCGACAGAGTGGAGATCGGAATGCCGCTATGGTCGCTCATTTCCTTGAGCGTCCAGCTGTTGCGCGTGCGCAACCCCCGTATCAGCGCACCCAGCGTGGGTTGCTCCCCCTTCATCGTTCAGCCCCCTCGAGAAAATCCAAATTCGATCATCCCCCAATTGACAATTTTCCGAACAGGATCATTATTGTCCAATCAGGATACATTCTGTCGTTCCTAGGTATCCACGATATCCCTGTGGTCGCCCGAGCGCAATCAATTGCCTTGCCGAACGGATCGCGGTGTATTTTTTGGGAAGGGGGTCGGTGATGAAGCGCCTGAAACTTGCGTTCGCCGCATTGATCGGCCTGACGGCGGCACCGGCCGCCACCCAGGCACCCGCGCCGATCGCCCCCAGAGTCGTTTCTCCGCCCGCGGCGATCGCCGCGACGCCCGTCACCGGGGTGCCCGCGCTGACCAAGGCCGATGCCGACGCCTGGCTCGACGGATTCTTCCCCTATGCCCTTCAGCGCGGCGACGTCGCCGGTGGCGTCGTCGTGATCGTCAAGGACGGCCAGGTGCTGACCCAGCGCGGCTATGGCTTCTCCGACGTCGCAGGGCGCAAGCCCGTCGACCCCGACGCCACGATGTTCCGTCCGGGATCGGTGTCCAAGCTGTTCACCTGGACCTCGGTCATGCAGCTCGTCGAGCAGGGCAAGCTCGATCTCGACGCCGATGTGAACACCTATCTCGATTTCAGGATCCCGCCGCGCGACGGCAAGCCGATCAAGCTGCGCAACATCATGACGCACACCGCCGGCTTCGAAGAGGCGTCCCGCGGGCTGGTGGCGGACACGCCCGCCCCCGCCCCGCTCGCGACCATGGTCAAGCGCTGGACGCCGAAGCGTATCTTCGATCCGGGCACGACCCCGGCCTATTCCAACTATGCCACGGCGCTTGCCGGCTATATCGTCCAGCGCGTCTCCGGCCTGCCGTTCGACGACTATGTCGAACGCAACATCTTCGGCCGGCTCGGCATGGCGCGCTCCACCTTCCGCCAGCCGCTGCCCGCCAATCTCCAGTCGCTGATGTCGAAAGGCTATATGCTGGGATCGGGCAAGCCGATGCCGTTCGAAGTGGTGGAGGCGGCGCCCGCCGGGAGCCTGTCGGCAACCGGCACCGATATGGCGCGCTTCATGATCGCGCATCTGGCGCAGGGCGGCCCGCTGCTTTCGCCGCAGACCGCGAACATGATGCACACCACGCATCTCGACGTCATCCCGCCGCTCAACCGCATGGCGCTAGGCTTTTACGAGCAGGACATGAACGGCCATCGCATCATCGCGCATGGCGGTGACACGCGCCTGTTCCACAGCGCGCTCTGGCTGTTCCTCGACGACCATGTCGGCATGTTCGTCTCGCTCAACAGTTCGGGCAAGGAAGGCGCGGCCGGCGCGATCCGCAGCGCATTGCTGACGCAGTTCGCCGACCGCTATTTCCCCGGCCAGCCCCGCGACGGCCGGGTCGACGCGAAGACCGCCGCAGAACATGTCCGGATGATCGCGGGCAACTACATCGTCAGCCGCCGCTCGCAATCGAGCTTCATGTTTACGGGCGCACTGCTCGGCCAGGTCACCGTCGGCGCCACGCCCGACGGATCGCTGCTGATCGAGGCCAACCGCACGCTCGGCGGCGCGCCGCGCAAATGGGTGGAGATCGCGCCGTTCGTCTGGCGCGAGGTCGGCGGCGACCTGCGGCTTGCCGCGAAGCTGGTCGACGGCAAGGTCGTCCGCTTCAGCTTCGATTCGACATCCCCGTTCATGCTCTTCGAACGCGCGCCCTGGTATGCCGACAAGAGCTGGCTCAATCCGCTGGCCTGGATCGCCTTCGCCATCCTGCTGATCACCGCTTTGTCCTGGCCCGCCGCCGCGATCGCCCGCCGCGTCTATGGCGCCGCGCTGCCGCTGACCGGGCAGGATCGCAACGCCTATCACCTCGTCCGCGGCTTCGCGCTGCTCGCCCTGCTGGTGCCGGCGGGCTGGGCCTATGCCTTCTCCGCGATGAGCGCGAGCTTCGCCAATCTCAACGGCCGGCTCGACTGGCTGATCATCCTGCTCCAGTCGGCGGGCCTGCTCGGTTTTGTCGGCCTGGTCGTCATCGCGCTGTGGAATGCGTGGCGCATCTGGCGGGGCAAACACGGCTGGACGGCCAGGATCTGGAGCCTTCTGGTCGCGCTCTCGGGAGCGATCATCCTGTGGGGCGCGGTCGGCTACGGCCTGATCGGCTTCGGTCTCAATTTCTGATCTCACTATGAAGGACCCGACAATGACTCTTTCCCTGGCCGTTACGGTCGAATCGCTGCCGCTGGCCAAGCCGTTCCGGATCTCCGGACACGTCTTCACCCAGTCGGACGTGGTTGTGGTGACGCTTTCCGACGGCACCGCCAGCGGACGCGGCGAAGCCTCGGGCGTCTATTATCTCTATGAGAACGCTCCTGCGATGGTGGCCGCGATCGAGCGGGTCCGCGGCGAAATCGAACAGGGCGTCACGCGAGAGGGGCTGCGCGACCTGCTGCCCCCGGGCGGCGCACGCAATGCCATCGACTGCGCGCTGTGGGAACTCGAAGCCCGCCGCACCGGCCAACCGGTCTGGACGCTGGCGGGGCTGGAAGCGCCCAGACCGCTGCTCACCACCTTCACGCTCGGCGCCGACGATCCAGCGGTGATGGCTGAAGGCGCGCTGGGCTATGCCTCTGCGCGCGCACTGAAGCTCAAGCTGACCGGCGATCTCGACATCGACATCGCGCGCGTTCGCGCCGTCCGGGCGGCGCGCCCGGAATGCTGGATCGGCGTGGACGCCAATCAGGGCTTTGCGATCGACGCGCTCGAGCCGCTGGTCGGCGCGCTCGTCGACGCCGATGTGAAATTGCTCGAACAGCCGCTGCCGCGCGGACGCGAGGCCGATCTCGACGGGTTCGAATGCCCGATCCCGATCGCCGCCGACGAAAGCGCCTTGTCGCTGGCCGATGTGCCCGGACTGGTCGGCCGCTTCGACGTCGTCAATATCAAGCTCGACAAATGCGGTGGCCTCACCGAGGGGCTGATGATCGCGCATGCCGCGCGCGAAGCGGGGCTGAGCGTGATGGTCGGCAATATGGTCGGGTCGAGCCTCGCCATGGCGCCGGCCTTCATCCTCGGACAGCTCTGCGACATCGTCGATCTCGACGGGCCGATCTTCCTGGCGTCCGACCGGACCCCCGCCATCGACTATAGCGGCGGCCTCGCCTGGTGCGACGAAGCGATCTGGGGCCGCACGGCCGAAATGGCGGTGCCGGCATGAGCGCGCTGAGCACCCTCCGCCGCCTGGCGACCGCCGCCGCGGCCACCGCGATCGTCTGGGGCGCGGCACCCGCCGCCGCGCAGGCGGACGGCGCCACCTATATCCAGGCCGGGCGGCTGCTCGCCGATCCGGCAAGCGGACGGGTGGACAGCAACAAGACCGTCGTCGTCCGTGACGGACGCATCGTCGAGATCCGCGACGGCTTTGTCGGCGAGGGCAAGGTGATCGACCTGCGCGACGCCTTCGTGCTGCCCGGCTTCATCGACAGCCATGTCCACATCACTTCGGAGAACGGACCGGACGCGCGCCTCGACGCGGTGACCAAGTCCGATTCCGACGTGCTGCTCGACGGCGTCGTCTATGCCAGGCGGACCGTCCGTGCCGGCTTCACCACCGTGATCGACCTGGGCGGCACGCCCGAAGTGACCTTCGCGATGCGCGACGCGATCGCCGCGGGCAAGATCATCGGCCCGCGGATGATTGCCGCCGGCGGGGTGGCGGCACATGGCGGCCATGGCGACATCCAGGGTTATCGCCAGGAGATCCTCGACCTGTACCGCTCGCCCACCTTGTGTTCGGGCGCCGACGATTGCGCGCGCGCGGTGCGCCAGGCGGTGCAGAGCGGCGCGGACATCATCAAGACGGCGTCGACCGGCGGGGTGATGTCGGCAACGGCGGCCGGCGTCGGCCAGCAGATGAGCGATGCCGAACTGACCTCGCTGGTCGAGACCGCGCACCGGCTGGGCCGGCAGGTCGCGGCGCATGCGCACGGCACTGACGGCGTCAACGCGGCGCTGCGCGCGGGCGTCGATTCGATCGAGCACGGCACCTTCCTCGACGCCGAATCGATCCGCATGATGAAGGCCAAGGGCACCTATCTCGTCCCCACCCTGCTTGCCGGCGACACAGTGGCGCGCCAGGCCAAGACGGCCGAATGGATGCCCGCCCCGGTGCGCGCCAAGGCGTTGCAGGTCGGTCCGCAGATGCTCGACATGGCCCGGCGCGCGCGCGTCGGCGGCGTCAAGATCGCATTCGGCACCGACAGCGGCGTTTCGGTGCATGGTGAGAATGCCAAGGAATTCGCGCTGCTCGTGCAGGCGGGCTTCACCCCGCTCGACGCGATCCGCGCGGCGACGGTCTGGGCGGCCGATCACGCCCGGCTGTCGGCCGAGATCGGCTCGATCGCACCCGGCAAGGCCGCCGATATCGTCGCGGTGAAAGGCGATCCGCTGAACGACGTCCGCACGCTCGAAACCATGGCTTTCGTGATGAAGGGCGGCGTGGTCGCACGCGCCGTCGGTGAGTGAAGGTTTGACTTTTCATCTCGGGACAATATGATCCTGATCAGGATCATAGAATCGGGGGAGTGACAATGCAGCAGGATGTCAGAATGTCGCGGCGCCGGCTGCTGGGCGGCGGTGCTGCGGCAGTTGCCGCAGTCGCGGGTTTTCCGATGATCAATCTGGGCCAGTACCGGCTGAACGCGGCGTCGCCCAAGACCTATTCGAAGGGGGCGATCGACCTGGTGCGCAAGTCGCTGGTGATCGACATGCTGGCGCCGATCAAGCTCGACTTCCGCCCCGAATATTTCGCAGCACCGCTGAGCGAGAAGGACGCCGCCGAATTCCGCGCCAGCGGCATCACCGGCTTCCACAACGCCGTCGGTGTCGGCGGCGCGGACGCCCGCTCCAGCGTGCTGGAATGGATGAACGCGTGGCAGGGCTTTGCCGGCCGCAATTCGCACGTCTTCTCGCTGGTCGGCCTCGGCACCGATCTCGACCGCGCCAAGCGCGAGGGCAAATGCGCGGTGATCATGGGCCTGCAGAATTCGGATCACTTCGAAACCGTCGCGGACGTGAAAACCTTCTACCAGCTCGGCCAGCGCTGCTCGCAGCTCACCTATAACAGCCAGAACCGGCTGGGATCCGGCAGCACCGACCGGGTCGACGGCGGCATCAGCGACTATGGCGCCGCGATCATCAAGGCGATGAACGAAGTCGGCATGCTCGTCGACGTCTCGCATTCGGGCGACAAGACGACGCTCGACGCGATCGATATCTCGACCAAGCCGATCGCGATCACGCACAGCAATTGCCGCGTGCTCAACGACCATCCCCGGCTGAAGCGCGACGAGGCGATCCTGGCGCTCGGCAAGAAGAACGGCGTGATGGGCATCACCGGCGTCCGCAATTTCGTCAGTGGCAAGGAACCGACGACGATCGTCGAGATGGTCAATCATATCGACCATGTCGTGAAGCTGATCGGCGTCGACCATGTCGGCATCGGCTCCGATGCCGATCTCAACGGCTATGACGACATGCCGGCCGACCAGTACAAGATGCTCAAGAGCGGCTACAAGGAAAGCTACGCCTTTCGCGACAAGCTCGACACCGACGGCTTCGACCATCCGATGAAAATGTTCGACCTCACCGAGGAGCTTATCCGCCGCAATTATTCCGACGCCAACATCTCAGCAATTCTCGGCGGCAATTTCCGTCGCCTGCTGGGCGATACCTGGGTTTGACCCCTTCCATTTCCACACGGTCCAAAACGGACCACAGACAGAGTAGCCGCATGAACGCTCAATTCGATCCCGAGCAGGGATCAGCCATTCGACTTCCCCAGCCCTACCTGCTGTTCCTCGCGGACACGGTGGAGCCCGGCTTCGCCAAGACGGCATTCGGTCTGCGCGACTGGGCGGGCGACAAATGCGTCGGCGAGTTCAGCATCGGTGCCACGGTCACCACCGGCCTGCCGCACATGACGCCGGCGCAGGCCTATGCGGCCGGCGCCCGCGCGCTCGTCATCGGCGTCGCCAATAGCGGCGGCGTACTCGCACCGAACTGGATCGCCTCGCTGGTCGAGGCGCTCGAAGCAGGCCTCGACATCGTCAGCGGCATGCACGTCCGGCTGAGCGACATTCCGCAGCTCGACGACGCCGCCACCCGGCTCGGTCGCCGCCTGATCGACATCCGCGTTCCCCCCGCCAGCCTGCCCGTCGGCACGGGCCGCAAGCGTTCGGGCAAGCGCATCCTGACGGTGGGCACCGATTGCGCGCTCGGCAAGAAATACACCGCGCTCGCGCTGGCCAGCGCCATCGCCGAGCGCGGGGTTTCCGCCGATTTCCGTGCGACCGGCCAGACCGGCATCATGATCGCAGGCGGCGGCATGCCGATGGACGCCGTGGTCTCCGATTTCGAGGCGGGCGCCGCTGAAATCCTCAGCCCCGACGCCGCCGACGATCACTGGGACGTGGTCGAGGGCCAAGGCTCGCTCTACCACCCCGCCTATGCCGCGGTCTCGCTCGGCCTGCTCCACGGCAGCCAGCCCGACGTGATCGTGGTCTGCCACGAGCCCGGCCGCACCGAGATGCTCGGCACGGCGGGATATGCGGTCCCGTCGATCGAAGAGACGATCGAACTCAACCTGATTCTCGGTCGGCGCACCAATCCCAATATCCGATGCGGCGGCATCTCGATGAACACGTCGAAGCTCACCGCCGAGGAAGCCGAGCGTGTGATGGCCGCCGAAAGCGAGCGGCTGGGTCTGCCCGTCGCCGATCCCATCCGCGGCGGTGAGGCTTTCGCCGCGCTCGTCGAGAACTGCCTGAAATGAGCATGGCCGGGGCCATGGCGGACGCGCGACCAGCGTGCCCGCCTGGCCCCGGCTTCATGCCGATCACCGCCTCCCGTCCCCAGGAGTTTCCCCAATGACGCTCTTTCCGCGCACCCTGCGCCGCGCGCTGCTGCTCGGTTGCACCGCCGCGCTGCTCGCCTCCAATGCCTCGGCCCAATCCGGCGCGCCCGAATATGACATCGTCATCCGTGGCGGCCGCGTGCTCGACGGCGCGGGTAATCCCTGGGTGAGCGCCGATGTCGGCATCAAGGACGGCCGCGTGGCGAAGGTCGGCACGATCACCGCGCGCGGCAAGCGCGAGATCAATGCGCAGGGCCGCTATGTCGCGCCCGGCTTCATCGACATGATGGACCAGTCCGGCGAAGTGCTGCTCGAAAACGGCGCGGCCGAGAACAAATTGCGCCAGGGCGTGACCACCGTGATCGCGGGCGAGGGCGGTACCCCCGTCGAGGCCGCGAAGATCCCCGGCTATTTCAAGCAGCTCGAAACCCAGGGCATCGGCGTCAATTTCGGCACCTATTACGCCACCCACCAGGCGCGCATGCAGATCATGGGCGACAAGGCGGGCGCGCCCACCCCGGCGCAGATGGCGGCGATGGAGAAGGAAGTCGGCATCGCGATGCGCGCGGGCGTCTTCGGCATCACCAGCGCGCTCATCTATCCGCCGAGCAGCTTCCAGACCACCGAGGACCTGATCAAGCTCGCCAAGGTCGCCTCGCAGTGCAACGGCTTCTACGCCACGCACATGCGCGAGGAGAGCTCCAAGCTGATCCCCGCGATCGAAGAAGCGATCGCGATCGGCGAGAAGGGCGGCGTCAAGGTCGAGATCTTCCACCTCAAAAACGCCTATGCGCCGCAATGGGGCAAGGGCATGCCCAAGGCGGTCGCGCTGGTCGACAGCGCCCGCGCCCGCGGCGTCGATATCGCGGCGGACATGTATCCCTATACCGCCGGCGGAACCGGGGTCGAGATCACCGTGCCCAACTGGGTCTGGGCCGACGGCGTCGAAAAGGGCATCGAACGGCTGAAGGATCCCGCGGTCCGCGCCAAGCTGAAGCAGCAGGTGGCCGCCGGATCGATGTCCGACTGGTCGAATCTGGTCGAGGCTTCGGGCGGCTGGGACAAGGTGGTGCTCGCCAATCCGCAGAACCCCAAATATGAGAAGTTCAACGGCAAGAGCTTCGCCGAAATCGGCGCGGCACTGGGCATCGACCCGGCCGACGCGGCATGGGACATCGTGGTCGCGGCATATCCCAAACGCTCGATGGCGCTTTATTTCATGATGAGCGAACAAGATATCGAGACCGCCCTGCGCCAGTCCTGGGTCAGCATCGGCAGCGATGCCGGCGCCTCCGCCACGCCGGGCAAGGTCGACACGCTCGGCCTGCCCCATCCGCGTTCCTACGGCACCTTCCCGCGCGTCATCGCCGAATATGTGAAGCGCCGCCCGATCCTGACGCTCGAACAGGCGGTGCGCAAGATGACCGGCTGGCCGGCACAGCGCATGGGGCTGAGCGATCGCGGCCTGATCCGCCAGGGCATGCGCGCCGACGTCGTGGTGTTCGATTACGACAAGCTCGACGACGTCGCGAGCTGGAAGAATCCGACCGATTATCCGACGGGCATCGACACGGTGATCGTCAACGGCGCGGTCGCGCTCGACCAGGGCAAGCTCGACAACGTCAAGGCCGGAGCGGTGCTGCGCCACGCGTGTAGCTGACAGCTTTCGAAAGCTCCCAGCGACCAGGGCGGTCCCGCAGGGGGTCGCCCTGGTTTTTTGTGGGTGTCTCATGGCAAGCAAGCCCGGCTATTATCGCCAACACCCCGTTCGGGCTGAGCTTGTCGAAGCCCTGCCTTTTCTTCTGGCCCAAGGTAGAAGGACAGGGCTTCGACAAGCTCAGCCCGAACGATGTGAGTGCCGGTTCGGCAGGGCCAGCGAACCGGCCCCGTGCGAAGCCTTACTGCCCCTTCGCCGTCCCCGTGATCGCCTCGCCGGGGAAGACTTTCTCCACCAGCTTGCCGTCGCGCACCACGGGCTGGCCGTTGACCAGCACATGACGGAAACCGACCGAGGCCTGCATCGGCTTCTGGAAAGTCGCGACATCGCTGACGGTGGCGGGGTCGAAGATGGCGATGTCCGCATCGGCGCCCACCTTCAGCCGCCCCTTCTTCGCCATTTGCGGAGAAACCGCCTCCAGCCGCTGCGCGGGCATCAGCGCCATCTTGCGCAGCGCCGCCATCAGGTCCAGCGTCTTGCGTTCGCGGACATAGCGGCCGAGCACGCGGCCATAGGTGCCGGCGCCGCGCGGATGCTCGCCCGACGTGACCCAGGGCATGCCGTCGGACGCGATCGAGATTTCAGGCTCCGCGATGATCGCGTCGACCACATCCTCCGGGATCATGTGGATGACGACCGCGGCATTGGGCTGTTCGCGGCGATAGCGTTCGAAGCTGTCCTTGGTCAGCCGCTCACCCGTCGCGGGCCATTGCAGGTCGCCATAGCCGATGCCCGAACGCTCCTGCCAGCCGTCGCGGAAGAACTCGGAGCCGATCGAAGTGCTGCCCGCCGTATAGGGATAGGCCTCCGACGTGATGTCCATGCCGCGCTGGCGTGCGCGCTTGACCATGTCGATCAGGGTCGGCGTATCGCGCAGGCCCGTCGAATGGAGATGCACGATCTGCAGGGGAGCGCCGGTGAGCGCCGCATTGGCGATCACTTCCTGTGCCACCGCAATCGGCACGCCAGGCGCGGGATCGAGCGGACGGCTGCGGACATGGACAAAGACCGGCGCGCGCGTCGCCGCCGCCGCTTTGAAGATGTCGTAGATCTCGCCGCGGCTCGCCCCCGGCGTATATTCGATGCCCAGGCCATAGCCGAGCGCGCCGGCCGCGACCTCACGGTCGAGCGCGGCGACGATCGCACGTTGCTGTTCCGGCGTCGCTGCAGCCGTATAGGCCCTGCGATCGCTCGTCTCGCCACCATCATTGATCGCGAAATGGCCATGGCAAGGCGCATTGGCGATCACTTCCATCCGTGCGCACTGATGCGATGCGGTGGCGCCGAAATTGGTCAGCGCCTTACCTGAAAGCGCGGCGATGAAGGGCGCGATCGGCATCGCCCCGCCTTCCGCGTCGATCGCGGTCGTGACGCCGTCGAGCACCTGATAATATTCGCCCTTCGGATTCTGCCCATGAGCGTGGAGATCGACGAAACCGGGCGCGACCACCAGGTTCTTCGCGTCGATCATCCGGCGCCCCTTGATTGCTTCCGTCGTGATCGCCGCGATGCTGCGGCCATTGATGCCGATATTGGCCACCTCGTCACGCCCGCTTTCGGGATCCATGACGCGGCCATTGGCGATCACGATGTCGTAGGTCTGCGCGGCCGCCGGCGCTGCGACCGCAAGCGCGGCAAGCCCCGCAGCAGCGAAAAACCGCGTCCTGATGCTCAGCCCTCTCACTTCACGGGTGCCGAGAAGAGGAAATAGTCATGCACCGAGCGTGCGATCTCGGCGATCGCGCGCTCGCGGTCGGCGACGGGCGCCGCGCTCTTCTTCACATAGACGGCAATGACGATCTGGCCGGCGCCGCCGGGCAAGGTGAGCACGCCGGTATCGTTGACTGTGCCGCCGATCGTGCCGGTCTTGTTGGCGACCTTCGTGCCCGGCGGCATCTTGCCGCGCAGTCGCGCCCCACCCGTGCGGCAGCGTTCCATGATCCCGATCAGCGCCTTTGTGCTTTCCGCAGACAGCGCCTTGCCGGAGAAGATGCGGGTGAGCAGCGTGCCCATCGCCTCAGGCGTGCTGGTGTCGCGCGGATCATTGTCGAAGGCGGGATCGGGCAGGCTCCCCTTGCGCTCTATATCGGGATTGGCCTTCGCCGCCGCTTCGAACGCTTCGGCCAACGGGCCGGGGCCGACACCGAAGAAATCGCGCAGCAGGCCGGCGGTGTCGCGGTCGATGCGCTGGCCGGTCACGCCCTGCGCACGGACCCAGGCGGTGACGACGGCCGGGCCGCCCGCGGCCTTGGTCAGCACGTCGGTCGCGGTGTTGTCGCTCTGCGTCAGCATCAGTTCGAGCAGATTATAGACCGACAGGCTCACGCCGGGATGGATCAGCCGGTCGGCGATCACTTCAGACGGCGAGAACATGTCCATCGGCACATCGAGCATCTGGTCGAGCTTCAGTTCGCCCTTGTCGACGCGCTCGAAGATCCTGCCCGCCACCGCAACCTTGAAGGTACTGGCCATCGGAAACGCCTCGTTGCCGTTGAGCAGGATGCGCGGCCCCTTTCCATCGAGCCGCCAGGCGGCGACGCCGACAACGCCGCCTGAACCCTGGGCAAGGCGCGCAATCTGCTGATCGAGACCGGCGGTCGACGCCGACTGAGTCGCCGATTGCGCCATCACGGGCGCCGCGACTCCGGCCGTAGCCAGCAGCAGCGGCAAAAGCGCAAGCCGAAGCTTTTGATTCAACATGAAAAACTCTCCCTAGATCCGGCGAGCATATGGTGGGTGACAGGCAAGCCATGCCGGACAGGCTCGCCGAAAATTCTCTGATCAGGACATTCGCGCCAACGACTTTCGAATGCAACAAAAAGAATATTCGATATTAACTCCTTGATATTATATATATTTCTATTCTGTTTCGAATTTTTTTCACTGATTTAGCAATATCCCAATAGGAAAATTACATCCCAATGTGTAGCGTCCGCGCCGTGCAGGGTCGAACTTGCGGCGTGAATGGAGAGTCGTGTGACGAATGGGCTGATGCGAGATGCAACGCGGTCTGGCGGGCGGTCTGGCGGGCTGTCGAAGTTTCTGACCGGAACGGCGATCGGCCTTTCGCTCGTGCTGGGCTCGGTCTCGCCGGGATTCGCGCAGAGCGCCCCCGCTGCCAGGACGGCGGCTGTCACGATCGACCCGGCGCGCCTCGCCGGCCTGGCCGAGTTCGTCGACGGAATCATGGCCCAGCAGATCGCGACGCGTGAAGTCGCCGGCGCGGTGGTCACGGTGGTGTCGAAGGGCAAGGTGCTGTTCTCGCGCGGCTATGGCTATGCCGATATCGACCGGAAAATCCCCGTCGACGGCGAAAAGACGCTGTTCCGCCCCGGTTCGGTCTCCAAGCTGTTCACCTGGACCGCGCTGATGCAGCAGGTCGAGCAGGGCAAGGTGAAGCTCGACGATCCGATCGACAAATATCTCGACTTCACCATCCCGACGAACGGGCAGACCCGCCCGATCCTGGTCAGGCACCTGCTCGATCATTCGCCGGGCTTCGAGGATCTGGGCGGCATCACCACCGACGATGTTTCGGGGCTGATTCCGCTCGACACTTTCCTCAAGGATCCGAAGAATATCCCGACGCGCGTCCGCGAGCCGGGGGTCGAAACATCCTATTCCAACTATGGCTCGGCGATCGCCGGCTATATCGTCCAGCGCGTCTCGGGCGAGAAATTCGCCGATTATATCGACAAGCATATCTTCGGCCCGCTCGGCATGAAGAGCGCGACGTTCCGCGAGCCGCTGACCGGCGATCGCGCCGCAAACATGGCGAACGGCTACAAGCTGGTCGACGGCAAGCTCGTCGCCAAGCCCTTCGAGCTCTATTCGAACATCATGCCCGCGGGGTCGGTCTCTGCCACGGGGCCGGACCTGGCGCGCTTCATGCTCGCGCATCTCGGCAATGGACGCCTGGGCAATGTCCAGATCCTCAAGCCCGAGACGATGCGCCTGATGCGCACCGACCTGACCCGCAACGCACCGGCGCTGCAGCCGATGGCACATGGCTATATGGTCGTGCGCGAACAGGGCCCGCGCCTGATCGGCCATGGTGGCAACACCGCCGATTTCCATTCCTATATGGTGCTGGCGCCCGAAGCCGATTTCGGCTTCTTCGTGTCGACCACGGGCGGCCAGGGCAGCTATGGCGGCCGAACCGAACTGATGAACGCGATGATCGGCCGGGTCTTCCCCGTGGCGCCCGCGCCGCGCTGGACCGGCACCGCCGCGCCGACGGTCGGGGCGTATCGCACCAATCGCCGCACCTATAGCGATCCGCCGCGGCCCGAATTCGACATCAAGGTGTCGGCGGACGGCGCGCACGGCCTGATCACCGACGCCGGCGGCACCAAGACCTATTGGGAACAGATCGGCCCGGAGATCTACGAGCAGGTGACCGGCGCACGCCAGGGCGGCCCATATGAGCGGCTCCAATTCTACGGCCCGGCCGGCGACCGCAAAATGTCGTTCAGCTCACAGCCGCACGTGCTCTTTCGGTTGGTGAAACCGTAAGGCGGGTTGTCGATATCGATTTTCTCTTTTAGAAACTTATATCCTGATTGGGTCCAGTTTTAGACCCGACGACCGGCTTCGGCCAAAACAGGCGTCAAACAGCACGCAAACTCGCGAAGACGAGTCCGGCTCGCGACGCCATATACAAAAGGGAACCACAGCATGACCTCCCCATCCCAGACCCGTTGGTGTACCTTGTCACGTGGCGGCAGCGCGCTCGCGCTGGGCGTCGCCCTCGCCTTTGCCGCGCCGGCCTTCGCGCAGACTGCGCCACAGGAAGCACAGGCCGAAGAAGGCTCCAGTGAAATCGTCATCACCGGATCGCGCATCAGCACCGCCGGCTTCGACGCACCGACCCCGACGACGGTGATCGGCGTCACCGAGTTGCAGCAGGCCGGCCGCACCGACATCGGCGCTTCGCTCGCCGATCTTCCGCAATTCCGCCAGACGCAGAGCGCAACCTCGACCAACACCGTGACGTCGTCCGGCCAGACCCCGGCCGACCTGCGCGGCCTGGGCGCGGCACGCACGCTCGTGCTGATCAACAACCGCCGCTATGTCAGCTCGAACGATCTCCAGACCGTTCCCTATTCGCTGATCAAGCAGATCGACGTCGTCACCGGCGGCGCCTCGGCCGCCTATGGTTCGGGCGCCGTCGCCGGCGTCGTCAACCTGCTGCTCGACGACAATAAGGAAGGCTTCGAGCTCGGCGCGCAGACCGGCATCTCGTCGCGCGGCGACGGTCAGAAATATCTGTTCGAAGGTTCGGCGGGCTTCAAATTCGCCGACGGCCGCGGCCACTTCATGATCGGCGGCGACTATCTGAAGGACAAGGGCATCATCCCGGGCAATGCGCGCCCGCTGATCGGCTCGACGGCCCTTTATCCTGGCGCCGACGGCAAGCTCTATCCGACCGCGAACATTCACGAAGCCCGGCGGAGCGAGGGCGGCCTGATCCGCACGGGCGTTCTTGCCGGACAGACCTTCAATCCTGACGGCTCGCTACGCCCATTCCAGTTCGGCATCATCCGCAACAACTCGTCGACGATGATCGGCGGCGAAGGCTATAATATCGACCAATATCGCTCGCTGGCGGCACCGATCGAGCGCGGTAACGTCTTCGCGCGCGCCAGCTACGATTTGACCGACACGCTCAAGATCTGGGTGGAAGGCGGCTACAACAAGGTCTGGAACGAACGCGTCTTCTTCCCCGATCTGGGCGTTACAGATATCGTCTTCTCCACCACCAATCCCTATCTCACGGACGCGCAGCGGGCGGCTTTTGCTGCAAAGGGGGAAACAAGCTTTACCATGGGCCGTGTGCTGACCGACATGTCGCTCGCACGCTATCGCTATGATCGCGAGACGATCCAGGGAGCGATCGGGATCGATGGCTCGTTCGGTGGCGGCAAGTGGCGTTACAATGCCTATTTCAGCCATGGCGAACGCACCGAAGACCAGAAATTGCTGGGCCTGACCAAGAAAGCCGAGTTCGCCAGAGCGATCAACGCCGTGTCGAGCGGCGGCCAGATCGTCTGCGCGGTGAACGCAGATGCGGACCCGAGCAACAACGATCCGGCGTGCCGTCCGCTCAACCTGTTCGGTTCGGGACGCGCCGATCCCGCCGCGATCGCCTATTCGACGGGTGTCTGGAACGCGGTCACCAAAACCTGGCTCGACAGCGCGGGCGCCAGCATCAGCGGTGAACCGTTCGAACTGTGGAACCTGCCGGTTTCGTTCGCCATCGGCGGCGAATATCGCGAGGAATCCTTCCAGACCTTGTATGACGCAAATTCGCTGCTCGGCAATTTCAACACGATCAACGGCGTCAACATCCTGAAGACCGGCAACAATGTGAAGGAAGGCTTCGCCGAAGTCGCCGTCCCGCTGCTCGCCAACCTGCCGCTCGTCGACAAGCTGGTGCTCAACGCGGCAGCCCGCATCTCCGATTACAGCACCGGTGGTTCGATCTGGTCGTGGAAAGTGGGCGGCGTCTGGGATGTGACGGAAGGGCTGAAGCTGCGCACGACCCGCTCGCGCGATATCCGGGCAGCCAATCTGACCGAGCTTTTCAGCCAGCGCTCGACGCTGTTCACCACGGTCGTGGACGAAGGTTTCGTCGATCCGGTCGAACCCACCAAAAAGCCGACGGTGCCCGTCACCCTGTTCACCGGCGGCAATCCCAATCTCAAGCCCGAGATCGCAGACACCTTCACGGTTGGCGGTGTCTTCTCGCCCACCTTCCTTCCCGGCTTCGATTTCTCGGTCGATTATTACAACATAAAGATCAAGGACGTGATCACGACGCTGACGGCGCAGCAGATCGTCAACGGCTGCTATAAGCAGGGCAATCAGGGCGCCTGCGCGCAGATCGAACGCGATCCGGCCACCAAGTTCGCCAAAGTGATCAATGCGTCGTATATCAACGTCGCGAACTTCAAGAACACGGGCATCGATTTCGAAATGTCCTACCGCACGCGGTTGGACAGCATCGGCCTGCCTGGCCAATTGCGCATCCGCGCACTTGCCAACTACGTCGATTCACTGATCGTCGATAATGGCGTTATCAAGATTGACGGCGCCGGCTATGTGGGTTCGCAGGCGGTGTTCCTCGTCCCGAAATGGCGCGGCACGCTGACCGCAAACTATGAGAGCGACCGGTTCGGCGCCGATATCCGGGCACGTTACATCGACAGCAGCGGCTTTGCGCCAGCAGAGGTGCTCGCCGGCGCGGATCACAACCGCATCAGTGCCCGCACCTATGTCGACCTGGGCGCCCGTGCCTATATTCCCTATGGCGACGGCAATCGCCTGACGGTTTATGGCAGCATCCAGAACCTGTTCGATCGCAAGCCGCCATTGGCCGCCGTCAGTTCGCCCTATTACGATCTGATCGGCCGTTACTTCACCTTCGGGGTTCGCGCGAACTTCTGACCGCGAGCGACGCGGGCAGGCTTGTCACAAGCAAGTCTGCCCGTCGTCTCGGCCGAACATGCCATTTCGAAAACGGCACACCCATAACCAGACATTATAGCCCACAGAGAAATTTTTTATCCTGATCAGGATATTCATCTAGACTTATTGCAATCCACGCCCGATGCTGACCAGACGCGGAGCCAGAAGCCGCACACAGATGTGCTCGGCTCACGCGGCAAATCAGAAAACAAAGGGACGGTATATGACTTCTGCAATCCAATCTCGTTGGCGATCGCTTTCCCATGGCGGTAGTGCCATCGCGCTTGGCGTCGCCATCGCATTCTCCGCGCCCGCCTTCGCACAGACCGCGCCCGACCAGACCGAAGCCGCCGATGCCGACCAGGCCGGCAGCGAAATCGTCGTCACCGGATCACGCGTCGACCGCGCCGGCTTCGATGCACCGACGCCGACCACCGTGGTCGGCGAAGTCGAGCTGCGCCAGGGCGCGCGCCCGAGCATCGCCGCGGTGCTGAACGACCAGCCGCAATTCCGCGCGACCTCCACCCCCGCCAGCACGGTGGGCAATACCAATTCCAGCGCATCGACCGCCGACCTTCGTGGTCTTGGCGCGGTGCGCACGCTGACGCTGCTCAACGGCCGCCGCTTCTCCGGCAGCACCGACCTCAACAACATCCCGATGAGCGTGATCAAGCGCGTCGAGGTCGTCACCGGCGGCGCTTCCGCCGCCTGGGGCTCGGGCGCGGTCGCGGGCGTGGTCAACATCATCCTCAACGACGATTTCGAGGGCGTCGAACTGGGCGCCAATGCGGGCGTCTCGGGGCATGGCGACGCCAATCGCTACACTTTCAACGGCAGCTACGGCACCAAGTTC
>JASBTC010000038.1 GCA_030148625.1 Sphingobium sp. | reverse complement strand
GATCGACACCATTCTCGACTCAGCCTGACCTGAATGACACCCCGTCCTCAACGTCTGACAACGCCGATTCAGGAGACGGAACACCAAAAAAAAGGCCGCCCCGGCAGATGCCGGGACGGCCGAGCAGGATGATCGCGGCCGGACGGGAACCGGTCCGGCCCCAATCTCCCTATTCGTAGCGCAGCGCGTGGATCGGGTTGGTGCGCGCGACGCGGAAACTGTGCGCACCGATCGTCCCGACCGCGATCAGCAGCGCCAGCGTGCCCGCCACCAGGAAGGGCACCGGCCCCAGCGCGATCCGCGCATCGAAGCCGTTGAGCCAGTCGCGCATCAGCCACCAGGCGATCGGCCAGGCGATGATGTTCGCCAGGATCACCGGCCGGGTGAACTGCCAGACGAGCAGCCGCACGATCCGCGACGTGCTGGCGCCCAGCACCTTGCGGATGCCGATTTCCTTCGTCCGGCGCTGCGCGGTGAAGGCGGCCAGCCCGAACAGGCCGAGACAGCCGACGACCACCGCGAGCAGCGAGAATGCCCCGAAGATCTGCGCGCGCGACTCTTCCGACTTGTAGAGATCACGGACGATGTCGTCGCCGAACTTGGCGGTGAAGGGCGTATCCGGCGCCAGGCGTTTCCACACCGCCTCGATCTTGCCCATCGCCGCTGCCGGATCACCGCTGTAGCGCACCAGCATCTCGTTGTGATTGTTGCGATCGTAGAAGAACATGATCGCATCGAGCGGATCGCGGATCGAACGGAAACGCGAATCCTGGACGACGCCGATGATCGTGACCGGCACCAGGCCATATTGGTCGCCGGTGATCGCCGCGCGGATCTGCTTGCCGATCGCATCCTGTGGTGACTTGAAGCCGAGCCGCTTGACCGCGAGGGCATTGATCATCGTGTTCGCGCCGCGCGCCACGAATGCATGCTCCGCCGCCGGATCCTCGGGGGTGGGACGCGTGCTGTCGTCAAGCGGCCGGTTGATGTCGAAGCCGCGCCCCGCGAGCAGCTTGATTCCCATCGTGTCGAAGAACCTGGTATCGACATTGTAATAGCCCAGCCCGATCGGCTCCGACTGGCCGGGAAGCTGGACGCCGGTCACAGTGTTGTTGAGCGTGTTGATACCGATCGCCGTGCGCCCCACCGCGGTGACGCCGTCGATCTTGCCGATCTCGCGCACCAGCGTGTCCTTGATCGGATCGAGCTGACGACGTTGCATCCCGGAGACCTGGATCAGACCGTCGCGATGATAACCCGGATCGGAGTTCCGCGCGTAGAGCGTCTGCGCATAGACGACGATCGTGCAGATGATCAGCCCGATCGAGACCGCGAACTGCGCGACGACGAGCGCGCTGCGCAGCCGGCCCGACCCTTCCGCATCGGCAGCCGACTTGTTCGCCTTGAGCACACGTGCCGGCTGGAAGCGCGACAGATAGAAAGCCGGGTAGATACCGCCGGCAACGCCGACGAGCAGCACCAGACCGATGATCGGCAGCAACAGGCCGCCGGCGCCCACATATTTGAGCGACAATTCGGCATCGAGGAAGGTGCTGATCAGCGGCAGGACGAGCTCGGTCATCGCCAGCGCAAGCAGCATCGCCAGTGCCGACACCAGGATCGATTCGCCGATGAACTGGAAAACGAGCTGGCGGCGATTGGCCCCGAGCACCTTGCGCAATGCCACTTCGCGCGCGCGCTGGCTTGCCCGCGCCGTCGCCAGATTGACGAAATTGACGCAGGCCATGCCCAGGATCAACACCGCGATCACCGCGAAGGTCATGATCGAGCGGCGATCATTGCCCGGGGTCATCGCGCCTTCCTGCGCGCGGCCGAGATGGATATCGCGGATATTGACCAGTGCGAATTCGGCGCTGTCGCCCTGGTTGGTGCGCCGATCGCCAAAGATCTGATCGGGAATATTGCGTTTTTCCCAGGCATGGAATTGGCTGTTGATGTCCCCGACGTTCGCGCCGGGCTTCAACCGGAAGTAGAGTGCGCCCGCCTGCCAGCCATATTCGGTGAGGAACTGTGGATTCTCGGCCCAATAGGCATTGGCGTCGTAGCGCGCGACCATGATGAGTTTGAGGTGCGAATTCTTCGGAATATCCTTGAGCACGCCGTTGACCCGATAATCCTGCGAGATGCCGCGCGAGATCAGGGTCAGCGTCTGCCCCATCGGATTCTCGTCTCCGAACCGGCGCTTCGCTTCACTTTCGGTCAGCACCAGACCGCCCGGCTGCGCCAGCGCGGTCTTCGGATTTCCCTGCACCAACGGCAGATCGAGCACGTCGAACAGCGGGCCGTCGACGAACTTCATCGCCTCCACTTCCGTCGCCTGACCGTTGCGAACCACGACAGGGCCGGCCGAGAGCAGATGGACGCTGCTTTCGATCTGCGGGAAATCCTTGAGTATCGCCGCCTTGGTGACATAGGCGGCCATCTGCAGGTTCTGCTGCTCGCCGGTCGTGCGGTCGGTATAATAGGTCTGGAGCTGGAAAGTCCGGTCGCCCTCCGGCATCCACCGATCGTAGGTGAGCTCGTTGCGCACAAAGATCAGGATGATCAGGCACGCCGCCATGCCGATGGCGAGCCCCAATATGTTGATGGCGGCATAGGTGCGGCTCTTCATGAGCGACCTGAGCCCGACGATCAGATAGTTGCGCCACATGGGCAGTCTCCTTGTCGCTGGGCGTCAGGCGGCGCGACGCCGTTCCTGCAGGATGCGGCCGTCGAGCATGTTGACGACGCGGCTGGCGTAATCGGCATGCGAGGGCGAGTGGGTGACCATGACGATGGTCGATCCCTCGGCATTGAGCGTCTGGAGCATCTTCATCACTTCCTCGCCATGCTGGGTGTCGAGGTTGCCGGTCGGCTCGTCCGCCAGGATCAGCCTGGGTTCGGCGACGAGCGCGCGGGCGACCGCCACGCGCTGCTGCTGCCCACCCGAAAGCTGGCTCGGCCGGTGGCGCGCCCGATGCGCGATGCCCACCCGGTCCATCACTGCCTCGACCTTCGCCTTGCGCGCCGCGGCGGGCATGTCGTGATAGAGCAGCGCCAGCTCGACATTCTCCGCCACGCTCAGCTCGTCGATCAGGTTGAAGCTCTGGAAGATGAAGCCGAGATGCGTCTTGCGCGTTTCGGCGAGCTTGCTTTCGGGCAGCCCCGCCACCTCGATGTCGCCGAAGCGGTACGATCCGCTCGACGGGCTGTCGAGCATGCCGATCACGTTGAGCAAGGTCGACTTGCCGCAGCCCGATGGCCCCATCACCGCGACGAACTCGCCCTGATGGATGTCGAGATCGACCGAATTGAGCGCCGTCGTTTCGACCATGTCGGTGCGATAGACCCGGCTGAGGTCGCGCATGCTGAGCATCGGTTGCGTCATGTCTTGGCCTTTCGTCTGTGGCTTGGTCATTTGCGTTCGAGGTCCAGCCGATCCTTGTCGGCGAAACCGGTATAGGGAGAGGTGAGCACTTTCTCGCCGGGCTCCAGCCCGTCGAGTATTTCGATGAAATCGGCATTGCGCCGGCCGAGCCGTACCTGGCGCTTGACGGCCTGGCTGCCGTCGGGGGTCACGACGAACACCCAGCTTCCGCCCGTCTCATTGTAGAAGCTGCCATTCGGGATCAGCCGGGCCATGCTCGGATCGCCCAGGGTCAGCTTGACCTGCAGCGTCT
>JASBTC010000245.1 GCA_030148625.1 Sphingobium sp. | reverse complement strand
GTCGCTGACGCCGCGCGCCGCGCGTGAAATGGGCACGCGCCTGATCGCCGCCGCCGATCGCGCGGCGGAGCAGGGTGACCGGCGCGATGGCGAGCGGCAGGGGCGCGTTTAATCCGAGAACCGCGCCGCTCGATCGCGGGGCAGGCGATCGAGATAGGCGACGACCATGTCCCCTGCTGCATCGGCATAGTCGTCGATGGTTTCGATCGGCCAGTTGCGTTCGGAGATCGTCTTGCCGATCGATTCCAGCGCCATCGATATGATGTCCGCAGCGCGCCGGCGCTGGTCGCGCGTCGCATCGGGCAGGGCTTCACGCCAGAAGGCCGCCATTGTCCGCATGCCGGCCCGGCGGTGGGCGTATGTTTCCGGTGCGTCGCGGTAGAGTGGGGCGGCATCGGCCAGGGCGATCCGCATTGCCGCTTCCTCGCATTCGGAACGGAAGAAAGCCCGGATCGCGGCGCGCAGCCGCTCGACCGGCGTCAGGCCGGGTAAAGTCAGCAGCGACTGGAGCATGGCCGAGGTCTCTCGCCATTCGTCGGCCTGCAGCCGGAACAGGATCGCCGCCTTGTTGGGGAAATATTGGTAGATCGAACCGACGCTCACGCCTGCACGCTCGGCCACTCGCGCGGTGGTGAAACGTGCGGCGCCCTCCGCCGCCAGAACCTGAACCGCGGCCTGCAATATGTCGGCGACCAACTGGGTCGAACGGGCCTGGCGTGGCTGTTTTCGCGAGGAAATCCGGGGTTTTCGTATCGCGGTCATGGGCAGGCTCCGGAACGCGAATAGGAAATGCGACGAATTCGTCGCATATTCTGCTCGCCCGGCCGGCACGTCAATCCAGACCAAGGAAAATCCATGATGAACACGCTTACGCAAGCGCCGCTCGCGGCGCTGCTCGACCGTCTGTTCGCCGATGCCGATGCGTCGACGGCGAGGGTGCAAAGCCAGATCCAGTCCGTTCCCGAAGCCCAGCGCGCCGCGATGATGGCGGATAAAGAAGGCTATCTCGATCTCTATACCTGGATGAAGGACGCACACCTTGCGGTCTCGCGCGAAACGGGGCGGCTGCTCTACATGCTTGCGCTCAGCAGCCGTGCGCGCAACATCGTCGAGTTCGGCACCTCATTCGGCGTCTCGACGCTGCACCTCGCCGCGGCGCTCCGCGACAATTGGGGCGAAGCGGGCGGCGCGCGGCTGATCTCCAGCGAGTTCGAGCCCGGCAAGGTCGCCGCCGCGCGGGCGACCGTGGCGGACGCCGGTTTCGCCGACCTCGTCGAGATCCGCGAGGGCGATGCGCTCGATACGCTGGCACGCGACCTGCCCGAACGGATCGACCTGCTGCTGCTCGACGGCGCCAAGGGGCTTTATCCCGCGATCCTCGATCTCGCCGAACCGTTCCTCGCGCCCGGCGCGCTGATCCTGGCCGACAATGCCGACTGGTCGCCCGACTATCTCGCACGCGTGCGCGATCCCGCGCGGGGGTATCTGTCGGTGCCCTTCGCCGACGATGTCGAGCTTTCGATGCGGTTGGGCGAGGGACGCTAGGACTCAATCGCCGGGGCCGCTCGCGCGGCCCCGGCGATTGGCGCGGGTCGTCGGCAGCATCGGACTATGTCCGTCTTCTGGATAGAATTTATACTCATTTCCGATCGACCAACACATTGATCCCACATACGAAGTCGTCCGCAAAAAAACGAACAGTGATGCCCCACGCATCGATGGGGCATCCCGCATGGCGATCATTGAGCTTTTTTGTGGAGACATTGGATGACCCTAGCGCCTTCCGTCAGCATCACGCCGCCCGACATGATCTTCGATCAGAGCGGGATCGACACCACCAATGCGATGAAGATGTCGCTATTGGTGCCGGCAGAAGGCTTCGTCCTCACGCAGCGTCGAACATTGACGACATTGCTTGCGCCGCTGACCGATGATGCAGGGCCCGACAACGGCCTGATCGACGGTTTCAGTGGCACGATAAGCTGGGGCATCTATTCGTCGGTGAACGGTGAGCCTGGAACGCTGTTGTTTTCCGGATCGGACAACACGCCGCAAATGGTGGACACTGGCTTGAGCTTCAGCGGCACCACCGACGACGTCGTCATGGCGACGATCGATCTGGGTAGCGTGACGCTCGATCCCGGCAGCTATTTCCTCGCGCTGCACGAAGGGGTGTGGGGATCGCCCAATGACGGCTCCGAGATCTACTGGATGAAGACCTCGACGGATCTGGGCGTCAATGGCTTCCACTTCACCCCCAACACCGCCAACCCGTCCAACTGGTCGTTCGATGTGCCGGGCGGCTCCGCCGCCTTCACGCTGAAGGGCGTGGCAATCGAACAGGTCGCGTTCAACCTGAAAGGCAGTATCTCGGTTTCCGACGCCGATGTCGGCGGCAACACCATGATGGTGACGTTGAACGTCGGCTACGGCATATTGACGGTAAGCGCGGGCACCAGCGGCGCGAATGTTGCCGGCAGCGGCACCGGCACGGTCATACTCACCGGCACGCTGGCGCAGATCAACGACCTGCTGGGAACGAATGCCACCAGCAGCGTCAGCTTCACCGCCAACACCGATGTGCCGCCCGCCAGCACCGTGCTCACCGTGACCGCGCAGGAACCCGGCGATGCCGCCCCTTCCGCGCCGGCGACGCAGACGATCACGATCGCGGCAGTCAACGATGCGCCGGCCGTCTCCATCTCTCCGTCCGGCACGCTCTTTAATCAGAGCAGCCTTGATGTCACGAACGCCAATGGCATTTCGAATGCGGTCAATTCCGACAGTTTCGCACTTACGGAACGCCGGACGCTGGGAACGATCACGGCGGCTCTGAACGACAACGGTCCCAACAACGGCGCATTGGACGGCTTCAGCGGCACGTTGAGCTGGGGCATCTATTCCTCGGTGAGTGGCGCGCCCGGCGCGCTGCTGTTCAGCGGAACGGACAGCACGCCGTTGCTTGTCGATTCCGGTCAGAATCTTTTCGATGGCACCGACATCATCCTGGCCACGATCGACCTGGGCAATGTGACGCTGGATGCCGGCGAATATTTCATCGCGCTGCACGAGGGCGCCTGGGGATCGGCCTATGACAACACCCAAATATTCTGGGTGCGGACGTCCGCACCCCAGGACGCCGTTGGCAGTCAGGCCAGTTTCAACCTCGCCAATCCGTCCGGCTGGTCTAGCGAAGGTTACTCCTATGCATTTTCGCTTGCGGGGCCAAGCTACGCCGCGACCGAGCAGGTGGCGCTCGATCTGAAGGGCAGGGTTGTGGTTGCCGACGATTCCGGCAGCAACAGCATCACCGTCACTTTGAACGTCGGCTACGGTATCCTGACGGTGACGGCGGGCAGCAGCGGCGCGAACGTGTCGGGCAGCGGCACGGGCACGGTCACGCTGACCGGCACGCTGGCGCAGATCAACGATCTGTTGGGCTCCAACGCCACGAGCAGCATCGGCTTCACCGCCAACACCGATACGCCGCCCGCCAGCACGACGCTCAGCGTCAACGTCAATGACGGCGGCAATAGCGGCAGTGGCGGTGCGCTCACAGGATCGGCCACACAGACTATCACCATCGCGGCGGTCAACGACGCGCCGACGGCGGTGGTTTCGGCAAGCGCCTATGCCGCGACCGAACAGGTTGCGCTCAACCTGAAGGGCACGGTGTCGGTCGCCGATGCCGATGCGGGCAGCGGCAGCGTCACGGTGACGCTGGGCGTGGGTTATGGCGTGCTGACGGTGACGGCGGGCAGCAGCGGCGCGAACGTCTCGGGCAGTGGCACGAACAGCGTCACGCTCACCGGCACGCTGGCGCAGATCAACGATCTGCTGGGTAGCAATGCCACCAGCAGCGTCAGCTTCACCGCCAACACCGATGCGCCGCCCGCGAACACGACGCTGACTGTCGGCGTGAACGACGGCGGCAATAGCGGCAGCGGCGGTGCGCTGACCGGATCGGCGAGCCAGACCATCAATATCGCAGCGGTGAACGATGCGCCGGTAATTTCGAACCTGAGCGGCGACAGCGTTACCTGGACCGAGGGCAATGGCTCACTGCTGATCGATGCCGGCGGTAATGCGGCGATCACCGACGCCGACAGTACCAACTTCGATGGCGGAACGCTGACCGTTTCGATCACCGGTGGCCTCGTGAGCGCGCAGGATCAACTGGTGATCATACCCGATGCCTTCATCACGCTGGGCGCGCCGCTTCCGGGCGGCGATCGCCAGGTTTATTATAACGGCACCCAGATCGGCCTGGTCGCGGGCGGTGGCGCGGGCGGCACCGCGCTCAGCTTCACCTTCTACGATCCCGATGGCCGCCCGGCCCCCCCGGTTGGCGCGGTGCAGGCGCTGCTCCGCACCATAGGTTACACGAATTCGGGCGGCGACGCGCCGAGCGCCGGCGCGCGCACGATCAGCTGGACGTTGAACGACGGCGATGGCGGCACCACCACGGTCACCAGCACCGTCAATGTCGCGGCGGTCAACGACGCCCCGACGGCGGCGGTTTCGGCGAGCGCCTATGCCGCGACCGAACAGGTCGTGCTCAACCTGAAGGGCACGGTCTCGGTCGCCGATGTTGATGCGGCGAGCGGCAGCATCACGGTGACGCTGGGCGTCGGCTATGGCATATTGACGGTGACGGCGGGCAGCAGCGGCGCGAACGTCTCGGGCAGCGGTACGAGCAGCGTCACGCTCACCGGCACGCTGGCGCAGATCAATGACCTGCTGGGCACGAACGCCACGAGCAGCATCGGCTTCACCGCCAACACCGATACGCCGCCCGCCAGCACGACGCTGAGCGTCGGCATCAATGATGGCGGCAATAGCGGCAGCGGCGGTGCGCTGACCGGATCGGCGAGCCAGACCATCAACATCGCGGCGGTGAACGACGCGCCGACGGCCGCGGTTTCACCGAGCGCCTATGCCGCGACCGAACAGGTTGCGCTCAATCTGAAGGGCACGGTGTCGGTCGCCGATGCCGATGCAGGCAGCGGTAGTGTCACGGTGACGCTGGGCGTCGGCTACGGCATATTGACGGTGACGGCGGGCAGCAGCGGGGCGAATGTTTCGGGCAGCGGCACGAACAGCGTCACGCTTACGGGTACGCTGGCGCAGATCAACGATCTGCTGGGCGCCAATGCCACCAGCAGCGTCAGCTTCACCGCCAACACCGATACGCCGCCCGCGAGCACCACGCTCAGCGTCGGCATCAATGACGGCGGCAATAGCGGCAACGGCGGTGCGCTGACCGGGGCGGCCAACCAGACCATCACCATCACGGCGGTCAACGATCTGCCGGTGGCTGTGGGCGACGTCTATTCGACCAACGAGGATGTGCCTCTCATCATCGCCGGCCCCGGCGTGCTCACGAACGATAGCGATGTCGACGGCGATGCGCTGACCGCGGTGCTGGTGACCGGCCCTTCGCACGGCACGCTGACGCTCAATCCGAACGGCAGCTTCACCTATACGCCCGATGCCAATTACAATGGCGGCGACAGCTTCAGCTATCGTCCCAATGACGGCACGGCGAACGGCCCGCCCACCACCGTCACGCTGACGGTCAATGCGGTCAATGACGCGCCAGCGAACCTTGTGATCGATAGCGACCGGGTCAACGAAGGCGCACCGGCGGGAACGATCGTCGGCACGGCGTCCGCGAACGATGTCGATGGCGATCCGATCATCTGGTCGCTGTCGGGCGCGGATGCCGGGCTGTTCCAGATCGACGGAAGCGGCGTGATCACCACCACGGGCACGACCGCGAATTTCGAGAGCCGGCCGAGCTACAGCCTCACCGTGCGCGCAGCCGATGCCGGCGGGCTCTTCACCGAGCAGGCGCTGGCGGTCGTGGTCAACGACAGGCCGGTGGCGGTTGCCGATGCACTGGCGATCGACGAGGGCAAGACCAGCGCCAATCTCTGGTCGACCTTGCTGGGCAACGACACCGACGGCAATGGCGATGCGCTGACGATCGTCTCGGTCAACAGCGTGGGAACGGGCGGCCATGTGATCTTCGACGCCGCCACCCAATCGCTCAAATATGTCGCGGACGCCGCGGCGTTCGACCTGCTGAGCCCGGGCCAGACGCTGACCGACAGCTTCAAATACACCGTCACCGATGCCGGTGGCCTGACCAGCACTGCCACCGCGACCTTCACCGTCACCGCGATCGTCGACGGCGTGCAGGTGGTCGGTGGCGGCCGCAACGGCAATGTGCTCACCGGCACGGCGGACGAGGACCGGCTCTACGGCTTTGCGGGCAACCAGAGCCTCAACGGCGGTGCCGGCGACGACACGCTGATCGGCGGCGCGGGCAACGATACGCTGACGGGTGGCACCGGCAAGGATGTCTTCATCATCAACTTCCAGGACGGGCATGATGTCATCACCGACTATACTCCCGGCCAGGACGTCATCGATCTTGCCGCCGGCATGGATATCCTGAGCAGCGTCGCCGCCGACACCAATGGCGACACCATCGTCGACCTCACCATCAATCTCGAACTCGGCGGCTCCGTCACACTGCTCGGCATCTCCAGCATCGGACAGGTCACCTTCGCTTAAGCTGATCCGGCAACCCCTCCCGTTCGCGGGAGGGGAAGGACGGGCGGTGCGATATCATCTCTTCCCATGTCATCCCCGCGCACGCGGGGATCCAGCTTCTTTTTCTTTCTCCGGATGCTTCACGGAATAGCTGGATCCCCGCATGCGCGGGGATGACAAGGGTGTGTGTTGGTGTGGGTGGCCTTGTGGCTGATCCTGTGGGCAGCTTTCTTCCGTCAAACCGCAAATCGCCTTAGCATACATCGATCCTGACGCCCGGCTGGCCGTGCCAGCGCATCAGCATCCGTTCGGGGCGCTGGCCGGTATCGCCGGTTGCGCGGAAGCCCAGTTTTTCGAGCAGGCCCCAGGACGGACGGTTATCGAGCGCGCATTCCGCTTCGATGCCGGTGCAGCCGGGCAGCTCCTCGAGCGTGGCGAGCGTCGCTTCCACCGCTTCGGTCGCCAGGCCTCTGCCGCGCGCCGATGCCGCGAACCAATATCCGATCTCGACCGCGCCGAAGGGGCGGCGATGGACGCCGATCACGCCGTGCAGTGCGCCCGTCGTCCGGTCGCGGACTCCGTGAAAACAGCGATCGGCGTGCCTGGCGATCAGTGCCCGCGCATCGTCGATCGTAAAGGGGGTGGGAAGGAAGGAAACTCGCGACGTGACCGAGGCATCGGTGATGCGCTGCACGTCGGCGGCATCTGCACCGGTGAGCGGCGCGATCCTGCTGCGCGGCGTGGTGATGTCGAGATGATGTGTCACGGTTCGCCCTTTTTCAAAGGCCGCCGCGGCAGGTGACATATCGCTTGAAGACCATGCGCTCACCGTACCCGGCGGCGATGGTCATGGATGATGACGCGCCGCTCCCTACAGGAAGCGCCAATAGCCCTTATGCGAGGTGGTAAAGTACGTCATCGGGCGTGTATCTGTCACAGCCCGGCATTTGGATCAATATGGTTCCGCGCGTCGCTCAGCGAAAATCGACGGTCGCCACCACGAGTATTCGTGGATGCGTGGCCGCTTCGCCGGTGGTCGCGGGCTGCCGCAGCCAGGCATTCGCCATGGCGCGCTCGACCGTCTCGCGATTCTCGAAGGCAAGCGCGACGAGATCGTCGGTCCACGATGCCAGATGGGCGTCGAGCGTAGCGCGTGTGATCATCGCGATAACCGGTGGCTGGCAGTCCAGCTGAATCCGGAAATTACCATCGATTGTGCGGGCAGTGTCCCAGAGCGGGGGCGGCGGAGGCATGATAGTCATGGCCTGTGTCCTTCCTCGATCAATGTGGGCTCGCAAGCACGGACTGGCAAGGGCTGCGGCCGACGATAGCCGCTATCTCCGGCCCGACCAGAGGTGACGTTTCGGATCGGCGGTAATGGGGCGAGGCGCCCCGCCTGTTACACTTTCGGACAAATGCGCCGGATTTCGGCACATCCACGCGACAGCTGGGTCCTATCTCTGCTTCAGACGCCGCTGATGGCGCCGGAACAAGAGGAACGAACGATGAAAAAGTTTCTGATGGCGCTGGCCGCAACCAGCATGATCGCCAGCCCGCTGGTCGCCAGCCAGGCGCAGGCCGCGCCCTACCAGCAGCGCACCGCGCAGAAGACGGTGCATTACGGGCAGAATGGCCGCGCCGTGGTGAAGCACAAGACCGTCGTGCGCCAGAATGACCGTCGCTATGCGCAGAATGATTATCGCTACGGCCAGCATCGCTGGGCCAAGGGCCAGCGTTTCGACCGCCGCCAGGCGCAGAATTATCGGGTGATCGGTAATCCCCGCGCCTATCATCTCGGCAACGCGCCGCGCGGTTACCAGTGGGTGCAGTCGGGCAATGACGCAGTGATGGTCGCCCTGGTCAGCGGGATCATCGGCGCGGTGATCGGCAACGCCATCCACTGAGCCTGACGCTGCATCAGGTGAGAGTGGAGAGTCCCCCGGAGCCTGGCTTCGGGGGATTTTTCCCGTTTTGGATAAGAACTGGCATGACGATCCGGGTTGGTTTCCTATTTCACCTTCACGCGAACCGACCGCTCACATCAATTGCGGCGCGCTTTCCAGGTCGAGCAGCGTCCGCTTCGCGTCCAATCCGCCGGCGAAGCCGGTCAGAGCACCGTTCGATCCGACGACGCGGTGGCAGGGGGCGATGATCGAGATCGGGTTGCGGCCATTGGCCGCACCGACCGCGCGGACGGCGGCCGGCCGCCCGATCTGGTGCGCGACCTGAGCATAGCTGCGCGTCTCGCCGAACGGGATGGTCAGCAGCGCCGCCCAGACCTGTTTCTGGAAATCGGTGCCGCGGAAATCGAGCGGCACGGTGAAACGCGTCAGCGTACCCGCGAAATAGGCGTTGAGCTGGCGTGCGGTCTCGACGAGAACCGGATGGTCGGCATCCTCGGTCAACGCGTCCAGGCGCACGCGGTCCGGCCGGTCATTCGGCCACAGGATCGCGACCAGCCCCGCATCGCTCCCCACAAGTGTCAGCGCGCCGACAGGCGACTCGGTGGTCTTGAAGCTAAGGGACATGTTTCTTCCTCATTCCGCTCGGCAAGCGATCGTGCCGCGTTTCGTCTTCCTATATATGGCGCTCCGCCAGTGGCGGCTTCCCGAAGCTTGCGGTCAAGGAATCAGACCGCGCTCACCATGGCGTCGCCCGGCCCCTGCCGGCGTAGCCGTTCGGCGTCGCGGGCGGGTGGTGCACCGAACATGCGGGTATATTCGCGGCTGAACTGCGATGCGCTTTCATAGCCCACGGCATAGCCGGCGCGCGACGCCTCGGCATTGGCGATGAGCAACCGGCGCGCTTCCTGCAGCCGCATCGACTTCTGATATTGGAGCGGGCTCATCGCGGTCGCGGTCTTGAAATGGCGGTGGAAGGAGGCGAGGCTCATCCCCGCCAGATCGGCCAGCATCTCGATCCGCAGCGGCCGATCGAAATTCGCGCGGATCCATCCGATCGCCCGACGCACGCGCGACAACCGGCTGTCGGCGATCATCGCCTGGCGCACGACGCCGCCCTGCGGGCCCTGTAGCAGGCGATAAAGAATCTCGCGCTCGAGCATCGGCGCCAGCACTGGCACGTCGTCGGGCGTGTCGAGCAGTGCGAGCAGGCGCAGCCAGGGATCGAGCAATTGCGGCGTCACCGCGCTGACCGCGAAGCCGGGCGATTGCTCGTCGAGACGATCGGGCAATTCCGCGATCAGGGCTGTCAGGCAATCGCGATCGAGCATCAGGCTGAGTCCGACATAGGGACGCTCCGGGCTGGCCTCGACGATACAGCCTGATGCGGGCAGGTCGACCGTCGCGACGAAATAGCTGGCGGGATCGTAGCGCAGCAGCCGGTCGCCGATCGAGACGGTCTTCGCACCCTGCACCACCAGGCACAGCATCGGCTCGTACAGGCCGTGCGACACTATGGTGCGTGCCTGACCCATATGGATGGCGAGGCGCGGGATCGCGGTGGCGGCATCGCCCCGGCCGTGATGGCGGAGCGCCATGTCGAGCAATTGGCGAAGCTGATCTTCCATCGCCGCAACATTGGGGCAGGGCGGGGGTGAGGCAAGCGTTAATCAGCTCGATCGGTGGCGCGCTGAGAGGATCGGGCAAGACTTCGACATGATCGGGCGCGCGAAACGGGCTGCGCCAAACCAGATAGGCGCCGACGGAAAAGAAGGAGACCGACATGACCGCGACTTTCGGAGAAGAATCGACTACCGACGACGTGCTGACTGGCGTCGATCTGTCGGGCAAACGCATATTGGTGACCGGCGTGTCGGCCGGGCTGGGCGTGGAGACGGCACGCGCGCTTGCCGCGCATGGCGCGCAGGTGGTGGGCGCCGCGCGCGATCTCGACAAGGCGCATCGGGCGACCGAGGTGGTGCGCGCCCAGGCCGCCAATGGCGGTAACATCGAATTGATCGAACTCGATCTTGCTTCGCTGGCGAGCGTTCGCGCCGCAGCCGACGCGCTGATCGCCGATGGCCGGCCGTTCGACGTCGTGATCGCGAATGCCGGCGTGATGGCATGCCCCAAGGGCGAAACCGCCGACGGTTTCGAGACGCAGTTCGGCACCAATCATCTCGGCCATTTCGTGTTCATCAACCGCATCGCGTCGCTGCTGGGTGCGGGCGGGCGCGTCGTCAGCCTGGCCTCGGCCGGTCACCGCTTTGCCGATGTCGACCTCGACGATCCCAATTTCGAACGCACGCCCTATACCGAGTTCGTCGCTTATGGCCGGTCCAAGACCGCGAACATCCTGTTCGCCGTCGAGTTCGACCGGCGCCACAAGGAACGCGGCGTCCGCGCCGCGGCGGTGCATCCCGGCGTCATCCAGACCGAACTGGCCCGTCATATGAGCGAAGAGCAGCTGCGTCAGACTATCGCCTCGCTGGAGGAGCAGATGCCCGACGGCGCGGCGCGCTACACCTGGAAGTCGATCCCCCAGGGTGCGGCAACCTCGCTCTGGGCCTCCATCGTCGCCGCGCCCGATGCGGTGGGCGGCCGCTATTGCGAAGATTGCCACCTCGCCGAAATCGTCGAGAGCGACGACGTCCGCGGCGGCGTGCGCGCCTATGCGCTTGACCCGGATCGCGCCCGTGCCCTGTGGGCCAAGAGCGAGGAGATGGTGGGCGAAAGCTTCTAGGTTGGTCTCGGCGTCATCCCCGCATTCGCGGGGATGACGGAAAGGGAGAAGGGTTCGATCCTGCCCTTCAGCCGATCGACCAGCGCCTGCGCACCACGCGTTCGAGCACGGCGAGCGGCATCGCGCCGTCGGACAGCACTGCGTGGAAATCCTTCAGGTTGAAGCCCGGCTGCTTCTGCGCCTCGGCGCGCAGCCGCGTCCATACCGTGTGGCCGACCTTGTAGCTGCAGGCCTGGCCCGGCCAGACGGTGTAGCGATCGATCTCTCCCTGGCTGCGGCCGCGCGCGATGCCGGTGGTCGCGATCAGATAGTCGGTCGCCTTTTCGCGGCTCCAGCGCTTGGCATGCATGCCGCTGTCCACCACCAGCCGCGTCGCACGGAACAGCAGCGACTGGAGATAGCCAACCTGGCCGAGCGGATCGCCCTTGAACATGCCCATCTCGTCGGCGAGCTGTTAGGCATAAAGCGCCCAGCCCTCGGAATAGCCGCTGAAGAAACCCCGCCGGCGGATCATCGGGATCTCCGGACTTTCCAGCGCGACGCTCACTTGCAGGTGGTGGCCGGGAACCGCTTCGTGATGGGTCAGCGTCGCCAGCCCGAATTTGGGGCGGTCGAAGGTGTCGCGCAGATTGATGTAATAGATGGCCGGGCGCGAGCCATCGAGCGAGGCGTTCTGATAATAGCCGCCGGGTGCGCCGGCCTGGATCGTCGGCGGCACGCGCCGGACTTCGACGGGGGCCTTGGGCAGCACCGCGAACGCTTCGGACAGGCGCGGCTGCATCGCCTCGATCTGGCGGTTGAGCTGTGCGAGCAGCGCGTCGCGGCCTTCGTCGGTGTTGGGGAAGAGCTGGTCGGGCCGCTTGTTGAGCTCGACCATGCGGTCGCCGACGCTGCCCTGGCTCATCCCTTCGCCTTTCAGGATCATGTCGATCCGGGCGCTGATCTCCGCCACCTGTTCGAGCCCGAGCCGGTGAATCTCGTCGCCGCTCATCTTCACCGTCGTCGCGGCTTCGGCGGCCGCGGCATAATAGGCGTCGCCGTCGGGCAGGCGCCAGCAGCCGGCGTCGTGAACGGCCTTTGCGCGCAGCTCGGTCACCAATGCGCGCTGGCGATCGAGCGCGGGGAAAACCTTTTGTTCGACGATCGCGGTCGCCTGCGCCACGCGCTCGGGCGGCAGGTCCGCGGCCTTCAGCTTGGCGGCGAAGGTCGCGACCATCACTGTCTGGTCCGCAGGTTTCTCGCGCGCGCTGGCGAGGATCTTCAGCGTGGTGTCGAGGATATAGTCGGGTGCGAAGACGCCCTTCGCCGCGTCCTCGCGCTGGTTCGCGCTGCTGGTCTCGATCGCGGTGGGAAAGGCCTCCAGTCGGGCGAGATAGGCGTCCGCCTCCGCCGCGTCGCGCACGCGCACCTGCGATTCGAGGAAATCGGGCACGTCGCGATAAGGGCCGCTCAGCTGGCTGAGCACATAGGGCGCGAACCGCCCCATGCTGCTGCCGTAGCGAAAGCGCTCCGCGCCCGCGATCGCCTGGGTCAGCTGATAGGTCACGACCTCATGATCGATCTTGCCGGCAGGAGAGAGCTTCGCCGTATCGACCTTGCTCAACTCGGCCAGTTCGCCTTTGGCGCGGGCAAGCTGGCGCACTTGCGCCTTCGCGGATTCGTCGTCGAGCTTGGTCCTGAGCGCGGCGCGTGGCCCGGTGTCGAGGCCAAGGCGCGTCGCCTGTTCGGGCGACTCGTTGAGCCGCGCATAGAAGAAGCGGTCGAGCATCGCGCGCAGATCGGCGTCGGCCCTGGTGGGAGTGCCGACGGTGGCGGCCGCGGCCCGAACGGGCAGCGTCCCGGCCAGCGAGGCGGCAGCAGCGCCGATGACGAAATTGCGACGATCCATGCGTGAGTCTCCGGCAAATCCAGACGGTGTTGGATCCTGGTCTAGGGCGTGGTATCAGCGGACGGAAGTATATCCGGCGTTTCGGACATAATTCGCGCGTCCAGCCGCGTGCAGCCCATGAACAGGCTTATCTGGCGTCTTTCAGATAGCGGCCGAACCAGTCGTCCCAATCCCAGACGACCTGCCCCAACGACTCCCGCGCGTCGTAGCGATGGGCTTCCAACGGCATCATCGTCAGGCGCGTGGTCGCTCCATGCCCCTTGAGCGCGGCGTAGAAGCGCTCGCTCTGGATCGGAAAGGTTCCCATATTGTCATCGGCGGCGCCGTGGATCAGCGAGAGCGGCTGCTTGATCCGGTCGGCGAAGGAGAAGGGCGACATGCGGGTGTAGAGTTCCGGCGCCTGCCAATAGGTGCGGACTTCGTTCTGGAAGCTGAATGGCGTGAGTGTGCGATTATAAGCGCCGCTCAACGCCACGCCGGCCTTGAACAGGTCCGAATGCGCCAGCAGGTTCGCGGTCATGAAGGCGCCATAGCTGTGGCCGGTCACGCCGACGCGGGACCGATCGACGACGCCCAAGCGTACCCCCTCATCGATCGCGGCCTTCGCACCCGCGACAAGCTGCTCCACGAACGTGTCGTTGGGTTCGCTGGTCCCTTCGCCGATCACCGGCAGCGCTGCGTTGAACAGCACCGCATAGCCGCGATAGGCGAGCAGCGGATAGAGCTGATAGAAGCCATAGACGGGGAAGCGGTTGGGCGATCCCTTTACTTGGCCGGCGGTCTCGCGCGACTTGAACTCCGCGGGATAGGCATGAAGCACGGTCGGCAGCGGGCCGTCAGCGGGCTTGTAGTCGGGCGGCAGATAGAGCGTCGCCGTCAGCGGCACGCCATCGGCGCGGGTGTAGTGCAGCAGCTTCTTCTGGGCGAGCGCCGTCGTGCCGAACGGGTTGGGGAAATGGGTCAGCCGCGTCTCGCGGCCGCCGGGTGCGACCAGGTAATAATCGGGCGGGATCGTCGCGCTTTCGCGACGGACCAGCAGGCGACCGTCGGCGAGCAGGTCTTGCGCTTCCTCATAACGGTCGGCGGCCGACCGCCAGGCAATGCTGCGCGCGCCGGTGGCGAGATCGAACCGCGATGCGAAAGGCCGATCGCCCTCAGGCGTACCGCCGGTGCCCGTCAGCCAGACCTGTCCCTCGCCCGCATCCGCCATCACCGGCGCGCCCTGGGCATTGACCGTCATCAGCGGCGCGCCGGGGTCGGCATAACCATCCTCGGTCGATCCTTCGTAGAGTTTGTGCAGCCCCGTGCGATCGAGCGTCGACAAGCGGCGTAGCCGCGTCTTGCGCCACCGTTCCTCGATCAGGGCCTTGCCGTCGGCATTCCAGTTCAAGGCATGGAAGCGCGCCTGAAGCCGGGCGACGCTGGCCGGCGCTGCGGTGAACGGCGCGGACAGGCTGTAGAGCGCATCACGTTCGGTCGCCGCGCGCGCGGGGTCGCCGTCGTCGAGCGCGCTCGCCCACATCAGGGTCGCCGGCGCATCCGATCGCCATTCCACCGCGCGCGGACCGGGGCCGACCGCGTCCATCGCGATCGGCACGCCGGATTCGAGCGGCTTCTCGACGATCGTCCTGCTGCTGCCGTCGGCGAGGCTCAGGACCGAGAGCCGCTGCGGAAATTTATCGAGCGGAAACTGATAGGAATAAGGGCGCATGCGTTCGCTGACGAGCAGCCACTGTCCGTCGGGCGATGGCGCGATACGATCGTGAAGCGCGGCCTTCCCGATCCGCCGAACCGTGCCGTCGGTCCCGATCAGTGCCAGCTCGGTCGCCATGTGATGGTCGAGCAATCGTTCGTCGAGCGGCGACCTGAGCAGATCCTGATAGGTCCGCCCCGGCGCGACCTTGCCGTCATTGGCTTCGACGGAGGGGGCAATCGTATCGGCCGAGGCCACCGGCGCCGCACCCCGGCTGGACGGCACGGCGAGGCAGGCGAGCAACATATTGTTGCTCAGCCATGTGCAGGGCGGCCCGAGCACGCTGTTGACGTCGAGGCCGGCGATCTGGGTCGCGCTGGCGGTAGCGGCGTCGACCAGCCAAAGCCCGTGACGGCGCCCGCCGTCATAGCCGGCAACGCTGACTGCCGCCCTGGCGCCGTCGGGCGACCAGGCGACACTAGAGATCCGACCGGCGACGGGCAGGCCGGCAATGGCGCGGATGCGGCCATTTGCCAGATCGACCAAGGACAGGCTGCGATAATAGGTCACCGTCCATGGCTCGCGACCGCGCGCCCAGGCTTCGGGATTGAAGCGGAAACCGGCGAGGCGAAGCTCCGGCTCGGCGAGTTCGGCGATGGTGCGGACGCCATAGGGCTGGGCGACGATCGCGATGCGGCCCTTGCCGGGTGCCGGCAGGATGTGCGGCGTGAGTGGCGCGGAGATCAGCCGATCGAGCTCGCCGGGCGCGGGCTTGTAGCCTGGTTCTTCCGCCGTGGCCGCCGAGAACCCCCCGAGCGCAGCAAGCGCCGCGCACAACCGCATTACCGAACCGAGCTTCGTCATCTGCCACTCCCCCTGAGGTGCGTTGGGTATGCCCCACGCACTCGAGAGGAAGACGATCGGATTTCACAAAACCGACAAATAAGTTTCACATCATGCGATCGAGCGACACCATGAATGTCTTAATGGAGCGATTCAGGCGGAAGCCGGCGCTTCGTCCGAAAGCGCGCGGATGTCGCCAGCCAGCGTGCGCGCGAGCAACAGGCAGGCGGCCACGCCGACGATGCTCGGCAATATGCCGAAGAACAATGCCGGGCGCAGGCTGAGGGCGGTCGAATGTTCCCAATAGCTGCTGAGTGCGCCGACCAGGGTCGGACCCATGCCCATGCCGATCAGGTTGGCGACGAGGAACAGCATCGCCGTCGCCGATGCGCGCAGCCCGGCGGGGATTGCGGTCTGCAGAACCGCGAACATGCAGGTTGCGGGAACGAGCGCCAGGCCGGGCGCGATCGCCAGCACGGGCAGGGC
>JASBTC010000033.1 GCA_030148625.1 Sphingobium sp. | reverse complement strand
GGGGGGGGGTGGGGGGGGGGGGGGGGGGGCCGCGTCGGGGCAGGATAAAACGCCGGCGCCAAGGCTTCTCGACTTCCCCCTCTCCCTGAAGGGGGAGAGGGTACTGAAATCGCCCAACCTCAACCGTCCGTCAGCGTCGCCGGGCGTTTCTCGATGAAGGCGGCGATCGCTTCGTCATGATCGGCGGTGTGATGCGCGATTGCCTGATAGGCGGCCGACAATTCGAGCAGCGGCGCGAGTTTCATATCCTGTCCCTCGCGCAGCAGCCTTTTGGCCAGGCGCGTCGCATGGCCCGGATTGGCGGCGATGCTCGCGGCGATGGCGCGGGCGCGTTCCATCAGCTGCTCCGCGGGAAGCGCCTCGGTGATCAGGCCGTATTCGAGCGCCTTCGCCGCATCGATCGCGTCGCCGGTCAGCGTCATCTGCGTGGCGCGCGGCATGCCGATCACGCGCGGCAGCAGCCATGCCCCGCCGTCGCCGGGGACGAGGCCGAGCTTCACGAAGCTTTCGGCGAAGATCGCGCTGTCCGCCGCGATGCGGATATCGCACATACAGGCAAGGTCGAGCCCGGCGCCGATCGCGGGCCCGTTGATCGCCGCAATGACGGGCACCTCCAGCTCGTAGAGCGCCGTCGGGATCATCTGGATCGCGGTGCGATAGCTGTTGCGGATCGTATAGGCCGATCCCGCGAACATGCCGCCGCGCTCCTTCATATGCTTGATATTGCCGCCCGCGCAGAACGCCTTGCCCTTGCCGGTCAGGATGACCGCGCGGATCGTCGTGTCGCGCGTCACCGCGGCGCAAAAGGCGGCGATCTCCTCGCTATGCTCAGTCTCGGAAATCGCGTTGCGTTCCTCGGGGCGGTTGAGCGTCGCGGTGACGACGGGCCCGTCGCGTTCGACGAGAAGAAAGGGTTCCATAGTGCGGATCGGCTCCAGGTCGCGGGAATGCCGGATGGCTTCCGGCCATTCGGTAAACTAGATGCCGTCGCTCTTTCCAGCCAATATTGATTGTCAAGATTTCGATAGGTGGTGACTATCAATGGACCTTCGTCAATTGCGCTATTTCGTCACGCTCGCCGATACGCTGAACTTCCACCGCGCGGCCGAACGCCTCAACATCTCGCAGCCGCCGCTGACGGTTGCCATCCGCAAGCTGGAGGAGGAACTGGGCGCGCGGCTGTTCGATCGCGAAAGCCGCGGCGTGCGGCTGACCGATGCCGGCCGCGCCGCCCTGCCGGTCGCGCGCGCGACGCTCGAACAGGCAGCGCTCGTCCGCGATGCGGTGCGGCAGGGGCGGCAGGGGGAACGCGGCGCGATATCGGTCGGCTTTGTCGGTTCGGCGATCAGTGCGGCGCTGCCGCGCATCATCCCCGCCTTCCGGGCGCGTTACCCCGATGTCGATCTGCGGCTGGAGGAAATGACGAGCGTGTCGATCGGCGAGGCGCTGGCCGCGCGGCAGCTCGACGTGGGGCTGGTGCGCCTGCCGCTGATCCAGCCGGGCGGCCTCGACATAGCGGTGATCGAACGCGATCGGCTGGTCGTCGCATTGCTCGATACGCATCCGCTCGCGCGGCGCCGGGTGCTCGAGCTTGCCGATCTGGCGGGGGAGCCGCTGGTCCTTCACGGCCCGGTCAGCGTGCTGCGCTCGGTCGTGCTGCTGGCCTGCCAGCGCGCGGGCTTCGTGCCGCGCATCGCGCAGGATGCGACGCAGGTCCAGACCATCCTCAGCCTCGTCCAGTCGGGGCTGGGCAGCGCGCTGGTTCCCTCCGCCATGGCGCGCATCGCGCCCGAGGGCGTGCGCTTGCTGCCGCTGGCGGAACCGCTGGAGATCGAGATGGGCATTGCCGCCTGGCGGCATGCGGGGGCATTGGTCCGCAACTTTGTCGCCGTTGCCTGCGCGGCAAGCGATACAGGATCGGTATCGGATCGGCTGAAATGAATATTTGATCGCGGGCGGTGCGATGCCGCATTGCGGTGCCGTCGCGCCGGTCGCGTGACGGCACGGGATTGGGGTGGGGAGGCGGTTCGCTGTTCGAGACATTGACCCTTGCGGCGCTGCCGGTGGAGGACGAGGCGATCCGCCCCGCCATCCGCGCGCTGGTCGACGATGCGGTCGCCGCCATCCCCGCCGATATCCGCGCCCGCTCCTGGCAGGGCTTCGACGCGGCGTTCAGCCGCCGCCTCGGCGCGGCGGGTTTCCTGGGGCTGACTTTGCCCAGACGCTATGGCGGCGGCGAGCGCGGCGCGTTCGCGCGCTTCGTCGTCGTCGAGGAATTGCTGTCGGCGGGCGCCCCCGTCGCCGCCCACTGGATCACCGACCGGCAAAGCGCGCCGCTGATCCTCAATTTCGGCACGGAAGCGCAGCGCGAGGCGTATCTGCCGCGCATCTGCCGCGGCGAGATCTTCCTGTGCGTCGGCATGAGCGAGCCGGGCTCGGGCTCCGACCTCGCCAGCGTCCGCACCCGCGCCGAGCGCACGGAAACCGGCTGGCGCATCAACGGCCAGAAGATCTGGACCACCAACGCGCTCCACAGCGCCTATATGATCGCGCTGCTCCGCACCTCCGGCACCGCGGCGGATCGGCATGCCGGCCTGTCGCAGATGATCATCGACCTGAACGCCCCGGGCGTCACCGTCCGCCCGATCACCGACCTGACCGGTGACGCGCATTTCTGCGAAGTCTTCTTCGAGGACGTCGACGTGTTGGACGACGCCCTGATCGGCCGTGAAGGCGATGGTTGGAAACAGGTGACCGCCGAACTGGCCTTCGAGCGCAGCGGCCCCGAGCGCGTCTATTCGAGCATCGTCCTGCTCGACGCCTGGGTGCGGCATCTCCAGGCGATGGGTCGAGCCGATCCGGCAACCGCCGCGCTGGTCGGCGACTTCACCGCGCGGCTGGGAACGCTGCGCGCCATGTCGATCGCCTGCACCGCGCGGCTCGCGGCGGGCGAAAGCCCGACGATCGAGGCGTCGCTGGTCAAGGATCTGGGCACGAGTTTCGAACAGCAATTGCCCGTCGCGATCGGCGACGATCTCGCCGCGCATCCCGACGAACCGGTCGACGCCGAGCTGTATCGGACACTGATGTACGTCACGCACATCGCGCCGAGCTTTTCGCTGCGCGGCGGGACCCGCGAGATACTGCGGGGCATCATCGCGCGCGGCATGGGATTGAGGTGAGGCGATGAGCGAATTTCTCGAACCCTTCGAACATATGCTTAAAACCGTCGCCGCGCCGGCGCAGGTGCGCGCGGTCGAACATGGCGCCGATGCCGGCCCGATATGGCATGCCGTGGCCGAATCCGGCTTTCTCGATGCACTGGTTGCGGAAGAGCGGGGCGGGGCGGGGCTGACGCTGGCAGAGGTCCATCCGCTGTGGCAGGCGCTCGGCGGCCATGCGGTGCCGCTGCCCGTCGGCGAGACGATGATCGCCCGGCATCTGCTGGCGGCGGCAGGTGCGGATATTCCGCAAGGCCCCATAGCGATCGCCGAGGCGGGATCCGAAGCGATCATACCCTTCGGCCTCGTCGCGAAACAAGTGCTGGTCGATGCGGAGGGCGAACTTCACCTCGTCGAAGCGGCGTCGATGGCGCCCGTGCCGACCGGCGTGACCGGCAGCATCGCCGCACGCATGCGGTGGAATGGGCTGTCCGGCGACGGCATCGGCGCGGCGCCGGCCGGCGGCTTGCGTGTCCTTGGCGCGATCCTGCGTGCCACCCTGATCGCGGGGGCGGCGGACCGGCTGACCGGGATGACCGCTGCCTACGCCAATGAGCGCACCCAGTTCGGCAAGCCGATCGGGCGGCAACAGGCGCTCCAGCAGAATTTGGCGGTGATGGCGGAGGATGCGGTTGCGGCGCGCATCGCGTCGCAGCTCGGCTGTGCAGGGACGCTGCCGCCCTCGCTGGTCGCCGCCGCCACCGCCAAGTCAGTCGCGAGCGCCGCCGCCGCGCGCATCGCGGCGACCGCCCATGCCGTGTTCGGCGCGATCGGCATCAGCGAGGAGCATGACCTGCAGCTCTTCACGCGCCGTCTGCACGAATGGCGGCTCGCCGACGGTGCGGAGACCTATTGGAACCGGCGGTTGGGTGCGGTGCGCCTGGGCGCCGCGATCGGCTCGGTCGATTTCGTCCGGACGCAGCTGCCCGCCTAGAGCATGCGATCCGCTGGAAGCGGGTCGCATGCTCTAGGCTTTGTTTTGCCGCGATTTTCGAGTCGTTCGATGATTCCATCGAACTACAAATCGCTCTGGTCCTCGTCGCCGGATTGCGGCGGATCCCCGGTGATCTTCACCATGCGCGCATTATATTTGAATGTCCTGACCGCGATGGCGGTCTCGACGTGGCGGACGCCGGGCAGGGCCAGGATGCGGTCGGACGCGATATGGGCCAGCGTCTCCAGCTCGTCGAACGTGCACAGCGCCAGGATATTGAACTGGCCCGCCAGCGCCATCACGCCGTCGATCTGGGGGATCCCTGCGATCTCCTGCGTGACGGCACGGACCGATCCGACATCGGCCTGGATATTGATGAAGGCGAAGCGCGATTTGCGCGCCATCGCCAGCCCGGTGATCGCGGTGAAGGCGATCAGCCGTTCGCTCTGCAAGCGTTTGATGCGGCCGCGCACCGTGCCCTCGGTCACACCCAATTGGCCCGCGATCGTACGGTTCGAGACACGGGCGTCCTGCGACAGCAATTTGATCAGCCGCAGGTCGAGTTCGTCGAGCTGGATTGCAGCCATCGTCAATTCTCCGGCCCGATCGGCACGACGTCGAACTGATATTTGACGATGTCGACGATGACGGATGGATTGACCGAACGGATGCCGTCGATCCCGGCAATCTTCTCGAGCAGGAATATCTCCAGATCGCCGATCTCGCGCAGCGCGACCAGCATGTCGATATCGTAGCGGCCGGTGACCTGGTGCGCCGCGAACACTTCCGGAAGGGCCGCCAGTTCCTGCGCCACGCTGGATGCCGCGCGCCCATCGACCTGGATTTCCACGCGCAGCAGCAAATCGTAGCCGTGCGCCGCAAAGTCGGACACGGCGATGACGCGCAGCTGGTCGGCTTCCTCCATGCGGCGGATGCGTGCCGATACGGTCGTGGCGGTCAGCCCCAGGGCCTCCGCGATCTGCTGGTTGGTCGTGCGGCCATTTTCGCGCAGCCGTTCGACGATGGCGTGATCGGTCGCGTCGAAACTGATGTCCAATTCTCGATTCCTCGTTCGCGCTCGGCGGCGCCCCCTCCTAGCGATGCCTTATCCGCTGGGCCACTCCTCAGCGAGAAAGGCAAGCGCATGGCGATCGAACGCGCTTGCGCGCTCGAGCTGCACCCAATGGCCGGTCCGTGCGAACGTCATGACCCGGACATCGGGGCAGCGTTCGAGGAACAGCCGGGCATGGGCTTCCGGACAGAATTCGTCGTCGAGACCCCATAGGACGAGGACCGGCTTGTCAATTTCACCGAGGCGCGGGCTGAGGTCGGGCGTCCGCATCCGCACGAGCACATCCTTGGGCTGGGCGCGTGCGACGGCGAAGCGCTCGGCGACCAGCGCATCGGAAAGCCTCGGTACGAAATCGGGGTGGACGAGGTTGGATATCAGGCGCTTCTGCGCGGCCATGTCGAAGTCGGGCCCGCCGAAACTGGACATCATCCTGGCGATCCCGGGCATCGCGACATAGGTTTCGCGTTCGGCCAGGCAACCCGGCGCCATCAGGATCAACCGGTCGACGAATTGGGGATCGTCCAGCGTCATCTGCAGCGCGACGCCGCCGCCGAGCGAATTGCCGACCAGCGTCGCACGATCCAGCCCGTGGGCGTTCAGCGCTTCGCGGAGCGTATCGGCGAACAGCGCGAGCGTATAATCGATGCCCGCCGGTTTCGACGAGGCGCCATAACCGATCATGTCGGGCAGGATGACGCGATAGCCGGCCGCAACGAACGCATCGGCATTCTGCCGGAAATTCGACAGGCCGGAGGCGCCGGGGCCGCTGCCATGGATGAATATGATGGAGGGCCCGGCCCCCATTTCCTTGACGTGGATGTCATGGCCGCCGGCGACCCGGTAGGTCGCTTCCCTCATCTCTGTCATCGTCCTCATCCTTGCCGGTTCATAGATAGGTGAAAGCCGGCGGGCCCCCGGCCATCGTGGCGAGGACGTCGGCGGTGCGGATTCCCGGATCGTTGGCGACATGCGCGCGCGCGGCCTTGAGGTCGAGCCATGGCTGGAGGATTGGGCTGGACATATAGACGGCGCGGCTGCCGAGCAGCTTGACGATATCGTCGACCAGCTCGGCCAGGCGCCGCACGACGGTCGAGGATTGATAGGCAAAGAGCGCGCGGCGCTCCATCGGGATCGCCTCGCCGCGTTCGGCATGCTCCATCATCTCGGCCAGGCTGGCCCGGTGCGTCGCTTCCATCTCGTTCAGTTCCGCGACCGCGCGGGCCAGTGCGGCATGGAGCAACGGATCGCCTTTGGACGCCTTGCCCGTATTGGTGGATATGCGGCTGTTCATGATGTCGATGCCGGCCCCGATCGCCGCGCGCGTGCTGCCCAATGCCGCCGTCGAGACCGCGCGCACGAATATCTGCGCCCAGGGCAGGCGATAGAGCGGACTGTCATTCTCCGTCTGCCCGGGACTGGTGCAGGCAAAGCCGTCGCTCGATTTGTGCGTGCGATATTCGGGAACGAACACGCGGTCGACGAGGATGTCGAAACTGCCGGTACCCTGCAGGCCGAACACATCCCATGTGTCCTTGACCACCTGATAATCCGAACCGGGCAGCAGGAAGGTGCGCAGGTCCGGTGGACCATCCTCCGGGAAATGGATCGCGCCGAGCAGCACCCAGCCGCAATGCGAGGAGCCCGAGGAAAATCCCCAGCGGCCCGACAGATAGAAGCCGCCATCGGTCTTCTCGACCTTTCCCACCGGCTGATAGGTGGAGGAAACCAGCATATCGGGATTGTCGCCCCACACCTCCCGCTGGGCCCGGTCGGCGAACAGCGCCAGCTGATAGGGATGGCATCCCAGCACGCCATAGATCCAGCCGGTGGACATGCAGCCTTCCGCAAGCAGTTTCTGGATCTCGTAGAACACGCTCGGCTGCATCTCATAGCCGCCATATCGCCGGGGCTGGAGGACGCGGAAGAAACCGGCCGCCGTCATTTCCGCCACCGTCTCGGCCGATACGTCGCCATCGAGCGTCGTCCGGCGCGCGCGTTGCTTGAGCATCGGCACCATCGCCCGGGCGCGTTCGATCAACGCTTCGCCGGTCGGGATCTCGCTGAAAACCGATTCGATCGATGCTGCACTGGCCATTTCGCTTGCCTCTCCCGCGACCGCTCCATTGTTCGGTCGATCTAAAAATTCGTAGAATATGATCTAATATAATACGCAAATCTAAAATTGAAAAGTGATATACTTCATTTATATGAATCTCGCTGACGGATTTTTCTGCATGGAGTGGGCGCATGGCTATCAAGGCTTTGGGATATGTTGTGATCGAAACGGCAAGGTCGGCCGAATGGGACGGCTATCTGACCGCGGTGGTGGGGGCGATGCGGGGGGAGGGGGCGCCGGAGGGTGTCGCCTTCTATCGTATCGACGACCGGCCGTTCCGCTTCTGGGTCGCGGCCGGAACCGCCGACCGGCTGGTGTCCGCCGCCTATGAAGTGGGCGACGCGGCCGAACTCGCGGCGTTGCGCGTCAGGATTGCGGCGGCGGGTCGTCCGGTTGAGGATGGCACGACGGAGGAGGCGCAGGCACGCGGGGTTGCGGCCTTTTTCCGGACCAGCGACCCCGCCGGCAACGGGCTGGAGTTTTTCCATGGCGACCGGCGGGACGATGTCCCCTTCGTCTCACCCGCCGGGGTCAGCGGTTTCGTCACCGGCGACATGGGCATGGGGCATGCCGTATTCGCGGCACCGAATTTCGACGAGACCCGTGCCTTTTATGAAAGCATCGGGTTCCGCGACACCGATGTCGCGCGCTATCGATTCAGCGAAGATCCCGACGACCCCGGCATGGGCTTCACCTTCATGCATGCCGATAATGGCCGACATCACTCGGTCGCGCTGGGCGATATTCCCCGATCGCCCTCCGGTTGCGTCCATGTGATGCTGGAGATGAAGACCCAGTCGGACGTCGGTCGCTGCCATGATCGGATGCGGCGAGCGAAGGTCCCGGAAAGCGCGTCGATCGGCCGACATGTGAACGACCGGACCTTCGGATTCTACATGCAGACGCCCTCGGGCTTCGATCTGGAAATCGGCTGCGA
>JASBTC010000443.1 GCA_030148625.1 Sphingobium sp. | reverse complement strand
GAAACGCCCATCGGCTTCGATCGCGAGCGTCACCGAGCGCGCGACGTCCATCATCACGGGTTCGGTGACGATCGTCGTACGCGTCATCGATCCATAGCCGACGGTGCCGCCCAGGCTGGTGCCACCGGACACGCCCACATTGGGCTGCAGCTTGATACGCGGGGCCAGCACCAGCTCCTTGCCGCTGCTCGTCTGGATCCAGCGGCCCGCCGCACCGGCCGGCGCGGACCGGGCCTGGATCGCAGGGAGCGCCAGTATGACCGCCGCCACGATCGGGAGAGTGAAATGCATCTTCATCGCCATGTCCCTTGCGCCCGTCCGGTTCAGAAAACGCCGACCCAGCTGTCGCTGCCGGCATATTCATTGGCCTTGCCCCAGCAGATCAGGCCGGGCCGCGCGGCGCTCTGGCCGCCCTTTTCGAGGCGATAGGTCATCTTGCGGCAGCGAAAGCCGTTCACCTGCTCCTCGCCGTCGACGGTCAGCGTTCCGACAAAGCCGTTCGACGACCAACGATGGACATGGCCGATCGGCAGCCGCGACAGGCGGGTTTCGGCGCCATTATATTTGCCCGAATATTCGTCGCGCGGCCAATCGATCCAGCCGGCATAAGCATAGCCGCCTTCGCAGCCGGTGCATCTGACCTTGCCGAACGCGTCATAGGCCGTCTTGGCGGCCTTCCAGTCATCGGCGATCGTCATGCGGCTCGGATATTTGGCGTCGTTCGCGGCCATTTTCCGCTGCGCCCGCTGGGTTGCGGTCTCGGGCGCGGTGTCCCGCGTCGCGGGGGTTTCGGATGCGGTTCCGTCGGTCGGCACCTGGGCGCAATCGGCGCTCGCCAAGGCGCCGTCCGTGGCGTCCATCGCCGCCCGTTCGGCAGTGCCCGTCAGATCGGACGCGAGATTGCCGTCGCCGCGCAGCGCCCCGGCGATCGACCCTGTCAGCCCGCTCGACCGCGCGGCCGACAACAATCCCCCGAGCCCGCGTTTCTTCTGCGGCTTCTGCGCCTGTGCGCCGCAGCCTTCCCGCGCCTGCGCGGTGGCCGGACAGACGGCAAGCGCCGCTCCGGTCGCCAGCAGGACGAGAGTTATCGGATATTTCATCTGCTCCTCCTCGAATCGATCGATCCGGGAAATGCAGAAGGTCGCGGGGCGTATCGCCCTTGCTGCGACCGACCCCGCCACCGCGACGACGGGGACGATCATCGGCGACGAAGGCCTTGCGCCGTGCGACGAAAACCCCATGCTTGGCAGTCGGCTCGATGATCCGCCGCTTCTTTCCGAGCGACGGGAACATGCGCGCCCTCAGCCCGGACGCATGCCCATCATCTCGCCCAGGCGCACCGGGCGTTCCGGCGTCCATACCGCGTTGAAGGCGATGGTGTCCCGCCGGAACAGCATCACGATCGTCGAACCGAGCAGGAAACGGCCCATTTCCTCGCCTTTCTTCAGCACGATGCTCTGATCGGCATAGCACCATTCGGACACCGTGTTCGTGCGCTTCGCATTGACCACGCCGTGCCACGCGGTGGCCATGCTTCCGACGACGGTGGCGCCAACCAGCACCATCACGAACGGGCCATGATCCGGCGATTCGAACACGCACACGACGCGCTCGTTGCGCGCGAACAGGTTCGGGACGCCGCGCGCCGTGACCGGATTCACCGAGAACAGCGCGCCCGGCACGTGGATCATGCGCATCAGCCTGCCGTCGCAGGGCATATGCAGGCGGTGATAGTCCTTGGGCGACAGATACAGGTTGGCGAAGCTGCCGTGACGAAATTGGGCCGCCAGGGCATCGTCGCCGCCGACCAGCTCGGTGGCGGTGAAATAATGGCCCTTGGCCTGCAGGATCCGATGGTCGTCGATGGCGCCGAACTGGCTGATCGCGCCGTCCACCGGGCAGAGGAAATCGGCGGCCGCCAACGGGCGCGCGCCGGCTTTCAGCGGACGGGTGAAGAAGTCGTTGAAACTCTCATAGCTGCCGATGTCCGGATTCTCGGCCTCACTCATGTCGACGCCATATCTGCCCACGAACCAGCGGATCAGCGCCGTCGTCCTCGCACCGCCGCGCGCGCCTGCGACGCGGCCGGCGAGAACGGTCAATAGCTGTTTGGGCAAAAGATACTGGAACAGGACTTTGAGGCGATCGGACATGCGAATCCTCGAAACAGGGGCGCTGCGGTCATAGCCTCATGCCCCGCCCGGTGGATCCTCTAAACTTGAGGAATTCCCTAAAAAGGTCGCGCCCTTTCTCCGTCCGATACCCGCGATCAATCCCCCGGCTTGTACCGCGACTGCCGGATCAGCGCACCGAACTGCCGCGCGGTCTCGACACAGGCGCGCTCGGCATCGTCGATCGTTCCCGAGAATTGCATGAAACCGTGAATGAGCGACGCATAGTTGGTGTATTGCACGGTCACGCCGTCCTTGATCAGCCGATCCGCATAGGACCGGCCATGGTCGCGGATCGGGTCGAAACCCGCCGTCGCGATGATCGCCGGCGGCATGTCCCTGAAATTGGCGGCATTGATCGGCGACGCATAGATATGGTTGCGTTGCTTGGGATCGTCGAACGCCAGGTCGACCATCATCTCCATGAACGGCAGGTCGAGGCCATAGCCGATGCGGAACAGATCATAGGACGGATATTGCCGCTCGCTCATGTCGATCGCGGGATAATAGAGCAGTTGCACGGCGGGGCCCGGACGCCCCTCGCGCAGATGCTTGAGCGAGATCGCGGCGGACATCATCGCGCCGATGCTGTCGCCGCCGATGCCCACGCGCGCGGGGTCGCCGCCCAATGACGCGGCATTGGCCACGACCCAGTCGAACGCGGCTTCCGAATCCTGGTTGGCGGCGGGAAATTTGTTGAGCGGCGCCATGCGATAATCGACCGAGACGACGATCACCGACGCTTCGTTGGCGATCAGGCGCACCGCGCGGTCGGCGGCGGCAGCGCTGCCGAACAGCCAGCCGCCGCCATGCAGATAGACCAGCACCGGCAGCGGGCCGCGCTGCCCCGCCAGTTTGGGCGTATAGATGCGCACGGGTACGGCGCCGTTCGGCCCCGCCACTTCGCGATCCTCGACCTTCGCCATCGGCGCGGTCACCTTGGTGCGGAAGGTCCAGCTGCGATCGGTCGAGTTGCGCGACTTGGCCGCAGCCACAGGATCGCGCAGCTTGGCCGCCTGTGCGACGCGTTTCTCTTCGGCGCTTTCGCGTCCGTCGCCGGCGCGCTGCTCCAGATAATATTGATATTTCGGATGCAGCTTCTGCCCGTCGACCACGATCTGCGGATGTTTGAGCAATTTCACGAAGACGTCGTTTGGCTGCTGTTCGAACGCGGCCGTCTTCTGCTCCTCGGCAGTCGGCTCGATATTGGGAATGGCCTGCGCCAGCAAAGGCTGCGCGGCCGTGAAGACAAGGCATGCGGCCGCGGCGCACGACATCAGGCGGAACGTCATCGCGTCATTCTCCCTAATTTGTTCAGTGTCGCGCGCCCGGCCATGCTTGTCGACCGGGCGCGTCGGTGAGGGCGCAGGCCCTAAATATTTCAGGCGATATTTTATAAGAGCGGTCGCGCCCCGCGCAGTGGCGTAAACAGAAGCGAGCGACGGGATCACCGTCTGGCTCAGCACCGGGAAATAATATTTGTTGAAGATGTTCTGGACGCCGACACTCAGATTGCCCGGCCCCACCGGACCGCTGACCGAGACATCGGTGGTGAAATAGCTGTCGACGGCCGATTTGGCGGTGACGGTCCAGCGCGGGACGGTGGGGAAGCGGTTCTCCGATCCCGAATAGATGCCCTGCACGCGCAGCCGCCATTCCGGGCCGAATTCATATTCGGCATACCCCGTCACCTTCACCGGCGGAACACGCCAGAAATCGAGCTTGGTTTCGTAGACGCCGTCCGAATTGGCGTCCTGCTTGCTGTTCGACCAGCCGACCGTGCCGCCGAACTGCACCGGGTCGAAATCGAAATCGAGCGATCCTTCGACACCCCAGATCTTCTCCGGCGCACGCACCAGATCGAGCGTGATCGGGTTGAAGGTCGAGCCCAGCTTCGACTTGTTGTAGTAGAAGGTCAGCGCATAGCGGATATGATCGCCGCTGCCGCGGATGCCGCCCTCGAAATTGTCGATGACCTGCGCGTTGAGGTCCTTGACGATCTTGTCGATCGAGGGCTGCGTCGTCACGCGAAGGACGCGGCCGACATCGGCGACGCTGAATCCCTGGGAAAAGGCGAGGAACAGGGTCGCCATATCGTCGATCTTCGCCGACGCGCCGATGTTGAAGACCGTCGAATTATAGTCGCGCCGCCCACCGATCACCCGGTTGCCGCCGCGCAGCCGGGTATAGTCGCCGACCGCGCCCGCGAATTGCTGGACGATCGTGAAGTCGGGAACCTCCAGCGAGGCATCGTCATAGCGCATGCCGCCCTGCAGGCTCAGCCAGTCGGTCGGCTCCAGCAGCAGCTGCGCAAAGGCCGAATAGGTGTTGAGCGTGATGAAGGGCATGTTGCGACGGCTGGAATCCTCCATCAGCGGTTCGCCGGTCCTGTCGCGCACCCATTCGGCGCCCCACAATATCTTGCCTTCGAGCGACTCCGATATCGTCGACAGCGGCGTATTCACCTCGGCGCGGACGCCATATTTGCTCGCCTTGATCGAACTGGTGCCGCCCGAAGGGACATAGGAGGGGTTGAACGCGAACGATCCGCGATAGGATTGATACAGGCCCTGCACGGTCAGCTTGCTGCCCAGCACGTCGCCGTTGATATAGCTGAGCCCGGCGAACAGATTCCTCGTGAAGGGATCGATCGGACCGCGGCCGAACTGGGCGGCCTTGGGTGAAGTCTTCAGCGTGGCGATCGATTTCATGCCGCCAGGCACCGCGCAGGCGCAGCCGACATAATCGGTGGTCTGGTCGTTCTTGTAATAATTGACCAGCGCTTCGATCCGGCTGCTCGCGCCGAAATCGTAACCGAGCTTCAGGAATGCGGCATAGGTCTTGGACTCGGCCTGCCCGCCCTGGCCGAAGGGATCGGGCGCGATCGGATCGCCCGCCGCGTCATAATAGAGTCCGGTCGATTCATAGGATCCCGAAAAGACGATATCGACGCCCCCCAGCTTCCCGCTGCCCGATTGCCGCGCCTGATAGGAAAGCCCGTCGGAGGTCGGATTGCTCAGCGACGTGCCGAAGCCGAGTTCGGTCGCGAATTCCCAGTCATCCCCCTTGGGCCGCTTTGTGATGTAGTTGACATAACCGCCAGCACCGCCCTGACCGTAGATCGCGGTCGCGCCGCGGATCACCTCGATCGTCGCCAACGCGCCCGGATCGATCAGGCGCATGTCGCGCCCGCCGCCGCGCAGCGGCACCGTCTGGGGAAAACCGTCGATCAGATAGGCGATGCGGCGGCCGCGCATCGTCGCGGTGAAGTTCGATGCGTCGAATTGCGGCGGTGCCAGGCCGGGAACCGATTGCGCCAGGATCTGCGCGATATCGTTGGTGGTCTCCATCAGCTTGTCGATCTGCGCCTCGTCGATCAGGCTGACCGAGCCGGGATAGGCATCGACGCTGGAGATCAGGCGCGATCCGCTGACGATGATATCCTCGTTCGACTTGTCCTCCGTCGCGCTCTCCGCCGCCTGCCCATCATCGGCCGCAAAGGCTGCCGCCGGCATCCAGAGCATCGTCGCGGCCAGCAGTGCCGTGGTCGATACATGTTTACGAAGACAGCCATTGATCAGCTTTTTCATCGCGCTTTCCCCTTTGTGAGCATGGCCTTTCAGATCACGGCCAACCTGTTTCGCTGGGAAGGACGAGTGCCCGGCGCAAAAACCGGATTGCGCCGCATTATTGGTCCGCAATCGGTGCCGGATCAAAAAAATTCCCGGCGCTCGTCCGGAACCGGGGCCGCCTTTCCGTCTACCCCACCACGCGCGCAAGCGCTTGATTATCGGGAAAGAGCCCAGCACGCATGACCTACGCCGACCTCCAGACCCCATTTCCGCTGATCCATATCGAGGGGCCCGCCTATGAGCGTGGGATCAGCTACGGCCGCCAGGCGGGCGATCGCATCGATGTCGGCCTCGCCATCTATCGCGACGCGTTCGAGGTCGCCGGGATCGGATGGCAGGAAGCGATGGGCTATGCCGAACGCTTCCGCCAGCAGGTGGAGGGCTATGATGCCGAAATGTATCGCGAGATCGAGGGCATCGCCAAGGGCAGCGGCCAGCCGGTCGAAGCGATCGTCGCGCTCAATGCCCGCACCGAGATCATCTTCTGGCGCGACAATGAACTCGATGTGCCGCATGCGCCCACCGGGCTTCAGGAGGAATGCACTGCGGCCCTCGCCTTGCCCGGCGCCACCGCCGACGGCCATCTGCTCCACGGCCAGAATTGGGACTGGAATCCGCGCTGCGCAGGCTCCGCGATCGTCCTGCGCGTCGTCAACGACGACGGCCCCGACATTCTGAGCTTCGTCGAGGCAGGCCAGCTCGCGCGCCACGGCATGAACAGCGCGGGCATCGCACTGACCGTGAACGGGCTGCAATGCGATCAGGATTGCGGCGTGATGGGCGTGCCCAATCCGTTGATCCGGCGCCGGCTGCTCCAGTCGCCGACACTGGCATCGGCGATCGACGCGGTGTTGAGCACGCGCATCTCCTTTTCGCACAGCCTGATGCTCAGCCATCGTGAAGGGTCGGCGGTCTGCCTGGAAGTCACCCCGTCGGATGCATTTTGGCTGCAGCCGGAGGACGGTCTGCTCGTCCATGCCAATCATTTCAAATGCCCGGTCGCGCGCAACAAGATCCGCGACACCGGCCTGCAACGCTGCCCGGAATCGCTCTATCGCGACCAGCGCCTGCTCGATCATCTGACCGCGCGGCGCGGCGGCATCGATCTCGCCGCGATGAAGCAGGGGTTCGCCGACGATTTCGGCGCCCCCGACGCGATCCTGCGCACGCCAAAGGCGCGGCCGGGCGGCAATCTGTCGGGAACCGTCGCGACGCTGATCATGGATTCGAGCGCGCAGAAGATGTGGATAGCGCCCAGCCCGTATCTCGGAATATCCTTCACCGAATACAGCATGGCCGCCTGATCCAGCCCCCACCCGGCCCGAGGCCAGCCTCTTTCCCACGCGATCGCATCGGACAGCATGTGAACAAGACTCTCTACAAGCTTCATCGCTGGACCGGTCTGACCGTCGGGGCATTGCTGTTGGTCCAGGCGTTCACCGGGCTGATGCTGACGCACAAGGAACCGCTGGCCCACTGGTTCGGGGACGCGGTGCGCGGCGGCGATGCGCCGCGCGCCGGGCTCGATCGCATCATCGCAAATGTCCGCGCGGTCCGGCCCGACGGCCGGATCGATCGCATCATCTATCCGCAGGAACATGATCTGCCGCTGATCGCGCGCATCGTACCGCCGGGCAGCAGCGATTTCGACATCGTCACCGTCGATCCGGTCGATGCGCGGGTCATCGACTCCGGCCCGCTCTGGCGGTTTCCGCTGCAGCTGTTCGAACGCATCCATGTCGCGCTGCTGATGGGCGACACGGGCAAGATCATCCTGTTCCTCGAAGCGGCCGGCCTGCTGTTCATGGCGATCACCGGTCTGATCCTCTGGTGGCCGCGCGCCGGGCGCTTCGTCGCGTCGCTCACCGTCCACTGGCGCGGTCCGTCGCTGCGCATCCTGCGCGACCTCCATGTCGTGCCCGGCGTGCTGACATTCCTCTTCATCATCGCCAGCGCCTTCACCGGTGCGTCGCTGGTCGCGCCCTATCTGCTCCGGCCCGTCGTCGCAGCGGTCGCGACGGTCGCACCGAAGGTCGAGGCCGAATGGTCCGAAATCGATCGGCCGGCGACGATCCTGTCATGGCAGGACGCGCTCGACCGGCTGAAAGCGCGCTTTCCCGACGGCAAGCTCCGCCAGATCCGTTTCGCGGGCAAGGACGACCGCATTCTCGGCGTCGTCATGATCGACGAGGACGCGGTCAATCCGCGCGCGCACAATATCGGCTATGTCGATCGCTGGACGGGCACGCTGACGGTGATGTCCGACGGCAACCGGCTGGCATCGGGCGACGCGATCCTCGCCTGGCCGCTGCCGATCCATACCGGCGAGGCCTATGGCCCGTTGCGTGGCCTGGTGATGACCATCATGGGCGTCACCCTGTTTTCGATGGCGGTGACGGGCATCTGGTTGTGGCTGCGCAAGCGGCGCCCCAACAGAAAGCGCCGGCCAGGATGATGAGCAGTCGATGGCGTTGCGGAATTCCGCATGATCATGGATCGAATCGTCAACGCCCTGTAAGTGACGCGTGAACGAGTGAAGGACGACGATGTTGGACGTTCATACCCGCCCCAAATCGAAAGCTCTGTTCGACCGCCTGCGCGATCATATTCTCGAAGGCCGTTATTTCCCGGGGCAATGGCTCAAACAGGCGGAACTCGAGGCCGCTTATAACGCCACCCGTTCGGACGTGCGCGCCGCGCTGAGCAGCCTTTCGGAGCGCGGTGTCGTCGAATATGTCAAGAATCAGGGCTTCCGCGTCTTCAGTCGCAGCGATGAGGAGATTGGCGAGATCACCGAGATGATCGCCATCCTCGAGCGCGCCGCAGTGCCGAAGATCATCGAGAACATCACCGATGAGGGGATCGACGAGCTGGAGGAACTGGCGACGATCTTCCACGAGCTGATCACATCGGGCAGCCATGCCGATCTGCGCCTTGCCAATTATCATATCCACAACCGGCTCAATTCCTTTTGCGGCAGCAAGCTGCTGATGCAGACGGTTCAGCATCTGCGCGAATGCTGCATCAGCGGCCCGTTCGAACGCTATTCGACCTTTGCCGGCCTGAGCGAGAGCAGCCGCGAGCATTTCGCGATCCTCAAGGCGCTGCGCGATCGCGACGCGGCGGAATTCGCGCGCCTGATCGGCGAGCATTCCACCCAGTCGCTAACGCGATAGAGCGCTTCCCGAAAAATGCCTGCCCCCGCGAAGGCGGGGGTGGGAACCGGTTTTTCGGTCAGGAAGCGCAAGATATCTAGATTCCGGCACACGATATCCGCGCCACCAGGTCGGGTTTTCGGGCGCCGCACTCGTCTTGGGGAATATGTCCATTCACGCAGCCGCCCTGCTCGAAATCCGGAATCTCTCGATCGCCTTTCGAACCGGCGGGCGCGACATGCCGGTGGTGCGGACCGTCGATCTGACGATCCGGCGCGGCGAAACCGCCGCGTTGGTCGGCGAATCCGGGTCGGGCAAGACATTGCTGGCGCGATCGATCGTCGATCTGATGCCGCCCGACGCGACGATCACCGGCGGATCGATCGCCTTTGACGGCGCGACCGTGCTGCCCGCCGATCCCGCGGTGCGTCACGGACTGCGCGGCCGGCAGGTCGGCTATATCTTCCAGGAACCGCTTTCCAGCCTCAACCCGGCGCTGCGCATCGGAATCCAGCTGACCGAAGGGCTGCGCCATCATCGCGGACTTTCCGCCGAAGCCGCGCATGCCGAAGCGCTCGACATGCTCGAACGGCTCAAGATCGCCGCGCCCGAACGGACGATGCAGCTTTATCCGCACGAATTGTCGGGGGGCATGCGCCAGCGGGTGATGATCGCCGCGGCACTGATCATGAAACCCGCGCTGCTGATCGCCGACGAGCCGACGACCGCGCTCGACAGCATCATCCAGGGCGAGGTGCTCGGCCTGCTCAAGGACACCGCACAGGCGCAGGGCACCGCCGTGCTGATGGTCACGCACGATCTGAGTGCGGTCGCCGGTTTCGCCGATACGGTGAGCGTCATGAGCCGCGGCGAGATCGTCGAGACGGGATCGGTCGAGTCCGTGCTCGCGGCACCGCGCCATCCCTATACCCGCGCGCTGCTGGCCGCGACGCTTCAGCCGATCACGGGCAGCGCCCCGCCCCAGGCCTCCGCCGCCGCTACGCCGTTGCTCGACATACGCAACCTTTCGGTTGCCTTTTCCGGGAAGCCCGCCGGACTGCGCCGTATCCGCGCACGGACAAAGGCGCTCGACACCGTATCCCTGTCGATCATGCCGGGTGAGGCGCTGGCGATCATCGGCCAGTCCGGATCGGGCAAGACCACGCTCGCCCGCGCCGTCGCCGGGCTCCAGCCGATCGAGGATGGCGATATCCTGTTCCGCGGCGAACCCATTGCCGGCGTCCGGCGGCGCGGCGAACAGCCGGTCCAGTTCATCTTCCAGGATCCGTTCGGATCGCTCGATCCGCGCATGAAGATCGGCGCGATCGTCGAAGAAGCGTTGAAATTCGATGCCCGCTATTCCGCCGCGACGCGGCGCGAGAAAGCCGCGCAGGCACTGACCGATGTGCGCCTCGACGGCAGCTTCCTCGATCGCTTTCCGCATCAATTGTCGGGCGGGCAGCGGCAACGCGTCAGCATCGCCAGGGCGATCGTCCGAGATCCCGATTTCATCATCGCCGACGAACCGGTCTCGGCGCTCGACCTCACCGTGCAGGCGCAGATCCTCGAACTGTTCCTCGACCTGAAGGCGAAGCTGGGTTTCGCCTGCCTGTTCGTATCGCACGATCTGGGCGTGGTGGAGCATTTCGCCGACCGTATCGGCGTGCTGTTCAAGGGACGGCTGGTCGAGATCGGCCCGCGCGCGGCGATGTTCGAGCGCCCGCACCATGCCTATACCCGCGCCCTGCTGTCCGCCCTCTCCCATCTCGAAGCGCGCGCCGACGGCAGCTTCGCGCTGAGCCGGCGCGATTTCGGCGCGCCGGTCGAACTGGCCACGGACGCCGTCGGCGACACATCTCTCTCGCCACATTATGTCGAGGTCGCCCCCGGCCATCTCGTCGCGATGGCGGCATGACAGGACAATCATCATGGCGGTGATCGAGGGACTTTATCGCTACCCGGTCAAAGGGCTCGGCAGCGAACGGCTCGGCGAGGCGGTGATCGCCGCCGGGCACGGCATCGAGGGTGACCGGGCCTATGCGATCGCGCTGGGCCAGACGGAGTTCGACCCGTTGGCGCCCATACATCTGAGCAAGATGAAATTCGCCACGCTGATGACGCATCCGGTGCTGGCCGGGCTGACCGCGGATTTCGGCACGGCACCGGGACGGCTCAGGCTTTCCCGGAACGGGGCGCCGGCGCTCGACGTCTCGTTGCAGCATCCCGACGATATCGCGCGCTTCGACCGGTTCATCTCCGACTTCGTCGACGATCGCGCCAAGGGGCCGCTGCGGCTGGTCACCGCCGACAACCACATGTTTTCCGACGTCCGCGAGAATTGCCTGTCGATCATCAACCTGGCGAGCGTCGAGGCACTCGGCGCTGCGCTTGGCCGCCCGATCGATCCGCTGCGCTTCCGCGCCAATATCTATGTGTCGGGCCTGCCCGCCTGGCGGGAACGCGACTGGCAGGCCGGCGACATATTTGGCCTCGGCCATGGTCAGGTCAGCGTCATGCGGCCGATCACGCGTTGCGCGGCGGTCAATGTCGATCTCGCAAGCGGACAGATCGATGCCGACATTCCCACGCTTTTGCGGCGCGAATTCGGGCAGAATGCGATGGGCGTCTATATCGACGCGATCGGCACGACCCGGATCGCGGAGGGCGACATCATGTTGGATAGCGGTGCGAGGGACGATGGTGATGAATGACCAGGGCAGCACCGGCAATGCCGCACGGATGCATGCCATGTATCATAGCGGCCCGACGACCATCTACGCGTCGGCAATCGATCCGCGTTTCTCCTACACGCTGTACGTGCCGCACCGCTTCGATCGGATGGATCACAATGCCACGACGATCCTGGTATCGGTGCACGGCACCGGACGGATGCAGTCGCTCTATCGCGACATGTTCGCCGAATTCGCCGAATATCATAACTGCATCGTCCTGGCCCCGCTGTTTCCGGCCAACATCTTCCAGGACGGCGAGATGAGCGGGTATAAATATATCGCCGAGCGCGACATCCGCTACGATCTGGTGATGCTCGGCATGATCGAGGAGGTTGCCGCGCGCTACGGCGTCTCCGCAGCGAAGGTGCTGATGTTCGGATTTTCGGGCGGCGGTCATTTCACCCATCGCTTCACCATCCTGCATCCCGACCGTATCCGCGCCGCTTCGATCGGTGCGCCGGGCGCGGTGACGCTCATCGATTTCGAACGGTCCTGGTGGGTTGGCATCCGCGATTGCCCCGAATTGTTCGATATCCAGATCGATCCGCAGGACTATCGCGACCTGCCCGTGCATTTTGTCGTCGGCGGATCGGACGACGAGACCTGGGAAATCACATTTTCCCCCGGCGACCGCCATTATGTCGAGGGCGCCAACGATGCCGGACGGACGCGGGGCGAACGGATCAGGAGCCTGGCCGACTCCTTCGCGGCGCATGGCGCGCGGACCCGGCTCGATATCGTGCCCGATGCCGCGCACGATGTGACCGTCGTCGTCCGCAAGGCGCGCGACTTTTTCGACGATGTGCTCGCCGGACGCGCCTGACGGCCTCGGAAAACCGTTCCTGCCCCCGGTTAAATCGATTCTGGACGAAAGCCGTCAGTCTGGTGTCAGGATCGCCGGTCTAGAGGCAGCCAGGGTCGCTTCCCGGTCCGGCATCGCAAGAATGCCGGGTTCGACCACCGGGGCGAACCGGTTGGGCGTGGGCAGCGGAAACAAGGGAGAGCTCGGGTGATTGGCAATCGCACATTGAAGCACAGGCTGTTGGCCGGGGCGACGCCGCTCGTCCTTGGCCTTGCATTCGGCCTCGTGCCCAGCGCGGGTTTCGCGCAAAGCGCGTCGGACCTGCAGATGCTGCGTCAGCAGATCGCCGAACTGAAGGCGCAGCAGGAAGCCTCGGCAGCGCGCATCCAGCAGCTTGAATCCGCGCTCGCCACGGTTTCCGCGCGCACCGATGCGGCCCCTGCGCAAAGCGCCGCCGCGACGAACGCCCCCGCCCCTACCCCGAGCACGGCACCGTCCGCGGCGATCACAAGCCGGCAGATGGCGCAGGCCGATCAGGCCAGCTCACCCGCCGCGCCGGTCAATCCCGCCGGTGCCTCGTCGCCCGGCATCCCGCCAACGGCCGCCGCGAAGAAGCTCGCAATCAATGGCGACCTCCGTGTCCGCTACGAACAGAATTTCGGCGACAGCGATGCGCGCACCCGCCATCGCGGCGTGCTGCGCGCGCGCCTGCGCGCCGCCTATACCGTCAACAACTGGCTGTCGCTCGGCGGCCAGCTCGTCACCGGCGATCCCGACGATCCCAATAGCTCGGACATCACGCTGGGCAATTTCGACGACGATCTGACGGTCAGTCTCGACCAGGTCTTCATTCGCGGCAATTTCGGCAATCTCCAGCTCACCGCCGGCAAGATCCCGCAGAATTTCGTGCGCACCGAACTGGTGTGGGATGGCGATGTCAGCCCGCAGGGAGTCAGCGCGACCTACCGGTTCGATCTGGGCGGCGGATCGTCGCTCCGCGCCAACGGGCTCTATTTCCTGATCGACGAGTCGGTCGCCGGGCCGAACAGCGACATGATCGGTGGCCAGCTCCAGTTTGAGACCTCACCGACCGCACCGGTCCGGTTCGAACTCGCCGCCGGCTATTACGACTATCAGCTCCGCAGCATGACGGGCGGCGACGCCGGCGATTTCCGCACCAACCGCTTCGCCAATGGCCGCTACCTTTCGGACTTCGACCTGCTCGACGTCATCGGCGCCGTCACCTTCAACGGCTTCGGCGAAAGATGGCCGGTCCGAGTGGTCGGCGACTATGTCCATAATTTCGGCGCGACCACCAACCAGGATACCGGCTTCGGCGTCGACCTGCTCGTCGGCCGCGCCAGCAGGCGCCACGACTGGCGCGTCGGCTATGGCTATGCCGAGGCAGGCGTCGATGCCGTGCTCACCGCGTTCAGCCACGACAACACCGACCTGGCGTCGAACTACAAGCAGCACACCGCACTGATCGATTACATGCTGCTGCCCAATGTGACGCTCAACGGCACCTTCTACCGCTTCAAGCCCAAATCGGCGCTGTTCACCCCGACCTTCCTGCCCAATGACTGGGTCAATCGCCTGCGGCTCAACCTGCTGGTGAATTTCTAGGACTCCCAAAGAGAGACTGAAGCGGGTTTCGACATCAGCCCCCGTCGAAACCCGCTTCAGACCCCGAGCCATTCCAGCCCGCCGTCGAGCCGATCGACCGAATAATCGACCTGGAGCACGCGGCGACGACTGGCCGAACGCGTCACATCCGATGCATGCAGGATCGGCGTCGCATAGGCCCAGATATCGCCGCGATCCGCCAGGCACACAATCTGCCCGCACGAGGCCACCACGCCATCGATGTCCGCCTCCGCGATCCGGCCCAGCCGGTGCGATCCCGGCGCAATCAGCAGCGGCGCATTATCGGGCGACACCGGATCGATATGCACGCGCAATGTCACCATGCGCTCGAGCAACGCGAAGGGCGGTACGACATGCTGGAGCCCGGCCTTGATCGTCCAGGGGCCATAGCCCGGCACATCGATCCGCGTGCGCACGGCGATCGTGCGATCCTGATGCCAGCCAAGCGACCAGTTCGCGCCGTCATGCTTGTCGAACAGGATCGCCCGCACCGGCCGCGCGCGCGGACCAAGCACCGTGGCGGCGACCGCGCCGGCCTCCGCCGAGGGCACCAGCAAAGCGGCAAGCCCGCTCAATCCATGCAGCCGAATCCCGGCACGATCGACCGGCAGCGCCGCTGCGATCCGCTCGAGTGCAATCAGCGTCTCCTCGCCGGCCGCACCGGAATGGAGCATGGCGCCATGATCGCACAGGTTCAGCGATGTGGTGAACATGGTCGAAGCGTCTGCGTCCTTATCCATCCGAAAAGCCTACGACCTGGCGAAGAGAGATGACGCCAAAGAAAAAGGGCGGACCTTTCGGCCCGCCCCGATTCTTGTTCCCAATCCCGTCGGGATCAGAAGGCGCGATACTGTTCGTTGCCGACGAAGCCCATTTTGGTGACTTCCGACTTCTTGATGATCGCGAGCACCTGATCGACGGTGTCGTAGCGGGCCTGGGCGTCGGGCTGGAAGTGCAGCTCGGGCTCGGGCTCCATCACCTTGGTACGGTCGAGATACTGGCGCAGCGTCACCCGATCGATCGGGGAGCCATTCCAGTAAACCACGCCCGCGGGGTCGATGGTGATCTTGTTCTTCTCGGGATCGATCGGCGGCGGGTTCTGCCGCGCGTTCGGATCGTCGATCGGAAGGTCGATCTTCACCGCATGGGTCTGGATCGGGATGGTGATGATGAACATGATGAGGAGCACGAGCATGACGTCGATCAACGGCGTCGTGTTCATCTCCATCATCGGGGAGCCGTCGTCGGTGCCTCCGGACATTGCCATTGGTGGTCTCCTTTAAAAGTCTTGCCGAAC